>CACDTF010000001.1 GCA_902555665.1 uncultured Pelagibacteraceae bacterium
GGTAGATTTATTTTTTTTTCTAAAAACTTTATTTAATTTTTTAATATTCTTATTATTTGAAAGTAATAATGTGAAGGTTACTTTTTTATTTAAAAATTTATATTTTTTTGGAAAAGCTTTGCATATTTTTTTAAAATAAATATCCTTATTTTTAAGCCTTTTTGACCAAGCCTTCTCCTCAGAGAAGACATTAATACTAATCATTATTTGAATATGCTTTTACTATTTTAGAAACGAGTGGATGTCTGACTACGTCCGAATGATCAAAATCAACTATGGATATTTCTTTTAAATGCCCTAGTAACTCTTTTGATCGAACTAATCCTGACATGCTTTTATTTGGTAAATCAATTTGAGATGGGTCACCATTTACCACTATTTTTGAATTTTCTCCAATACGTGTTAGGAACATTTTAATCTGAGTATCCGTAGCATTTTGTGCCTCGTCTAAAATTGCAAAGGAATTTTTAAGAGTTCTACCTCTCATAAAAGCTAAAGGCGCAATCTCTATATCTCCAATCTCAATCATTCTCTGTATTTTTTCAAAATCGAAGAGATCATATAAAGAGTCATATAAAGGTCTAAGATAAGGATCTACTTTTTCCTTCATATCACCAGGTAAAAATCCCAAACGCTCACCCGCTTCTACAGCTGGTCTTGAAAGAATAATTCTCTCAATCTTTTTTTCTAAAAGCATAGTTAGACCTACGGCTACTGCCAAAAAAGTTTTTCCAGTTCCCGCTGGTCCGGCTGAAATTATAATATCACTTTCTCTCAAAGCTCTCACATAGCTTTTTTGTTTTTCAGATCTAGGAATTATAGATTTCTTGGGAGTTTTGATAATGTCTGTAACATTATTATTTTTTACTTTTTCATTAATCATAAAGTTATCAACTGATGAAAGTATATCTTTATTCTCTATACTTCCATTATTAATAAACTGATTGGCCAAAAATTGAATAGCGTTTTTAATTTTTTCATTCTTTTCAGGTGTTGATTTAATTAAAATTGAGTTTCCTCTTGAATATAAGCTACAATTTGTAATTTTTTCCAATTCTTGTAAATTTTTATTAAATTCTCCAACAACACCCATTAACAAGTTATTATCATGAAATATAACGCTTAGAGAATTGTTATCTGAATAAACAAATTTTAAAGACTGATCGATATTTTTTTTTGTAATTCCACTCAAATTCTATGCAACCTTCTGATCCAAATTAGTTATAACTTCACCGAATAAAGTATTTCTATTACTATCTTTAATTCTCACTTGCACTATTTTTCCAATATCATTCTTTTTACCATTAAAAATTACAGATGTCATATACTCAGATCTACCAAAAGCTTTGCTTTTATCATCGGTTAAATTTTCAACCAAAACATTAATAACTTTACCCTCTAACGATTTGTTCATTCGGATTTGATTTTCAAATAAAATAGACTGAATTTTTTCTAATCTTTCAATAGAAGTTTTTTTTTCAATTAATTCTAAATTTTCAGCTACTGTTCCAGGTCTTGGACTAAAGATAAATGAATAAGAGTTTATAAATTTAACCCTTTCAATTAATCTAATGGTATCCTTAAAATCCTGATCTTCTTCACCAGGATAACCTATAATAAAATCACTGGAAAATTCTATTTTTGGATTAATTTCTTTTAATTTATCAAAAGTGCTTAAATATTCCTCAATGCTATGTTTTCTATTCATTGATCCTAAAATTTTATTAGATCCACTTTGAACCGGTAAATGTACAAGTGGCATTAACTTTTTAGAAGTTTTATACGCTTCAATCAAATCCTCTGTCATATCTTTTGGGTGAGATGTTGTATATCTAACTCTCTTAATTTCGGATAATTTTTCAATATTTAAAATCAAATCAGATAGTCTGTATCCTTCATTATCATAAGCATTTACATTTTGACCAAGTAAAATTATTTCTCTTGCACCATTATCAGCTAAATATTTTGCTTCATCTAAAATTTGATTAAATGGACGAGAATATTCTGGTCCTCTTGTATATGGGACTACACAAAAATGACAAAACTTATCGCACCCTTCTTGAATAGTTAAAAAGGATGAAACTTTTCCATCTCCATTTTTTATTTTACTTAAATATTTAAATTTAGAAACTGCATCAAACTCTGTCTCTTCTATTTTTTTATTTTTTTCAGTATAATTTAAAATTATATCATTAATTTTATGATAAGCTTGAGGACCAATTACTAAATCAATATAAGGTTCTCTTTTAAGCATTTCCTGATTTTCTGCTTGAGCAACACAACCAGCAATAATTACTAATGGTTTTTTTTTAGATCTAAAAATTTTTTTTACTCTTCCTATTTCAGAGTAAACTTTTTCTTTTGCTTTGTCTCTAATGTGACATGTATTTAAGAGATAACAATTCGCTTCTTCATATTTTTCTGTTTTTTCATAACCAATTTTTTTGACTGAATCAAAAATTCTATTTGAGTCATACTCATTCATTTGACACCCAAAAGTTTTGATAAATATTTTTTGATTCATGTTATTGGGATTTTTTTTTAACCCCATATAATTCTAATTTATGGTCTACAAGTGTATATCCGTATTTTTCTGCAACTTTTTTTTGAAGCTTTTCAATTTCTTCATCAACAAATTCTATAATTTCACCAGTTTTGACATCAATTAAATGATCATGATGACTCTCATTAAGTTCTTCATATCTAGCTTTTCCACCTTTAAACTCGTGCTTTGTTAAAATTCCTGTTTCTTCAAATAATTTTACTGTTCTATAAACAGTTGCAATACTAATCTTAGGATCAATTTTAGATACTCTATTGTAGAGCTCATCTACATCCGGATGGTCGGTAGATTCTGACATTACTTGTGCAATTACTCTTCTTTGATCAGTTAATTTAACCCCTTTTGCTATACATTTTTGCTCTATTGTTTCCGACATAAGATAATTTTAACTTAAATAAATAGGGTTAATCAAATTTTTTCTAATATTAAATTTATCGCACAAATCAGGGATATTTTCATATTTTATGTCCTTTTCACCTTTAAAATCTTGAATGCTATAACAATAGTAATCAATATTATTAGTTAAATTAAATGCTTTAACTATAGAGAACGAATTTCGTATTCCCGCAAAACTTCCGGGCCCCCTATTTAAATAAATTTTATTAATATCTTTCAAGTTTAATTGATGAGAATTTAAAAAATCATGAATAATTAAAGTTAATTTTTCATAATTAATTTTAGTATTCTCTTTAGTAATATTATAAATATCATAACTAGTAATGATCATTAAAAAAATTTTTTCGCCGGCTACATCAATTATTAGTTTATTCATAATTATTTTATTTTCTAGTACCAGTTCTAAATCAGATGAAAATAATATCAAATACTATTCCAATGATGAAGGAATTCTATCGATAATGTATCATCGTTTTAATGAGAATAAGTACCCTTCGACTAATATTAAAATGGATATATTTGAGGAACATATAAATATTATCAAGAACTCAGATTTTAGTTTTCAAAATCCAAATAATTTTGACGAACAGTTTAATAAACCAAAATTAAAAAAAGAAATTCTTATAACTATCGATGATGCTTTTGAATCTTTTTATACTGAGGCATGGCCTTATCTAAAAGAAAATAAAATTCCATTTATTTTATTTGTTTCAACTGAGCCTGTAGGAAAAAAGAGGTTATATGACATGGGAGCAAATTAAAGAAGTTGAGAATAATGATTTTGCATATATAGGGCATCATTCTCACACTCATGAATATCTTATAGATGTTAACAATGACGATTTTATTTTAGATATTGAGACTGCAAATAAGATTTTTTTAAAAGAACTTGGTTACGTACCTAGTCTATTTTCATATCCATTTGGTGAATACTCTAAGTTTATGAAAGATTATATATCAAAAAATTTCAAATATGCTTTTGGTCAGCATTCTGGTGTAATTGATTTAAATAAAGATAAATTTGAATTACCTAGATTTCCAATTAATGAAAAATATGGAGAGTTAAAAAGATTTAAATCGATAATAAATTATTTTCCACTTGAGTATAAAAAGATACTTCCTGAGGAAAAACAATTATTTGAAAACACAAATCCTCCAAATTTTAAAGTTGAATTTTTCAAGGAGCAAAAAAATTTATCTAATATTAATTGTTATTCTAATGAAGGAGATATTTGGGCAAAATCAAAAACAAGCTTTGCCAACAACTATTTAACAATTCAATTTCGAGAACCATTCAAACCAAGAAGAGGTAGAATTAATTGTTCTCTGAATGATAATGGAAAATGGAGATGGTTTGGTATTCAATTTCCTATAAAAATAAATAAAAATTAAATCAAACTTTCTAAATCTTTACTTGAAGGCAACAATCTCGCCTCATCAAAATCTTTTAAATTATTCTGTTCAATAATTTTTTGTAAAACCTCTATATATTGGTTTCCTGTTTCTGCATATTTATCTAAGTGTTTAGACAAAATTAAACTATCCAATGTCTTATTTTGATTTCTAAGCTCTGTTCTTGCTTTTCTTAAATTTTTATACGTTGAGTGTGTATTTAAATTTCTCAAATATGCTCTTACAGATAATTGTAAACTATGAAATTTCATAACTTTATGATCTTTACCCTCATCAGCATTTTTAGGTTTTAATCCTTCTCCAGACCAAGTCCATTGTCCAAATAAGGCATTTCCCTTTAAAGCAAATCTTGAAGTTCCCCAGCCAGTTTCTTTAGCAGCTTGAGCTATTGCTAGTGAAACTGGTATTTCATCCATTCTTACTTTTAAAGTAGATAAGTCATTTTTTCTTACTCCGTATTGTTTATACTTTTTATCTAACCATTTTTTTTCAATATCAGTGTTGCTATTTTTATTTAAAATTGTGAACAATCTTTTTCTATCGACTCTAATTTTATTATTTTCCTTAACTATTAGAGGGAGAACAATTTTTATAAACATATCTTTTCTTTTCTTGGTGTTAGCTATGTTTTTAATTTCATTCGGTAAAAGACCAATATCTATTGGTTTTACTAATTTTGTATCCCTTACATCTTTTAAATTATAATTTACCTCTTTGAATAATGAGTCAATCTCAGATGTTGTATATCTGACTAAATTAATTTCAGAATTATTCTCCTCTAAAATATCATATAATAAATCCCTCTCATCAGCTTCAGCTGTTAAATCTTCCTCAATTAATTTATCTTTTTTAAGAGTATTGTTTAAAAGATTTTTTGAATTATTGGTAAATTCTTTATTATTAAAATTTTTATCAGCAAAATTAATAAATATAGGTGTTACATAAAAGAAAGAGATTACTATAAATGAACTTAAAAAAAATCTTGAAATTATGTCAAAACTTTTATTTTTCATAAAATTTGGTTTTTCAAATTTTCTCATAAATTATTATTGTATAGCCACAACTTCTTTTACCTCTGGTAGATAATGACACAAAAGATTTTGAACACCTTGTTTTAAAGTCATAGTTGAACTAGGACAGCCAGAACAACTTCCTTGCAATTGAACTTTTACAACTCCATCTTTAAATTCTTTAAATTTTATATCACCTCCGTCTCTAGCCACAGCTGGTCTTATTTTTTCTTCTAAAATTTTTACAATTTTTGATTCAATTTCACTTAAATCTAAATCTCCTTCTTTTATATTTTCGTCAATTACAAAATCTTTTCCATCTGCATAAAAATCATTTATTAGAGAAATTACGATATGTTTTATTTCTTCCCACTTAATGTTTTCTTTTTTATTTACTGAAATAAAATCTTGACCTAAAAAAATACCCTCCACACCATTTATTGACAAAATATTTCTCACCAATTCATTTTGGATATCTTCTTTATTTGTAATTTTATAAGGACCACTGTTTGAAACTTTCTTCCCAGGAAGAAATTTCAAAGAATTTGGATTCGGTGTTACTTGTGTTTGAACGAACATAAATTATATATAGTGAATATTTTAAAAATTAAAACTTGATAATAAATTTTTATTAAAAACCTACTATTTCTTTAATTCTTTCAATCTTTTTAGATGCAATTAGATTAGCTTTTTCAACTCCATCTAGAAGAATTTTATCTAAATAACTTTTATCTCCTAAAAGTTTTTTTATCTCATTGGAAATAGGTTCAATTTTATTCACAAGTTCTTCTGCTAATTGTTCTTTAAATTCTGAAAAGTTTTTACCTGCAAAATTTTTTACTGAGTTTTCCAATGTAGAATTAGTTAAGCTTGAATAAATTCCTAAAAGATTCTTTGCCTCTAATCTTTCATCAAGTTCCTTTGACTCTTGCGGCATAGGCAAAGGATCAGTTTTTGCTTTTTTGATTTTGTTTATTATTTGATCTTTGTTATCTGTTAAATTTATTCGACTCAAATCTGATGGTTCTGATTTACTCATTTTTTTTGAACCATCCTTTAAACTCATTATTCTTGAAAACTCTTTTTGAATTAAAGGTTCGGGGACTTGAAGAAAATTTTCTACTTCAAAATCGTTATTAAATTTTTGAGCTATATCTCTACATAATTCTAAATGTTGCTTTTGATCATCACCTACTGGAACATGAGTAGCATCGTATAAAAGAATATCAGCTGCCATTAAAACTGGATAAGAGTACAATCCAATGCTGGCTTTCTCTTTATCTTTACCGGCTTTCTCCTTAAATTGGGTCATTCTATTCAACCAGCCCATTCTAGCAACACAACTTAATATCCATGCTCCTTCTGCATGAGCAACCACTCCAGATTGATTAAAAATTATACTTTTTTTTGGATCTATTCCGCTTGCTATAAAAGTTGCAACAGTTTCCCAAATATTATTTTTTAATTCTTTAGGATCTTGCCTTACTGTAATGGCATGTAAATCAACTACACAAAAAATACATTTATTATCTTTATCATTATTTAAGTCTACAAAGTTTTTTATGGCACCTAAATAATTTCCAAGATGAAGATTACCTGTAGGCTGAACACCAGAGAATATTTTTTTACCCATAAAATTAATACTCTAATTTAATATCACTCATTTGAAAAGCTTTGATGAAATAACATACAATTAAATAAAACAATAATCCCAATATAACACATAAAACTAAATAAAAAGATTTAATTGATTGATTAAAGGCTAATTCGTTTTGGAAAAAATTTAATATGAAGTTAAAAAATAAACCCATCATAATTGATGCAAAAATTATTTTAATAAATTTTATAAAAAATATTTGGTTAAAATAAAATAATTGTCGATTTTTTAAAAATAAAAATAACAATATTGAATTAAACCAGGATGAAACAGATGTGGCTATCGGAATTATTATAAAACCAATTTCACTAAAATAATAAACACTAATAATGATATTAAGTAATACTGAAATTAAAGAAATATAAAATGGAGTTTTAGTATCATGATTTGCAAAGAAAAAACTTGAAAAAACCTTTATTAAAGCAAACGCGGGAAGCCCTAATGCAAAATAATATAACGCTAAACTTGAATTGTTCACCGAATTTTCATTAAAAGATCCATAACCAAATAGAGCTGAAATAATTTGTTCTGATCCAATAATTAAAGCGATTGTTGCTGGAAGGCTTAAAAAGAAACTTAATTCTAAAGCTTTATTTTGTATAAGCAAAATCTTATTTTTTTTTCTAGACTGAATATGTTTTGAAAGCTGTGGAAGTATCACAACACCAATCGCGATGCCAGCTATAGCCAAGTTAATTTGATAAATTCTATCAGCATAATATAAATAAGAAACTGCACTTGCTTGAAATGATGCAATTATAGTCCCTACCAAAATATTAATTTGAGTAACTCCAGAGGAAAAAATACTCGGTAAAAGTTTTTTAAAAAAGAACTTAACTTTATTACTTACTTTTAATTTGTAATTAAATTCAAATGAGTAATATTTTGATACATATTTATATAAAAATATTAATTGTAAAAAACCAGCAAAAGAAACACCGTAAGACAAATAATAAACTAATTGATCACCTAAAGATTTAGAAAAAATCAATACTAAAATTAAAACAATATTTAAAATTATTGGGGCTGCAGCTGCAGCAGCAAACTTATTATGTGAATTTAGAATTGCAGAAAAAAAAGAAGCTAAGCAAACAAAAAATAAAAAAGGAAAAGTAATTCTTGTTAAATTTATAGCTACCTCCATTTTTTCTAAATCACCGACAAATCCTGGAGCAATAATTGAAACAAATGCAGGCATGAAAATTTCAATTATTATTGTTAAAAATAACAACCCTAAAAAAAGAATATTAAAAATATCATTAGCAAATTTGTTTGATCGTTTTTTTCCTTTAGTAATTTCTGATGAATAACTTGGAACAAATGCAGCATTAAAAGTACCTTCGGCAAATAATCTTCTAAAAGTATTTGGAATTCTAAATGCTACAAAAAAGGCATCCGCCAACATCCCTGTTCCTAGAAAAATTGCTATTAAAATATCTCTTAAATAACCAAGCAATCTGCTGATGATAGTATAAAAACCAAATGTGCCTGTTGACTTAAGTAAGTTCATAAATCATATTAGTCTTAATTTTACCCCAATTGTACATTTATTGTTATCAGAAATGAAAAAAACAAAAAACGATCATTACACAGATAAAGAAGCTTTAGATTTTCATAAAGACAAAAAACCAGGCAAGATTGAGATTATTTCTTCAAAAAATATGACAACTAAGCGTGATCTTGCTTTAGCATATTCTCCAGGAGTTGCTGCCCCAGTAAAAAAGATAAGTGAAAATCCAGAAGCAGCTTATGATTATACAAGCAAGGGAAACCTAGTTGCAGTAATAAGCAATGGTTCAGCAATATTAGGAATGGGGAATTTAGGTGCTCTTGCATCAAAACCTGTGATGGAAGGAAAGGCTGTATTATTTAAAAGATTTGCAGATATTGACTCGATTGATTTAGAGATTGATTGTAAAGATACGGACGAAATCATAAATTCAATTAAAAATTTTGCACCTAGCTTTGGTGGAATAAATTTAGAGGATATAGCAGCCCCAGATTGTTTTATAATAGAACAGAAATTAAAAGAAATTTTGGATATTCCAGTTTTTCATGATGACCAACATGGAACAGCAATTATAACTACTGCAGCATTAATCAATGCCTTAGATATTTGTGGTAAATCAATAAAAAAAATTAAAGTTGTAGTTAATGGTGCTGGAGCTTCAGCACAAGCTTGTACTGAGTTATTTAAAAACTCAGGAGTAAAATCTGAAAATATAATAATGCTAGACAGAAAGGGCGTTATTTACGAAGGAAGAACTGAGGGAATTGATCAATGGAAATCCAGATTTACAGTTAAAACTAAACATAGAACTTTAAAGGATGCTGTTAAAGGTGCAGATGTTTTTTTAGGATTATCAGCAAAAGGTGTTCTAAAAAAAGAGATGGTTAAATCTATGGCAAAAAATCCAATTATATTTGCTTGTGCTAATCCTGATCCAGAAATTACTCCAGAGGAAATTAGTGAGGTTAGAAATGATGCAATTGTTGCAACAGGGAGATCGGATTACCCCAATCAAGTAAATAATTTAATTGGATTTCCTTATATCTTTAGGGGAGCTTTAGATGTGAGATCTAAAACAATAAATGAAGAAATGAAGGTTGCTGCAGCTAATGCAATAGCCAAGCTTGCAAGAGAAGATGTTCCTGATGAAGTTGTTGCAGCTATGGGTGGGGAAAGACCTCATTATGGAAAAGATTATATTATTCCATCTACATTTGATCCAAGATTAATTAGTGTAATACCAGCCGCTGTAGCAAAAGCAGCTATAGATAGCGGAGCAGCTAGAAAAAATATAGATGATTTTGAAGTTTATAAAGATCAACTAAAACAAAGACTAGATCCAACCGTTACTATCATGCAGGGTATTAATTCATTTATTAAGAAAAATCAGAAAAGAATTGTTTTTGCAGATGGTGAAGATGAAAATACTTTAAAAGCCGCAATAGCATTTAAAAATTCAAAATTAGGTATTCCAATCTTGGTTGGTAAAGAAAGTAAAATTAAAGAACAGATTAAAAATATAGGTTACAGTGAAAATTTTGACATTGAGATTGTTAATTCAAAAGATGAAGAAAAAAGAAAAAGATACGTAAAACATTTGTTTGAAAAATTACAAAGAGAACAAGGATTATTAGAACGTGATTGTGACAGAATGATTAGAAATGATAGGGTTGTCTGGGCTACTAGTATGGTTGCCTGCGGTGATGCTGATGGTGCTGTAACAGGAAATACAAGACGATTTGGTGCTTCATTTGAAAAAATTAAGCAAGTTGTTGATGTAAGAAAAGGTGAGATTATGTTTGGTTTAAACATGATCGTGCATAAAGGGAGAACTATTTTTGTTGGTGATACAAGTGTCCATGAATATCCAACTTCTGAACAAATGGCTGAAATGGCGATATCTACAGCAAGAGTAGTCAGACTTTTTGGATTTGATCCTAAAGTTGCTTTTGTATCCCACTCTACATTTGGACAACCTCTTACTAGTAGAACAAAACATATTCGAAACGCGGTTGAGATATTAAAAGAAAGAAAAGTAGACTTTGAATTTGATGGAGATATGCAGCCTGATGTTGCTCTTAATCCAGAATATGAGGAACTTTATCCTTTTGCAAAGATAGTTGGTAAAGCAAATATTTTAATAATGCCCGGACAACATAGTGCAGCAATTTCATATAAACTGATGAAAACAATTGGAGACACAAAAGTTATTGGACCATTATTAATTGGACTTGGGCTTCCAATAGAAATTGCACCTTTAAGATCATCAACTTCTGAAATACTTAACCTAGCATCAATTGCTGCTTATTCTTCTCAAGTGATTGATTACAAAAAATAATTACTCTCTTTGAATTCTTAAGTCTTCAACAAGTATTATACTTGCAATCACATCATCTACATCAAGTATTTCTTTTGCTTCACTTATAACTAAATCTTTTTCCTCTGAAGTTAAAGCAATTCCATAAATATAAATTTTCTTCTTATAGGTATCTATTTGATAATTGGTTGCCTTAATATTTTTATTAACAATTATAGCTGTTCTAAGTTGCGATGTTATTAATACATCTTTTGCAGATTGCTTAAAGTTAAACTCCTCTTTAATTTTAATATCATTTCTAACTGATCTAGCACCCTTAGTTTCCCATGCTAATTTAGTAATCATTAATTTTTCTTCTGGACTATCTACTTTTCCAGTAACAAAAATTCTCCCATCTAAAACTTTAGTTTTTACAGTCAACAGATATTTTTTATCTTTTGCCAAAATTTTTGCACTTATAGTTTTTTCCATTATTGAATCATCTATTTGAGTTCCAACTGTTCTAGGATCTAATGCAACTGATACACCTGTTCCGAAAAGACCTTTGGAACCAACACCAACACACCCTACTAAAACAAAGCTCAATAAAATAAAAATTAATAATTTATTTTTCATTTTTTAATTCTAAACAATAATTGTAAATTTCTTTTTTAGACACTTTAGTTCTTTGGCCTAAAATATCTGTAATGTCTTTAATAGATAATTTATTAATCATTTTGTTAATCATATTCATATCTGATTCAGCTAGTTTTTGAGATATATTTTTATCTATTTTTTTTTCAGAAATAACTACGGTAAGCTCGCCTTTCGGTTCTTTTTCAAATAATTCTAATTCATCTATATTTTTTCTGATAAATTCTTCATACATTTTTGTCATTTCCCTACAGAAAACTATCTTTCTCCCATAAAAATTTTTTTTTATCTCAGGTATTATTTTATTAATTTTTTTAGGAGAAACAAAAAAAACTAAAGAATTTTCAAATTCTGAGAATTTTTTTAATTCATTAGATAATTGCTTTTTTTTGTCCGAAAAAAAACCACAAAACAAAAATTTGTCTGAAAAACCGCTGATTGCAACAGCTGCAGCAACAGCTGAAGGTCCAGGGATGGGAAATATATTTATCTCGTTATCAATACATTTATTAACTAAAATTGAACCAGGGTCAGAAATACTGGGTGTACCAGCATCAGATATCAAAGAAATTATTTTTCCAGATTTTAAATATTCTACAATTTTTATTACATTTTTTTTTTCATTAAATTTATGATTTGAAATTAATTTTGATTTTATTTTATATTTATCTAAAAGATTTTTTGAAAAGCGAGTATCTTCGCATAAAATATAATGAGATTGCTGCAAAACTTCAATTGCTCTTAAGGTAATATCTTTTAGATTTCCTAAAGGGGTTGATACCAGATAAAGACCATTTTCGTATTCTTTTAATTTAAATTGTGGTTTTATGATCATAATTTAGCTTAAAAAATATTATACTAACATCAAAATGATCAAATTAATTAAAATTATTTATTTTATTTTTTTAAGTTTTTACTTTCTATTTTTTTCAACAGTTAATGCTCAGGAAAAAATTAAGATAGGATTATTGATACCTATGACAGGAGAAAATAAGGAGATTGGAGAGTCAATCATTAAAGCAGTTGGATTAGCTGTCAAAGATATAGATAATGACCTAATAGAAATATATCCAAAAGATACAGCATCTAAAGCTAATCAAACTTTAAAATCAGCATTTGAATTAAGTGAAATGGGTATAAAAATTGTTATAGGTCCCGTTTTCTATGAAAGTTTAGCTTATTTAGATGAAATGAAAAATTTAACATTTTTATCATTAACAAATAAAACTTTAGATCTTCCAAAAAATGTTATCTCTGCTGGAATTAATTCTACATCACAATTTAATACAATAAAAAAATTTTTAGATATTAATCAAATACAAAAAACTATTTTTTTAACACCAATCCAAGATTATGAATTTGAAGTTAAAAAAGGAATGAAAAATTCAAAAATTAAAATTTATAAAGATTATGAATATAATACAGAGCCTACAAAACTAACAAAACAAATAGAAGAAATTACAAACTATAGAACAAGAAAACAAAATTTAGAGGATGAAATTAAAAGGATAAAAAATTCAAATGATACAAATAAAGAAAAAAAAATAAAAAGACTTGAAAAAAGATACACTTTAGGTGGTTTAAATTTTGATGCCATCGTAATTGCAGATTTTGACGAAAGTCTTAAAAGTGTATCTACATCACTTTTGTACACTGACGTACTTCCTAAAAACAAATATTTTATAACTTTAAATCAATGGTTCGATGAAAGTTTATTTAACGAAACTGATATTCAACCACTATATTATCCATCAATAAATAAAGAAAATTTTGATAACTTCAAAATAAAATATTTTAACGCATTTAATAAAGATCCTACCCATTTGTCTTTATTGAGTTATGATCTTGTTGGCTTGGTTTATTATTTATCACTAAACTCAAATACAGAAAACTTAAATAAAATTTTTAAGAAAAAAAACTCATTCAAAGGAAAAATAGGAGTCTTTGATATTCAAAATAATAAAATAAATCATAGGCTTAATTTTTATAAAATTGAAGATCAAAAACTTATAGAAATTTTCTAATTTTTTTAAAAGCTTGATATCTATGATCCATTTTATACTTTTGAGATGGCTTCATTTCTCCAAAAGTTTTTCTTTTTCTTAAAGGAATAAAAATTGGATCATAACCAAATCCATTTTTTCCTTTTGCTTCATGTGAAATATGACCTTCAACTTTACCTATGACACAAGTAATTTTTTTATTTAAATATGAAATAGAAAGTGCACAAATAAATCTTGCTTTTATTTTTTTGTTTTTCCAATTTTTATCTTTTTTATTTAATTCTCTATAAACTCTTTTTATGGCTTTACTAAAGTCCCCATGCTTTCCTCCCCACCTTGCAGAATAAATTCCAGGACTTTTATTTAAAAAATCTATCTCTAAACCAGAATCGTCAGCTAAACACAACAATCCTGTCTTTTTTGAAAAATATTTTGATTTGATCAGTGAGTTTTCCTTAAAAGTCTTACCATTTTCAACAGGGCTTCTAAGATTAAAAGTAGATGTAGAATAAATTTTAATTTTTTTAGGCAATAAACTCTTGATTTCACGTAATTTACCCTTGTTATTAGTACCTATTAATAATTTATTAATTTTTTGTTTATACATCTAGAAATTAAGAAAATGCTTACCATATAAGAGACTATGGAAAAAGAGGAAATCCAAAATAACACTTCTGCAGATAAAAAAGAAGATACTGTAAAAGAAAATGAGAAACCTGAAGAGGATCTGGCCCAAGAAAATAAACAAGAAATAGAGCAAGAAGCCAAAGAAGAAGTTAAAGAGCCAACTCCAGAAGAAAAAATTGCTGAGCTGGAAGATAAAGTGGCAAGAACTTTTGCAGAAATGGAAAATCAAAGAAGAAGATTTGAAAAAGAAAAAGAAGATGCTTTTGAATATGGTGGTTATAGTTTTGCAAAAGAAGCATTGAATTTGATTGATAACTTAGATCGATCCAAACATGTTCTTGAAAGCGACGATAAATTAAAAGAAACTGAAGCATTAAAAAAGACGCTAGAGCATTTAGATATTATTAAAAAAGATCTAATCTCAATATTTGAAAAAAATAACATTAAACAAATTGATAGCCTTAACAAAAAACTAGATCCAAACTTTCATCAAGCAATGATGGAAATTGAGGACGATACGAAAGAACCTGGAACAATAATTCAGGAAATTCAAAAAGGCTTTACTATAAAAGACAGATTACTTAGACCCTCATTAGTAGGAGTGTCAAAAAAAGTTACAATTAAAGAAGAAAAAACTGAGGAAAATCAGGAAAATCCAGAAAATAAATAATTATGAGATCAACTTGTAGTTTCACATTTAAACCCTATATGACGAAAGAGAGACATTAATATTATGAGTAAAATTATTGGAATAGACTTAGGAACAACAAATTCATGTGTAGCCATAATGGAAGGAACACAAGCTAAAGTTTTAGAAAATGCTGAAGGAGCAAGAACTACTCCATCAGTTGTTGCATTTACAGATGAAAACGAAAAATTAATTGGACAACCAGCAAAAAGACAAGCTGTTACAAATCCAGAAAATACTATTTTTGCAGTAAAAAGACTAATTGGAAGAAATTTTGACGACCCAACGGTAAAAAAAGATGTAGAGGCTGCACCTTTTAAAATAATTAATTCTGAAAAAGGTGATGCTTGGATTGAAGCTAAAGGTGAAAAATATTCACCTTCTCAAATATCAGCATTTATTTTACAAAAAATGAAAGAAACAGCAGAAAAATATTTAGGTCAGGCTGTAACAAAAGCTGTAATTACCGTTCCAGCATACTTTAATGATGCACAAAGACAAGCAACAAAAGACGCAGGAAAAATTGCTGGATTAGAAGTTTTAAGAATTATTAATGAACCAACTGCTGCATCATTAGCTTATGGTTTGGATAAAAAACAAAATAAAAAAATTGCTGTATATGATTTAGGTGGAGGAACATTTGACGTATCTATCTTAGAATTGGGTGATGGTGTATTTGAAGTTAAATCAACTAATGGTGATACTTTTTTAGGTGGTGAAGATTTTGATAATGCTGTAGTTGATTACTTAATTTCTGAATTTAAGAAAGATAATGGAATCGATCTTAAGTCAGATAAACTTGCTTTACAAAGATTAAAAGAAGCTGCTGAAAAAGCAAAAATTGAATTATCTTCTGCAGAACAAACTGATATAAATCTACCTTTTATTACTGCAGATAAAACAGGTCCAAAACATATTAATTTAAAAATGACTAGAGCTAAACTTGAGGCTTTAGTTGAGGACTTAATTGCTAGAACAATGCCTCCATGTAAAACGGCTCTTAAAGATGCGGGAATTACTGCTAGTGAAATTGATGAAGTAGTTATGGTAGGTGGTATGACTAGAATGCCAAAAGTATTAGAAGAAGTTAAAAACTTTTTTGGGAAAGATCCTAACAAAAGTGTAAACCCTGATGAAGTAGTTGCTATGGGTGCTGCTATTCAAGCAGGAGTATTACAGGGTGATGTTAAAGATGTACTTCTATTAGATGTGACTCCATTATCACTTGGTATCGAAACACTTGGAGGAGTTTCAACAAAATTAATTGATAAAAACACAACAATTCCAACTAAAAAAAGCCAAGTTTTCTCAACTGCTGAGGACAATCAGCCTGCAGTATCTATTAGAGTTTTACAGGGTGAAAGAGAAATGGCAGCTGATAATAAAGCTTTAGGTAACTTTGAATTAGTGGGTATTGCGCCAGCACCAAGAGGAGTTCCTCAAATTGAAGTTACTTTTGATATTGATGCTAATGGTATCGTAAATGTCTCAGCAAAAGACAAGGGAACTGGTAAAGAACAAAAAATTCAGATTCAAGCCTCTGGTGGATTAAGTGATGAAGAAATTGAGAAAATGGTAAAAGATGCAGAAGCTAATAAAGAAGCTGATAAAAAGAAAAGAGAATCGGTTGATGTTAGAAATCAAGCAGACACTCTAATTCACTCTACTGAAAAAAATTTAAAAGAGCATGGATCAAAAATCTCTGATGCAGAGAAAAAGGCAATTGAAGATGCTTCAACTGCTGTAAAAGAGGCTTTGAAAGGTGAAGATATTGAAGATATCAAGAAAAAAACTGAAGCTTTAGTTCAAGCTTCGATGAAACTAGGAGAAGCAATCTATAAATCACAGCAAAGTGCGAAACCAGAATCTGGAAAAGATGATGGTGGAGACGATACTGGTAAAAAAGACGAGAATGTTGTTGATGCTGATTTTGAAGAAGTAAAAGACGAGAATAAAGAAAAAAGCGCTTAAACTGACATTTAATTGTCTGGGGTAATTTGATGGCTAAAAAAGACTATTACGATGTCCTAGGCGTTAATAAACGCGCAAGTCCTGAAGAATTAAAATCTGCATACAGAAAGTTAGCCGTTAAGTATCATCCTGATAAAAATCCTGGGGACTCAAAAGCAGAAGAAAAATTCAAAGAAGCCAGTGAGGCTTACGGAATACTTTCAGATAAAGAAAAAAAACAAAACTACGATAACTTTGGTCATGCAGCTTTTGAAAATGGTGGTGGCAGACCAGGTGGTGGCTTTGGTGGTTTTAGTGGAGCGGATTTCTCAGATATTTTTGAGGATTTTTTTGGTGATTTTGGAGGAGGTGGAAGATCAAGAGGTAGAAAATCTAATAACAGAGGTTCTGACTTAAGATATGATTTATCTATCTCTCTTGAGGAAGCTTATAGTGGAAAAAAGCAAGATATTAAATTTTCAACATCAGAACAGTGCGGTACTTGTAAAGGAAATGGATCAAAACCAGGTTATTCCCCTGACAGATGCTCATATTGTGGTGGTAATGGAAGAATAAGATCTAATCAAGGATTTTTTACAGTTCAACAAACTTGCCCTCAATGTAATGGAAATGGTGAAGAAATTACCAATCCATGTAATGATTGTAATGGTCAAGGTAAAAAACAAGCATCTAAAAGAATATCTGTAACAATTCCAAAAGGTGTAGATGACGGAACAAGAATAAGGCTTGCAGGAAAAGGTGAAGCCGGTACCAGAGGAGGAGCAACAGGCGATCTTTATTTATTTATAAATGTTAACTCTCATAAGTTGTTTAAAAGATCAGATGAAAATTTATTTTTTGAATTTCCACTTTCTTTTGCAGACGCTGCGTTAGGAACGACTATTGAAATTCCAACTATTGATGGTGGAAAAGCTAAAATAAAAATTCCTGATGGAACTCAAAATGGCAAACAATTTAGATTAAAAGGTAAAGGGATGCCGTTTATGAGAAGAGGTGATTTTGGTGACTTGTATGTTCAAGTTAAAACAGAAGTGCCAGTTTATTTAAATAAAAAACAGAAAGAATTATTAGAACAATTTAGAGAAATTGAAAATGACAAGTCAAATCCAAGTATTAAAAAGTTTTTTCAAAAAGCAAAAGATTTCTGGAAAAATTGATGTATGATGGAACAAAATCATAAACAAAATTTATAACATTTAATGATTATATGGCTAGCATCTTATCCTAAAAGTGGAAATACTTGGGTAAGAGCTTTTCTTTCATCGATTTTATACAGTGAGAAAGGCATAAATGATTTTTCTACACTCCATAAAATTCAACAATTTCCTCGCAGAGAACAATTTGAAAGTCTAGTTGATGATTTTCAAAATCCAAAAAAAATTCTAGAAAATTGGAAAAATGCACAAAATAGAATTAACCTAAATAATGAGATTAAGTTATTAAAAACTCATCATGTGCTTTGTAAAATCGATAATTTTGAGTTTACAGATAATTCAAATTCATTAGGTGCAATCTATATAGTTAGAGATCCAAGAACAGTCTTGTTATCAATTAAACACCACTTTGGAATGAAAGATTTTGATGAAGCAAGAAACTTTATTACAAATGAACATGTTTGGCTTGGTATAAATAAATCGGACAAGTATAAAAATAAAGCAAATAAAGTGCCAACTTTGATAAGTTCATGGCGCGTTAATTACCTCTCATGGAAAAATAAAATTCAAAATTATTTAATTGTAAAATATGAGGATTTACTTGAAAACCCCCATAAAGAATTTTTCAGAATTACAAAATTTATGGAGAAACTGATGGATCGTAAATTTGAGGAAGAAAAAATAAATAATGCAATAAAGTCAACTTCTTTCCAAACACTACAAAAACTTGAAGAAAAAGGTTTATTTACAGAACAGGGACAAGGAGCAAGATTTTTTAATTCTGGACCTAATGCAGATTGGAAATCTCAATTAGATAAAAACATTATTGATGAAATAAATTTAAATTTTAAACATGAAATGGTAGAGTTGGGATATCTTTAAATGAAAAAAATAAATTTAGGAATATCTGGTTGCATGGGAAGAATGGGCCAACAACTAATTAAATCATCAAAAAATAATAAAAATTTTAAATTAACAGTTTTAACTGAAAATAAATTATTAAAAAAAAAAATTAATGGAATTAAGCCAGAACTAAATTCTGAAAATGCTTTTAAAAAAGTAGATATAATAATAGATTTTACAGTTCCAAAATGTACACTTGAGATACTTAAGATTGCATCAAAACTAAAAAAAAAAGTTGTTATTGGCACAACTGGTTTTAATAGAAGTCAGGAAAATCTAATTAAAAAATATTCAAAAAAGATCCCTATTTTGAAAGCTGGCAATATGAGCTTGGGTGTAAATTTATTAATGTATTTAACTGAAATCGCATCTAAATCACTTAATGATGAGTACCTGAGTAAAGTATTCGAGATACACCATAAACACAAAAAAGACTATCCTTCAGGTACAGCCTTGATGCTTGGAAAAGGAATAGCAGATGGAAAAAATAAAAATCTATATAATCTTATGGGTAAAAAATATTTAAATAAAAAATCTTTTCCGTATGGAAAAAAAATAAATTTTAATTCAATCAGAAAAGCTGAAATTATTGGAGAACATGAAGTAAAATTCTCAAATGGAAAAGAAATAATTACATTAAACCATGAAGCTTTTGATAGAGCACTTTATTCTGACGGTGCTTTAACAGCCTCTAAGTGGTTAATGAAAAAAAGTGCTGGTTTGTATTCTATGAGAGATTTGCTTGACTTTTCATAATGAATGAAAAACAAAAAGCAAAAATAATCATTAGAACTTTAAATAAAATTTATCCTAAAGCACCTGTTCCTCTAAAAAGTAAAAATACTTTTACTTTACTAATTTCTGTACTTCTTTCTGCTCAATGTACTGATGTAAATGTTAACAATGTAACTAAAAACATATACCCAAAATATTTTAAGCCAGAACATTTTGTAAAATTAGGAAGAAAAAAAATTGAAAAATTAATAAAAAAAATCGGTATTTTCAGAATTAAAGCAAAAAGTATTTATCTAATGTCAAAGCAGGTTTTAAAAAAACATAACGGTAAGGTACCTAAAAACTTTGAAGACCTTGAAAAACTTCCCGGTGTAGGCCATAAAACGGCTAGTGTAGTGATGTCTCAAGGTTTTGGATATCCGGCTTTTGCTGTTGATACTCACATTCATAGATTGGCACAAAGATGGGGTTTAACTAATGGAAAAAATGTAATTCAAACTGAAAAAGATTTAAAAAGAATATTTCCTAAAAAAACCTGGTCAAAACTACATTTACAAATAATTTTTTATGGGAGAGAATATTGTAAAGCAAGAGATTGCTACGGTTTAACTTGCAAAATATGTACTACTTGCTACCCAAATAGAAAAAAACCTGTTATTACCAAAAAAGCTTAATATGAAAGTTTTAGGAATAGGAAACGCGATTGTAGATGTGATTTGTAAGGTTGATGATAACTTTATTAATAAAAATAATCTAACTAAAAGCACCATGAAATTATTTTTTGATGAGAATGAATTCAAAAAATTATTAATTAATCTAAAAATTGAGAAAACTGTATCAGGTGGATCTGTAGCAAACTCTATTGTTGGTTTATCACAACTTGCTAACAATGTTGGTTTTATTGGAAAAGTTTGTGATGATGAGTTTGGTAAAAAATATGAAGAGGGACTGATAAAAGAAAATGTAAATTTCTTTTACTCAAAAAAAAAAGAAAAATTACCCACAGGAACATGTTTAATATTAGTAACGCCTGATTCAGAGAGAACCATGTGCACTTACTTAGGAACAGCAGGAAAAATTAATGAAAATGATGTTAGCATCGATGCAGTAAAAAATAGTGAGATAATATTTTTAGAAGGTTACTTATGGGATGAAGGAGAACCCAAAAAGGCCTTTGATAAAGCTATTAATAACGCTAATAAAGTAGCTATGTCTCTGTCTGATCTGTTTTGTGTAGATAGACATAAACCCCATTTTTTAAAATTAGTTAAAAACAAGCTCGACATAACTTTTGCTAATGAACAAGAAATCACCTCCTTAATTGAAGCAAAAAATTTTAATGAAGTCATAAGTTTTTCAAAACAACTTGATAAATTAGTAATTATAACTAGGGGTGAAAAAGGCGCAATTGCAGTAAATGGTGATGAAGTTGTTGAAAGCGATATACAAAGAAATTTAAACATAGTTGATCTTACTGGTGCTGGTGATCTTTTTGCTGCAGGTTACTTACATGGATATATTAATAACTTGTCAGTTTCAGAAAGTTTAATAAAAGGTACTGAATTATCCTCAAAAATTATCCAAAAAATAGGAGCAAGAATTTAATTTTATTAATCTATAAAAAATATTATATTTTTATTATGAAAGATGCTGAAATTTTAAAACTTTTTCCTGAACCAATATTTAAATACAAAGTAGATAATTTTAAAGATTTTAATAAAGAATTATCAAAATATATTTATCAACTAAAAGAAGATGACGAAAAAAAAAATATTACTAAATCTAATAAGGGGGGATGGCATTCGCCAGATTTTCAAATTGCTCAAAAAGACTCGATTCAAAATAAATTCGCACTTGCGATACAAAAATATATTTTGAATGTTTGTATGCATTTAGGTTGGAAAACTGAAAATAAACAAATTCGTATAGCAAGTATGTGGTCAATTATAAATAAGAAAGATGATTTTAATGTTATTCATACTCATCCTAATAGTTTTTTGAGCGCAGCCTATTATGTTAAAGCTCCAAAGAATTGTGGTAAATTTCAGGTTGAGAGTTTGAACACAGCTAAAAGATATTGGTACCCAGAAGTTAAAACTAAAAATGAATTAAATATGGAAGTAGTGGGAATGTTTATTGAGGAAGGAGATTTATTAATCTTTCCTGGCTATTTACCTCATAAAGTATCAAAAAATGAATCAGATGAAGATCGAATAGTAATAAGCTTCAATGTTGATATCAGGTAATTCAAAATAAAAGATCTATATTAAATAAATCTAATTTTTTTTTCTTTTAAAACTTCCTTTACCTTTTTTAGGCTTAACAATTTTAGGTTTAAATTTTTTTGAATATAATTCCTTAGTAAGAGGATTTTTTTTAAATAATTTTGTAACCATTTTTTCCACTTATAATAAAATTTTGATCATCAAATATTTTTAAAATTTTTTTTCTCAATCTATAAATGTGAGTTTCAACAGTATGTGTTTCAATATCTGAAATATATCCCCATACATTTTTTTGTAACTCATCTATGCTTACTGATTTGTTACTTCTAAATAAATACATAACTGTATTTACTTCTTTTTCAGTTAATTTTAATCTAAATTTATTTTTAATTATTTCTCTTGAATTTAAGTCTACTACATAATCTTTAATTTCAATTCTTGATTGATTACTGAATTGTTTTTTCAAAAATTCAATATTAAGTTTTTCAATTAATCCAATTATTTTAATAGGTAAACTGTTTAGGATAATTTGATTTTCGGTAGTTTCTATTTTCTTCTTTGTAATAATTAAATAATTTTTAGACCTATCAATAATATCTTTTAAGTTTTCTTCTTTAGAAACTCTAATTATCTTAAAATCTAGATCTTCCTTTATTTCATTAAGAATATTAAATAATATATCGAATTTATATATAATTATATTTTGATTACTCATAAACTGAAAGATATGACAATTTTTCTAAAAAATAAATATACTCTTCATGTAGACGATTTTATTTTTAAATGTTGTATAGGGAAAGGTGGTTTAACAGGTAACAAAAAAGAAGGAGATAAAAAAACACCTATAGGAAAATTTTGTATTGAAAATCTATATTTTAGGAAAGACAGGATAAACAAACCAAATACATTATTAAGGTGTATTGAAATAAAAAAAAATATGGGGTGGTGCGATGATAGTAATTATCCCAAAAAGTATAACAAACTAATCAAGATTAATAATTATATTAGTCATGAAAAGTTGAAAAGAAGGGATAATAAATATGATCTTATTATTCCAATTAAATATAACTTTAAAAAACCTAAAGTGGGATTAGGAAGCTGTATTTTTTTACATTTAACAAATAATTATAAATCTACAGATGGATGTATTGCATTAAAAAAAAAAGATTTTTTAATTTTGTTAAAAATAATAAAAAAAAATTCTAAAATTATAATTAATTAAATTCTTTGTCCAAAAATACTTGATCCAACTCTAATATATGTTGCTGAATTTTCTACAGCTGTAATATAGTCTGATGACATGCCCATACTAAGTTCGGAGAAACTAAAGTGTTTATTCAATTCACTCATTTTTTTGAAATAGACAGCGGGTTGTTCATTAATAGGGGGGATACACATTAACCCAATTACTTCTAGATTTAATTGTTTGCAGTAATTTACTAAGCTTTCAAGCTTTTCTTTTTTTACTCCTGATTTTTGATTTTCGTTACCAATATTTACTTGTATAAAAATTTTAATTTTTTTGTTTATTTTTATTTGTTCCTCAGCAATTTTTTTTGCAAGCTTTTCGGTATCAACAGAATGAATGTAATCAAAAATTTTAACAGCATATTTAACTTTATTAGTTTGTAAATTACCTATCATATGCAATTTTATTTTTTGATTTTTGATTTTTATTTCTGACCATTTTTCTACTGCCTCTTGAACTTTATTTTCACCAAAATCAATATGACCATATTCAATAAGAGGTAAAATTTCATCTAACTTGAAAGTCTTAGATACTGCAATAATTTTTATTTGATTATTAATATTTAAATTGTTTAAATTATCATTAATCTGATTTTTTATATTTATTAAATTTTGAACCGTTTTATGCATGATTTTTTGAATAACAAATATTACTTCATTAATAAACTTGATACAAACCTTATTGAAAAAGTGGATAAAAATACTGTTATAATTTACAGAAACTATAAATCTGAAATACCAAGCAAAGCTAAAATTTTAAATTTTAAAAATTACTGCAGAAAAACTCAAAAAAAGTTTTTAATTTCAAACAATGTTAAATTAGCACTAAATTTAAATTTAGATGGTGTTTATATACCCTCATTTAATACGAATAAAAAATATCTAGCCTATTCTTTTAAAAAAAAATTTATTTTTATAGGCTCTGCACATAACCTTAAAGAAATTAGAACAAAAGAAATTCAAAAAATTAATAAAATAGTTATATCGTCAATTTTTAAAAAAAATAAAAATTATTTAAATTTAAATAGATTTAATCTGTTGTCTAAATTAACAAAATTAGACGTAATTGCTCTTGGCGGAATAACTAAATCAAATATTAAAAAATTAAATCTAGTAAACTGTATTGGATTTGCGGGTATTTCTTTTTTTGAATAAAAAAAAGGCCCCTAAAAAGGGGCCCTTTTTAATATAATTATTCTAACCTAAATTAGAATGCAAATGATGCACCTAAAGACCAGTATTCGAAGTCTTGGTTAGAAGCAGTTCCGTGGTTGATGTTTTCACCATCTTTCATAGATGCTGAAATAGTCATTCCACCTGCTGTGTAAGAACCTTTGATTACTGAGTACTCAGCGTCAGTTGGGTCACCACCTTTTTCGATAGTATCTTCACCATAAGTTACTGATAACTCATCAGATATAGTGTAAGAAACTGCGAAAGATGATGTCTCCTGATCGCTTGAAGATGTTCCTACATCAAAATCACTGTTTGATGCAGATACAGTTACTGGACCGTATACGTATGCAAGATGCCATACAGTTTGGTCTCCAGATAAAGCAGTTGTTGTACCTACTTCATCAGCAACAGCGTACTTAGCAGTTAAACCTTCAACACCTGTGTATGTAACACCAAAACCAGTTGAAGACTCTCTAGCAGAACCCTGTGGGTTGTAGTTACCATATATGCTTAAACCGTCAACGATTGATGGTAAAGTATAGAACAAGTTGTTCGCAACACCACCAGCGTCAGAAACAGCTACACCAGTTGTGTAACCTCTTGCACCGTCAAACGTATCCCAAATATCACCAGCAGCTGTAGTATCGATTGAACTTGCAGCTGAAGATCCACCTTCACCAGCTAGTACTAAAGTACCTAAACCATCTGAAGAGATAGTTACTGAGTGACTGTCAAATGGAGATGTTTCAGCTTGGTTTTCATCGTCACCTTGGTCGATAACGAATGATAGAGAAACATTGATACCATTATCTAACTCACCAGAACCTGTGAATGTTAATTGGTTTCCCATAGAAAAAGTTGTTCCAGCTGTTAAACCTTCACCAGAATAACCTTCAGTGTTCATTGATGCACCACCAGCCACTGAAATCGCACCAGCGTGAGCTGATACAGAAACAAGTGAAGCCGCTAATGCAGTCAAACCTATTTTTTTAATGTTCATAATTAATTACTCCTTATTTAATTGTTATTATTAATAATAAACGTTGTTTTTTTATCACTTTTGATCGTAATTATTCCCAAAAAAGCTTAATTTAATTACTTTTTCATAAAGTGTTGCATTTTTACATCATATTTTTCCTTAATTTGTATAAAAATTTAGATATTTTAGGAATATGTTGTAGTTATAATGGCTTTAAAAATTCGGCATGAAAATATCTAAATCACTCAAAATATTTGCGATTATTCTAATTTTACCATTCATGTTTGTTTCTTGCAAATCACCAGATGGAAAATTTAAATTGCCAGGGGGGGATGCTAGAAAATTCCCTGCTGATCCAAAAAAAAGAGTTGAGCAAAACTTAAAAGAAGGCCGAGGATTTACTTTAAATGAAACTTTCAAACCAGGAGGAGGAGTTTTTGATTTTGCAAGTTCTAATGAACTATGGAGAGCATCATTAGATATAATTGATTTTATGCCATTATCCTCTGTCAATTACAGTGGTGGAATAATAATAACTGACTGGTATTCAGATAACAGTTCGCCAAATGAAAGTATTAAAATTTCAATAAGGTTTTTAACAAATGAAATTAGATCAGATGCTTTAGACATTAAAATATTTAATAGAGAATGTTCTACATCCTCATTAAATTGTACTATTAATGATGTAGAAGGAAATTTAGTAACAGAATTAAAAAAAGAAATTTTAAAAAGAGCAGCAAAATATAAAGATGATAAAAATACTGATTACTCTTTTCCAAAATTAAAAGATTTAACTAAAGATTAAATTTAATTAACAATTTTAATTAATGATTTGTGGAAAGATACAATTTTAAAACAATAGAAGAAAAGTGGCAAAAGTTTTGGGAAGAAAATAAAACATTTTCGACAAAAGTAGATAAAGATAAACAAAAATTTTACTGTCTAGAAATGTTTCCTTATCCATCTGGTAAAATCCATATGGGCCATGTAAGAAATTATACAATTGGAGATGTCTTAGCTCGTTATAAATCACTTCAAGGGTTCAATGTACTTCATCCAATGGGATGGGATTCTTTTGGAATGCCTGCAGAAAATGCTGCTAGACAAAATAATCTTGATCCAAAAACATGGACAGAAGAAAACATTAGAAAGATGAAATCTCAACTAAAGAAACTAGGATTATCTATAGATTGGGACAGGGAAATTTCAACTTGTTCAGATGAGTATTACAAACACCAACAAAAATTTTTCCTAGAACTGTTAGAAAAAAAATTAGTTTACAGAAAAGAAAACTATGTCAATTGGGATCCCGTAGATGAAACAGTACTTGCTAATGAGCAAGTAATTGATGGCAAAGGTTGGAGATCTGGTGCACCAGTTGAAAGAAAAAAATTAAGTCAATGGTTTTTTAATATATCGAAGTTTTCTCAAGATCTTCTAGATGGCCTAGACAAACTAAATTTTTGGCCGAATAAAGTTAAAACAATGCAAAAAAACTGGATAGGAAAATCCTTTGGGTGCGAAATTGAATTCAAATTAGAGGGCGAGTTACCTATAAAAAATGTAAAGTGCTTTACTACAAGACCAGATACTCTTTTTGGTTTTTCTTTTTTAGCGTTGTCTATAGATCATGAAATTTCCAAATATTATTTAAATAATGAGGAATTTTTAAAATTTAAACAAGAATGTTCAAAAACAGGAACAACTGAGGAAGCTATAGCTGTTGGAGCAAAGATAGGTTTTAAAACAAATCTTGTAGCAATAAACCCTTTAAATCCTGAACATAAAGTACCTGTTTACTTTGCTAATTTTGTGTTGATGGACTATGGTTTTGGAGCTGTTTTCGGTTGTCCAGCTCATGATCAAAGAGATTTTGATTTTGCAAAAAAATATAATTTAAAAATTAAAACAGTTGTTAGACCACTTAATGAAAACGATGATTATGAAGTGAATAATGAAGCTTACTCCGGACCAGGAATTATAATTAATTCTGACTTTCTAAACGGTCTTGAAGCTCCAAGTAACTCCGTAATTGAAACTATAAATATCTTAGAAAAAAAAAATTTAGGAAAAAAACAAATTAACTATAGATTAAAAGATTGGGGAGTTTCTAGACAAAGATATTGGGGATGCCCTATACCAATTGCTTACGATGAAAAAGGGAAAGTTTATCCAATACCTGAGTCGATGCTACCCGTCAAACTTCCTAAAGATATTAATTTGAACGTAAAAGGTAACCCTTTAGATACACAGAAAAATTGGAAAGAAATAATTATTAATGGGAAAAAATTAACAAGAGAAACAGATACTCTTGATACATTTGTTTGCTCCTCATGGTACTTTTTAAGATTCTGCTCCCCAAGTGAAAAAAATTATGGTTTTAATAAGGATGAAGTAAATTACTGGATGCCAGTAGATCAATACATTGGAGGTGTAGAGCATGCAATACTTCACTTACTTTATTCAAGATTTTTTATGCGTGCTCTAGCTCATAATAATAAGGAGTTTAAATTACAAGAACCATTTGATGGTTTATTTACACAAGGGATGGTTTGTCATGAAACATACAAAGATCCAAATAATAATTGGATAAGTCCCGAAGAAATTAAGACTATAGATGGAAAAAAATACCTCAAAACAGATAAAACTATACCAGTTAAAGTAGGACCATCAGAGTCTATGTCAAAATCAAAAAAAAATACCATTGATCCAGAAAATATAATTTTAAATTATGGAGCAGATGCTGCAAGATTATTTATTTTATCAGATAGTCCACCAGAAAAAGATGTTCAATGGTCTGAAGAAGGAATTGTATCATCATTTAAATTTATTCAAAAATTATGGAACTTAAATTTTAAAGTATTGAACGAAATTAAAAAAAATCACTCCCAAGATGAGGATAAAGAGATAATAAAATCTACAAATAAGTTTATAAAAAAAGTAACAGATAATTTAGAGAATTTTAGTTACAATAAAATAATTGCAAACATGCATGAAATATATACATTTTTAAATAAACAGCTGGATAAAAATTATACAAAAAATACAATTATTACCAATTATCAAAAAATTTTAGTTTTAATGCTACCTGTGCTACCTCATTTTGCTAACGAGTGTATAGAAACTTTAAAATCAAAAGAAAGTATTATTTGGCCAAATTTTAATAAAGATTTGCTTCAAGAAAATGAAACTACTATTGTTGTACAAATCAATGGAAAAAAAAGAGGTATCTTGAGTTCTTTAAAAAATATTAAAGAAGAGAATTTAATGAAATTGATTATCGAGGACGAAAAATTAAATAAATACTTGGTTGATGAACAAATTAAAAAAAAAATTTATATTAAAGACAAATTAATAAATATTATTACACAATGATGAAAAAAAATTTGATTCTTTTAATGTTTTTTATTTTTTTAAGTCATTGTGGATATAGTGCTGTTTACAACGATAATCCCAATTCAGATATCAAAATTACACTTCTTAACATGAGTGGTGATAGAGAATTTAATAATAAAATCGATAGTAAACTAAGAAGATACTATAACAAAGAAGCAGATAAGGAGTTTAAAATAAATTTAAGTACAAATATAAATAAACAAATTATCTCCAAAGATGCAACTGGTAAAGTAATTGATTATATATTATTAGGTTCAGCAACATTTAAAATTAGCTCCAACAATATTAACGAGACCTTAACTTTCAAAGAAAGCTTAAATATTAAAAATATTGATGACACTTTTGAACAAAAAAAATATGAGGATGTTGTTAAAGATAATTTTGCATCTTCAATAAATAAAAAACTAATTTTAAAATTAAAAAAAATTAAGTGATCAAAAAAATATTTCAAATTAATAAAGACATTTTTGAAAAAGAAAATTTCTTTCTATTTTATGGTTTGAATGAGGGGTTAAAATCTGAAAAGATTTCAGAATTACTATTAAATATAGATAAGACTAATATTTATAAATATGAAGAAAACCAAGTTTTGAATAATACAATTCAATTTTTAGATCAAATATTGACAAAATCTCTTTTTGAAGAAAAAAAATTCATACTAATCAATAGAGGTACTGATAAATTGTTAAAAATTATTGAAGAAATTGTTGAAAAAAGAATTGAAGATATAAGTATTTTAGTCAATTCTGGTCCACTTGAAAAGAAATCAAAATTAAGAAATTTTTTTGAAAAACAAAAAAAAATGATTTGTGTGCCTTTTTATGAAGATAACAACGAAACACTATCTAATCTTGCGAAAAATTTTTTTATTAAAAATAATATTTCTATCTCTCAATCAAATATAAATTTGATAATAGATAAATGTAATGGTGATAGAGGAAACTTAAATAATGAACTTAATAAAATAATGCTTTATTCATTAGATAAAAAACAAATTAATACAGAAAAATTATTAAAACTAACAAACCTTATAGAAAATCACAGTATTTCTCAATTAATTGATAATTGTTTAGCAAAAAATATGAAAAGTACTATTAAAATTTTAAATGAAAATAGATTTGAAACAAGTGATTGTATTATAATAACAAGAACTTTTCTAATTAAAGCAAAAAAATTACTGGCATTATTAAATGAGTTTGAAAAAAATAAAAATATTGACATAACTTTATCTACCGCAAAACCTCCAATCTTTTGGAAGGATAAAGATATTATTAAAAAACAACTATTTAAATGGGAATCAAGAAACTTAAAGTCATTAATATATAGATTAAATGAAATTGAGCATTTAATTAAAAAAAATATTGGTAATTCAATAAATTTTATAACTAACTTTATTTTAAAAGAAGCTTCTGAAAACTCTAATAATTAGATTTAATTATATCAATAATTTTATTTAATTGATCCAAATCTTTGTACTCAAAACTTATTTTGCCTTTATTTCTTTTATTATTTTGAATATCGACAATAAGGCCAATTTTATTTGATATAGATAATTCTAAAGCAATAATATTTGTATCCTTATCAATACTAGACTTTTGCTTTTTATTTTTAAATATTCTAACAAAAGCTTCGGTTTGCCTTACAGAAAGTTTTTTATCAATTATTTTAGTAGCTATAAAACTAGCATTATTTAAGCCAACTAAAATTTTTGCATGACCGGCTGTTAATTTTTGATTTTCAATTAATTTTATTACATCATCAGGTAATGTTAAAAGTCTCAAAGAATTTGTAATATGACTTCTACTTTTGCCGATAAATTTTGATACTTTTTCCTGATCATATGAAAATTCGTCTATCAATCTTTTATATCCTTGTGCCTCTTCAAGCGGGTTAAGATCGTGTCTCTGAACGTTTTCAACTATTGCAAATTCCAAAGATTTTAAATCATCAGCCTCGGTTATGACTACAGGCACATTGTGAAGCCCAGCTCTTTGTGCTGCCATCCATCTTCTTTCACCTGCAATTATCTCAAATTTAGATTTATCGTCACTTGAATTTCTTACAATTATGGGCTGTATCATTCCTCTTTCTTTAATTGAACTGGTTAATTCCTCTAAATTCGTTTCATCAAAGATTTTCCTTGGTTGATATTTATTTGGAACTAAATCACTTATTGGTAAAAGATTTTTTTGAGGCTCTACTTTTGTTTCACCTATCAATGAAGATAATCCTCGACCTAAACCTTTTTTAAATTTGTCCATTAAGCTGCGCTTCCTATTGTTGCTTCTTGACTCATAAACTCATCGGTAAAACTAAAATATGATTTACTACCCGGACAGGTCTTATCATAAATCAAAACTGGTATACCATGAGATGGGGCTTCTGATAATCTTACATTTCTTGGAATAACAGTTGAGTAAACTTTTTCACTAAAATAATCTCTGGCTTCTTTCTCTACTTGAGAGGAAAGCTTATTTCTTTTGTCATACATTGTTAGAAGTATACCTCTTATTTTCAAATCTGGATTTAAGCTTACTTTTATTCTTTCAATTGTTTTCATGAGCTGCGTAAGACCCTCTAGTGCAAAAAATTCAGTTTGCAAGGGAACTAAAAGTGAATTTGAGCTTACTAGAGCCATTACTGTAAGAAGGCTTAAAGATGGAGGACAATCGATTAAGACATAATCGTATAATCTTCTAGAATTGTTTAAATATGCGGTTAATTTAGTCTTTAATAGGAAGGCCCTATTACTATCATCAGCTGTCTCAACCTCAAGACCAGAGAGGTCAACATTTGATGTAATGATATCTAAATTTTCAAACTGTGTCTTTCTAATTACTTCATCAATTTCTTTGCTTCCATTCAATACTCCATAGATTGTATCGCTAGAGTTATCCATATTAGATAATCCTAGACCAGTTGTAGCATTTCCTTGTGGGTCTAGGTCAATTACTAAAATTTTTTTATTTAAATGGGATAATCCAGCAGCAAGATTTATCACTGTAGTTGTTTTTCCAACCCCACCCTTTTGATTTATGACTGAAATAATTTGCATTTAATTTTTTTACAATCTTTTTAATTTTTTTTTTTAATTTTTTTAATATTTATTAAATAAGAGTCTTCGCTTGTTAAACTTTTTTTTTCTATATAATCCAGTTCCCATTTCTTTTTAGAATTTTCAAAAATTTTTTTTCCATTCTTACCCATAAAAAAAATTAAATTTTTATATTTTAAAAAATTTTCATATACTAATTCTAAAACCACGGGCATTGGTTTGAACGCTCTGGACATTATTGTACCTGTCTCTAAATTTTTTATTTCAAAAATATTTTTTTGAAAAACCTTTGTGTTTAAATTTAATTTTTTTGAAACTTCCTTTAAAAAATGGCTTTTATGGTAACTTTTTTCATAAAGGTGCACATTCATATTATTTTTCATATTTTTTAGTATAATTGCTACGATTATACCTGGCATGCCCCCTCCTGAACCTATATCTGTAGTTGTATTACTATTTAAGTCAACAAAATCAATAATTTGTGCAGAATCTATAATATGACGGTCAATTATAGCCTCTTTTGACGCTGTGTTTTGGCTAATTATGTTGATTTTTTTATTTTTTTCAAGAATCATAGATATATAGTTTTCAAAGTCCAAAAATGTTTCACGTGAAACATTTAAGTGATTGATTCTAGAATAAGAATTTAAAATTTCCTGATCCATTAAGCTATATGCTTAATAGACTTTCTTTTGACATGTGACAACAAAATATATACAGCAGCAGGAGTTATTCCGTCAATTCTTAGAGCTTGACCCATTGTTTTGGGCCTTATTTCTTTGAATTTTGCTTTTACCTCATTAGATAAACCTGATAGCCCGTCATAATTGATTTTATCTGGAATAATTAGGTTTTCGTCCCTCTTAAATGCTAAAATATCAGCTTTTTGCTTCTTTAAATATCCCCTATAATGAGCATTTATTTCTACCTGTTCATCAATTTCTTTACTAAAAAAGGGTATATCGGACCATATTTCCCTAATTTTTTTCATATTTACCCCTTTTTGAGTTAAAACTTCGCTAGATGATCTCAATATTCCGTCTTTTGCTATTTTTATTCCAAATTTCTCTGCTTTAGAGGGTGAAATCTTGGAATTTCTCATTTTTAAATTTATTTGACTAATTTGTTCAAATTTACTCAAATATATTTCTTTTCTCTCATTACCTATAAGGCCAATTTCTATTCCCTTTGCAGTTAATCTTTGATCAGCATTATCAGATCTCAAACTTAATCGATATTCTGCTCTTGATGTAAACATACGGTATGGCTCAGCTACTCCTTTAGTCACCAAATCATCAATCATTACTCCAATGTAGGCATCGGATCTGTCAAGTATGAATGGTTCCAATTTTTTAACAGACAAGGCAGCATTTATTCCGGCTATAAGGCCTTGTGCAGCAGCTTCCTCATATCCTGTTGTTCCGTTAATTTGACCGGCAAGATAAAGATTGCTTATATTCTTGGTTTCAAGAGTTAGGAATAGTTCGCGTGGATCTATATAATCATATTCTATTGCATATCCTGGTCTTAGTATAGTAACATTTTCTAAACCATTGATATTATTACATATTTCTTGTTGTACATCAGCTGGAAGTGATGTCGATATACCATTTGGGTAAATTGTGTAATCATTTAGGCCTTCTGGCTCTAAAAATATCTGGTGACGAACTTTATCTGCAAATTTTACTATCTTATCTTCTATTGATGGACAATATCTTGGGCCTACCCCTTTTATACTACCCGAGTACATAGCGCTCTTTGATAAATTCTTTTCTATAATGTTATGAACCTTTTCGTTTGTATAAGTCATTCGACAAGATATTTGTTTATTTAGATTTTTTTTAGTTAAGAATGAAAAAAAATAAGGATCATCATCTGCGAATTGTTCTTCTAAATTTTCAAAATTAATTGTCCTTGAATCTAACCTTGGTGGTGTTCCGGTTTTTAATCTTCCAATTTTAAAATTATATTTTGCCAATTGTTCACTTAAACCTGTAGAAGGTTTTTCGTCATATCTCCCTGCTGGAGTTCTTTCATCACCTATATGTATCAAACCATTTAAAAAAGTGCCTGTTGTGAGTATTATCTTATTAGATAGAACTTTCTTACCTTCTTTAGTTTCAAATCCACTTATTGAATTTTTATCGAAAATAAACTTTATTACAGGATCTGAAAAAATGCTTAAATTACAATAGTTTAGCAATTTTTCTTGCATATATTTACGATAAAGTGATCTATCTGATTGAGTTCTAGGTCCTCTGACTGCAGGTCCTCTACTTCTATTTAATAATCTAAATTGTATACCTGATTTGTCTGCTACATCTCCCATAACACCATCAAGGGCATCTATTTCTCTAACCAAATGACCTTTACCCAAGCCTCCTATTGCCGGGTTACAAGACATCTCACCGATAGTTTCTATTTTGTGAGTAAATAGTGCAGTGTTGACTCCAAGACGAGCAGAAGCTGCTGCTGCCTCACATCCAGCATGGCCTCCTCCAATTACAACTACACCAAATGACAAATCATTTTTCATAATCCAAATCTATATGTGATTATATAATTTACAAGATAGGCTTAATTTTTTGTAAATAAGCCTTATTTATCAACGTTTTTTGATAAAAAAAGTACAAAAAACCAGCAAAATAGGGTATTACTTGCCAATACAAAAATCGTTGAAAATACTACCTATTATCTCCTCTACATCAACTTTTCCAACTATCATACCTAAATGTCTAGTAGCTAATCTTAAATCTTCTGCAGCTTTATCAAAATCTTCGGTTTCTTTTTTTTGATTAAAGTTATTTAGATGATCCAAACACTGTTGTAAATGTTGTCTGTGTCTCTCTCTTGTAATTAAAATATCATCACTTGTAAGAAATTTATTTTTTAAATTATTTTTTATTTTTAATATTAATTCTTCAATATTTTTACTTTCTTTAATAGAAATTAAAACATGATTTGTTTTTTTAATTTCTGGATCAATATCTTTTTCTAAAAGATCAGATTTATTTATAACTAAAATTGCATTCTCATTTAATAAACCCTTCAAAACATCAGTAAAATCAAGACTTTTTGCATCAACCACAACAAGCTTTAAATCTGCTTCTTCTGCTCTATTTAGGGATAATTTAATACCTTTCTTTTCTATCTCGTCTTTTGAGTCTCTTATCCCGGCTGTATCAGATATTATTACTGGATAGCCATCTATATTGAGATGTGTTTCTATTACGTCTCTAGTTGTACCAGCAATTTCGGAAACAATTGCTACATCACGATTAGATAAATGATTCATTAGACTAGACTTCCCTGCATTAGTTGGTCCAAGTATAGCAATCTTAAAACCTTCTCTAATTCTTTCTCCAACTTTTTGATCGTTTAATATTTTTTTAATTTTTATTATTATTTCATCTGAACTCTTTTTGATTTCATCTACAATATTATTTGGTAAATCTTCATCAGGAAAATCAATTTTAGCTTCGACATGTGATAAAATTTTTAAAAGTTTTTCTCTAAGAAAATTAAATTGATCTGATGATTTTCCATTCATGATTTTTATTGCTTGTTGTCTTTGAATTTCTGTTTCTGAAGAAATTAAATCAGCAATACTTTCTGCTTTAAGTAAATTTATTTTTCCATTTTGAAATGCTAGTTTTGTAAATTCACCAGGCTCAGCTAATCTACAATTTTCTATATCTGAAAGAGAGGAGTGTAGGGCATCCACAACAGCTTTACTGCCATGAACTTGAATTTCAGCCATATCTTCGCCTGTGTAGCTCTCAGGGCCAGGAAACCAAAGGATTAGTCCCTCATCAATCAGCTCAGAAGTGTTGATTTTATTGATTTTTCTTAATGTTGCTACTCTCGGTTTTGGTGGCTCCTTACCGGTTAAAAGTTGAATTACTTTTGACGTGTCTTGTCCTGAAAGTCTTATAACAGCTACACCTGATATACCAGGACCACTCGATAAAGCATAAATTGTCATTAAAAGATTATATCTTCAAATTTATGTCTCTGTAAAACTTAAAATTGTAATGAAAATTCTTTTAAGCTGGTTTATTCATTGAGTTAAAAAACTCAGCATTATTTTTTGTGTCTTTTAATTTTGAGTTTATAAACTCAATTGCATCCATGGTTCCCATTGGAGCAATTATTCTTCTAAGCACATTCATTTTTTGTAAATCATTTTTGTCAAATAACAATTCTTCTCTTCTTGTGCCTGATTTTGTTATATCAATGGCTGGATAAATTCTTTTATCTGCGATTTTTCTATCAAGTATTGTTTCACTATTACCTGTTCCTTTAAATTCTTCAAAAATTACTTCATCCATTCTACTTCCAGTATCAATTAAAGCTGTAGAAATAATTGTTAATGAGCCACCTTCTTCAATGTTTCTTGCTGCACCAAAAAATCTTTTTGGTCTCTGAAGTGCATTGGCGTCAACACCTCCAGTTAAAACTTTTCCCGAGCTGGGTATCACTGCATTGTAGGCTCTTCCTAGTCTTGTTATAGAGTCTAATAAAATGATAACATCTTTTTTATGTTCGGTTAATCTTTTAGCTTTTTCAATGACCATTTCAGCAACTGCTACGTGCCTTTGAGCGGGTTCATCAAAAGTAGAGCTAATTACTTCACCTTTTACTGTTCTTTGCATATCTGTTACTTCTTCTGGACGTTCGTCAATTAGCAGCACCATGAGGTAACATTCTGGATAATTTTTAGCTATTGAGTTTGCGATGCTTTGCAAAATCATTGTTTTTCCAGCCTTAGGTGGAGAAATAATTATAGATCTTTGTCCTTTACCAATTGGACTAACTAGATCAATAAGTCTTGGAGTTAAATCTTGTTTTTTTTCAACTTTTGTAGTTTCAACTTCCATCACCAGCTGTTTGTCTGGGTACAAGGGAGTTAAGTTATCAAATGCAATTTTATGTCTTGCTTTTTCTGGTTCTTCAAAGTTTATCTTGCTAACCTGTAATAAAGCAAAATATCTTTCTCCTTCTTTAGGGGCTCTTACTGGACCTTCAACTGTATCTCCAGTTCTCAAACCAAATTTTCTAATTTGACTTGGGCTCACATAAATATCATCTGGTCCTGGAAGATAATTAGATTCCATGGCTCTAAGAAAACCAAAACCATCTTGTAACAACTGCAAAACACCTACGCCCGTAATTTCCTCTTTTTCGGCAACTTTTTTTAGTATTGCAAAAAGTATTTCTTGTTTTCTTAATGTGCTAGCATTTTCTATACCAAGCTCTTCTGCTTGAGTAATGAGCTGCTCAGATGATTTTAGTTTTAGTTCTTGAATATTCATGATTAATATTTTGATAAGGACTTATCAGATATATTTAATATATATACTACTGTTGTTATTTCAACCCTAGATTGGCTTAAAAATAGCTAAAAATACAACGATAATTAAGATAACCGTCGGTATTTCATTAATAATTCTAAAGAATTTTGCAGATCTTGTGTTTGTAGAATTTTTTAGAGTAACAAGACATTTTCCTAAATAGTCGTTGTATACTGATAACAATATTACCAAAACAATCTTTATTTGAAACCATAATTGAGAAAAAATATCTATTCCATTGAGATAAATTAATACTAATCCGAAAACCCAAGTAAAAATCATCGCTGGTCGCATAATGTAAAAAAACAATCTTTTTTCCATCACTTCAAATATTTCGGTTGCTTCTTTTTTCTCTCTATTTTCAACATGGTAAACAAAAATTCTAGGGAGATATAAAAGACCAGCCATCCAAGAAACAACTGCAATTAAATGTAAAGATTTTAATAATAAATATAAATTCATGTATCAAATATTTCTTTCAATTAAGGACTTTAATAAAATGATATGATCATCATTATCATTTAAGCAGGGGACCATATCAAAATTTTCTCCTCCTGAATTTAAAAAACTATCTTTAGCTTGAATTTGTATTTCTTCCAAAGTCTCTACGCAATCAGATGCGAAGCCTGGACAAATTGTAAGGACATTCTTAACACCCTCTTTGGGTAAATTTTCTAAAGTCTTGTCAGTATATGGTTGAAGCCATTCTTGTGGACCAAATCTTGACTGAAATGTAGTTTTAATTTCAATTGAATTAAATTTTTCTGAAATAAGTCTTGTCGTTTTATGACAATAACAATGATAAGGATCACCTTTATCAAAATATTTTTTTGGTATCCCATGATAAGAAGCTATGATTAGATCTGGTTTCCAGCTAATTTCATTTATTTTTTTATTAATCGAATTAACAAGCGCATCAATATAAAGAGGATCAGATTCGTAATGAGGAATTATTTTTAAGGACGGTTGCCACCTCATTTTCATTAAAGTTTTGTATACCTCATCACAAACCGTTGCTGTTGTAGCTGCTGCATATTGCGGGTAAAGGGGAAGTATCACCAAATTTTCACAACCCATTTTATGTAATTTATGAATTTTGCTCTTAATGCTCGGATTTCCGTATCTCATAGCAAAATCTATAACGATATTTTCTTTTGATAGTAAATTTGAAATTTTCTTACTTTGCTTTTTTGTATAATAAAGAAGTGGCGACATGTTTTCATCTTTCATCCAGATTTCTTTATAAGCTTTAGCAGTTTTAGAGGGCCTAAAAGTTAAAATGAACAAATTTAAAATTATTTGCCAAATTAATGGATTTACCTCGATAACTCTTCTATCAGAAAGAAATTCTTTTAAATATTTTCTTATATCAAACCAATTAGTAGAATCGGGTGTACCTAAATTAACTATAAGAACTCCTGTGTTGCCGTATTTTATAGGTGGGTGATTTTTTTCAATCATTTAAAATCTTTTACAATTTTAATTAAATTTTCAACCATTTCTGGATTTGTTTCAGGCAAAATACCATGGCCGAGATTAAATATATACGGGTGATCTCGAAAAATTTCTAAATAATTAAAGACTTCTTTTTTTAATGTTTCTTTATCTGTTAACAGAATTTTTGGGTCTAAGCCTCCTTGTATAGGTATGTTTATGTCTCTAAGTATTTTTTTTGGATCAACATTATAGTCGATACTAACAGCATCGGGTTTAACAATATCGCAAAACTCTTTATAATTTTTAATTTCTCTGGGAAAGCATATAACTGGCACATTTAAAGATTTTACATAATTTACTAAATTTAAAGTCGGAGTATAAACATAATTAGGTAAATCTTTTTCCTCTAATAAACCTGCCCAACTATCAAAAATTTGAATTACATTCGCACCGTTATCAACTTGATTTTTAATATGAACTTTTAAAAATTTTTCAATAATTAATAAAATTCTGTTTATTAAAAAATCATCTTTAAAAAAGTCTTTTTTCAAATTTTTTTTAGGGGACTGTTGATTAATCATATAAACTAATAATGTCCATGGAGCACCAGTAAATCCTATAGTATTTTTATTTTTTAAACTAGAGTCTGAGCTAACTTTTTTTAATGCTTTATACACACGGTGTATCTTCTCTACAAAGTCAATTTCATCAGTCTTACCAATTTCATTTAGATTCAGTTCCCCTAATTTCGGTCCAAAGTTTTTTTTAAATTCTACTTTTTGGCCTAATCCATAAGGAAGCATTAAGATATCTGAAAATATTATTGCAGCATCCAAATCAAATCTTTTTAATGGTTGTAGAGTTATTTCTGAAGATAAATTGTCATTTAAACACAAATTAATAAAATTAGGATTTTCTTTTCTTATCTCTCTAAATTCTGGTAAATATCTACCAGCCTGTCTCATAATCCATATAGGATTAAACGAAGTGTCTTTGTTAATTATTACTTTGTTTAAAGGTTTCATAAATAAGCATTATTTATTATTGTAGTTGTAATATATCTTGTGAATAAAGGTGATTAATTTTTATAAACATAATATTCACAATTTACCAACATGTTATTTGAATAAAATTGTTTAAAATGAAGCTTTTTTACCATATTAATTTTTGTGGATTGTTTTACCCTATTTATTATTAATGTTAATAAATACCAGTTTTTACAAGATTAATTTAAAAAATTTTAAATTGTGTAATTTAATTAAAATATTACAAATTTATTAACAATTTATTCATGAGTAATACATATCAAATATATTTAATTTCTGACTCAACTGGCGAGACCTTAGATAGAATATTCTTAGCACTGAAAGCCCAATTTTTAAATATAAAGTATAAAGTTCATTCTTACTCTTTTACAAGAACAGAAAATCAAATTTTAAAAATTTTAGAAGATGCAGAAAAAAATTCAAATGCGATAATTTTATATACTATTGTAGATAACAACTTGGCCAAATATTTAGCAAATGTAAGTGAAGATAAAAAAATTCCATGTTTCGGTGTTCTTGGCAACTTAATATTAAATTTTTCAAAAATTCTTAATCAAAAGGCAACTCATGAACCAAGCGGCCAACATATATTAAATGAAGAGTATTATGATAGAATCGAAGCAATTCAATTTACAATGAACCACGATGATGGAAATTTAATAAATGAAGTACAAAAATCAGACATTATCCTTGTAGGAGTAAGTAGAACAAGTAAAACACCTACCTCTATTTACTTAGCCAACAAAGGTTTTAAAACTTCCAATATTCCTTTGGTAAATGAAAATTCATTACCAGAGGTACTTAAAAAAAATCCAAAAATAACTTGTGTTGTTGGACTAAGTACTGAGCCAGAAAGGTTGGTTGATTTAAGAAAAAATAGAATGACTTCTTTAAAAGAAACAGAAAACATTCAATACACAGATTTAGAGAATATTAAAAAAGAGGTGATAGAAGCCAAAAGAACATTTCAAAAATATAAATGGCCGCTTATAGATGTAACAAGAAAGTCTGTTGAAGAAACAGCCGCTTCTATAATTAAAATTCACGAAATATATTTAAACAATGCTAAATAAAATTATTCTTGCTTCAAAAAGCAAGGTTAGAAAAGAAATTTTAGATAAAAATAATATTGAAAGTGATGTTATGCCATCAAATGTGGATGAAGATATTGTTAAAGTAAGCTTGTTAAAAGAAAGAGCAAGTCCAGAAATTATATCAAAAAATTTAGCAGAATTAAAAGCAAACAAAGTGAGTTTAAAAGAGACAAATAAAATAGTCTTAGGTGCAGACAGTGTAATAGATTTAAACGGTGAATTAATATCAAAGCCAGAAACTAGAGAAGAGGCTTTAACAATATTAAAGAAGCTTAATGGTAAATCACATTTTTTAATAAGCTCTGTTTGTTTGTCAAAAAATGGATCAATGATTTGGAATTATACTGATAAAGCCACATTAACTATGAAAAATTTTTCTGATGAAGAATTAACAAGCTATTTGTCTAAAATATCAGACGATACACTTTATGCATATAATGTTTATCAAATAGAAGGCGAGGGAAGAAACTTATTCACAAGCATAGAAGGCGATGAAGACACAATTATGGGTCTGCCTGTCAAAAAAATAAAAGAACACTTAGGATTATTGTAATGAAAAAATATTTAGTTATTGGAAATCCCATTAGTCATTCACTGTCCCCTAAACTTCATAATTATTGGTTAAAGCAAAATAATATTAACGCGGTTTATGATAAAATAAAATTAGAAGAAAAAGAAATCGAGGCAACTATCCACGATATAAAAAAACAAAAAATTGCTGGTTGCAATGTTACTGTTCCATTTAAAAAAAAGGTGATCCCTTTTTTAGACAAACTAAGTATCCAAGCAGAACAAACTCAATCAGTAAATACAATTATTTTTGAAAATGGCAAATTGGTCGGACACAATACGGATACCTTTGGTTTTGATAAAGCAATCAAGTCTCTAAATTTTAACATGAAAGGTAAAAAAATATTGATTTTAGGTGCTGGCGGTGTAGTTCCGTCAATAGTTTTTGCTATCAAAAAAATGGGTGTATCAGAAATTACCATTAGCAATAGAACCAAACAAAAAGCAGAAAATTTAAAAGTTTTATTTCAAGAATTAAATATTTTAGAATGGGGAAACTTAAAAAACTTTGATGTAGTCATAAATGCCACAAGTCTTGGTCTTAATAATGAAAAAATAAATTTAGATTTTTCGAAAGTTGGCAAAAACAAATTGTTTTATGATGTCATTTACAATCCTACTGAAACAAACTTTTTGAAAGAAGGAAAACAATTAGGAAATATAACTGAAAATGGAGCATCTATGTTTATTTATCAGGCTTTTGAAGCATTTAAATTATGGCATGGTATTGAACCAGAAGTTAATTTTGAAACCTTAAAACTTTTAAAAAATGATTAGAATTGGAATTTTGGGAAATATTGGTTCGGGAAAAAGTTATGTGGCAAATAATTTTGGCTATCCAGTATTCGATGCAGACTATGAAGTGGCAATGCTTTATAAAAAAGATAGAAAAATATTTTTAGAACTAAAAAAAATACTACCCAATAACATAAAAACTTTTCCTGTTGAAAAAAAAGAAATAATTAAAGCTATACTACAAAAAAAAGATAATTTAAAAAAAATAAACAAGGTAGTTCACATTGAGATAAGAAAAAAAATGAATTCTTTTTTAAAAAAAAATAAAAATAAAAAATTTGTAGTGCTAGACATTCCTCTGCTGTTAGAAAATAGACTTAATAAAAATGGAGATATCTTAATATTTATAGACTCTAAAAAATCAGATATCTTAAAAAAATTAACAAGAAGAAAAAATTTTAATAAAAAGTTATTTAATAAATTTCAAAAAATTCAATTTTCATCGCAATATAAAATTAGAAAATCTAATTTTATAATTAAAAATGATTTTACCAAAAAAACAATTAATATTAATATCAAAGATATTCAAAAAAAATTAAATCGATGAAAGAAGTAGTTTTAGATACTGAAACAACTGGATTATCTGTAAAAGATGGTCATAGAATAGTTGAAATAGGGTGTATAGAACTTGATGATTTAATACCGACAAAAAATAGGTTTCATTGTTATTTGAATCCAGAGAGGCAAGTATCCGAACAGGCTTTCAAGGTTCATGGATATGAAGATATTTTTTTGTCTAAACAAAAGAAATTTAATGAGGTGGCAGATGAGTTTTTAGAATTCATTTATAATAAAAGATTAATAATCCATAATTCAGAGTTTGATTTATCGCATTTAAATAATGAACTTAAATTATTAGGAAAACCAAAAATTGATAATGAAGTTGTAGATACTTTGGTTTTAGCTAGAGAAAAATTTCCAGGATCACAAATTAATTTAGATGCTTTGTGTAAAAGATTCAGAATAGATAATTCAAGAAGAGTTACCCATACCGCTCTAATAGATTGTGATTTACTCTCAAAAGTTTATATTAATTTAATAGATCAAAAAGAACCAACTTTAAAATTTCAAGAGAGTAATCAGGAGTTTAAAAAAACTGATAATGAAACCCTATCCTATTATAAAAGAATTGTGAAACCAACAGAAGTTGAATTAAATAAACATAAAGAATATCTTAAGAAAAGTTTAAGTAAAAATTTTTTTAATTAAAACTTTTTTGGTATAAATTCTCAAAATCAATTTTTTTGGTAAATTTAATATTTTGATAACCTGAATTATGCAAGATATCTAAAAGAGATTTTTCTAAATATGGGTAAATATCATTTTGAACATCAACTAAAATTATTTTTTGAAGCTCTTTTTTATCTTTAATATCATCCTGTATTTTTACAATTGTTGAATAAACTATTTCAAAATACGATTTTTTTTTACTTTTTTCTTGATCTTCAAATTTAAGTTTTGTATTTACTTCAATCATTTTGTTTTTTAGGGCCATAGTTGTAATATCTATACCTAATTTATATTTAGAAATATATTCTTTTACATATAAATAAGTTTCTATGTCGGGAGTCTCACTCGAGAGATCCTTAATATATTTACCTAAGATTTTATATTTTTCTGTCATCGTCTTCTTCTATATCTTCAAACTCTCCATCAATAAAATTCTTTTTTTTATTTTCATTGTTTATTGGTTTCTTAAAAAATATGTTAAAAATAAATTTTCTACTTATTGGAAAAATAATTAAAAAACCGAGGGCATCTGTCACAAACCCAGGAATTATTAATAATAGTGCTCCTAATGCAATTGCAGCTCCTGAGATCATTTCATAAGTTGGCGCCACATTTCTTCTGAGTTGCTCAAAGCCAGACTTAAGAGTATTTAGTCCCTCATATTTTGCATAATAAACACCAATTATTGCTGTTGTAAAAATTAATATAATTGTAGTTAATGCGCCTATTTGACCACCAATTTTAATTAATAGATAAATCTCTATAATTGGGACTAAAATTATAATTAGAAATATTGAGTTCATTTGTCCTTAATCTAAATTGCTGGTTGAAATTAATCAACAGAGTAATTACTATATAATTATGAGTTACAGCTTTGAATACATAGATATAATTTTGTTAGCAATGATAGCAGGATTTATTTTTTTAAGATTAAGAGGAATTCTTGGTAAAAGAACTGGATTTGAGGGAAAATCACCAGCTCAATTTAAAGAGGTTTTAAAAAATATTAAGGTAGATCAAGCGGCCAAACCAAAAGAGAAGTTTGATGATGAAGCTCAAAAAGAATTTTTAAAAGGCGCAAAAATTGCTTATGAAACAATTATTACTGATTTCAGTGATAATGATAATAAGATCACAAATGCAAAACCTCTGTTAAATAAAGATGTATATAATCAATTTGATGATGCTTTGAAAGAAAGAGAAAAAAGAGGTCATTTTGCAGAAATAACATTTATTGGAGTTAATAAAGCTGAGATTAAGGAGCATAAAAAAATCGGAAATATTTTAAACGTAACGGTAGATTTTATAGCAGAAGTGATTACTTGCATAAGAGATAAAGATAAAAAAATTGTTTCGGGTGATCCTGAAAAGATTAAAAAAATTTATGATACGTGGATTTTTTCTCGTGATACTACGTCAGCAAATCCAAATTGGCAGCTTGTTAATATATTAACATAATTGAACGATTATATTTCAGATAAAGATAAAATAGATTGGAATAACTTCATAAACAGTAAAGAAAAATTACCAAATAAGGATATCAACCAAAAAGACAGAAAAACTAAAAAGATAAGATCTATAGATTTACATGGGTATACTCTAGATCAAGCAAATAAAACTATAGAGAGTTTTATAAAAAAGGCTTTTTCAGAAAATGTGAATAAATTAATTGTAGTCACGGGCAAAGGACTGCATTCTGAAAATCTAAAAGATCCCTATGTATCAAAAGACCTGAGTATTTTGAAATACTCGGTTCCAGAATTTATTTCTAATAATTCTAGCTTAATGAAAATAATAAATGAAATTACTGACGCCAATCTAGAAGATGGTGGTCAAGGAGCATTTTATATTTTTTTAAAAAAAAAAAGTAAAATATAACTATGATAATCTGGCTGGCATCCTATCCAAAAAGTGGAAATACGTTATTAAGATCGATGTTAAGTTCATACTATTTTTCTAAAGATGGTAAATTTGAATTTAAATTACTCAAAAATATCCATCAATTCCCTAATATTTCTCTATTTAAAAATTTAAATATAAACACGGATGACGAGCTTGAGGTTGTAAAAAACTATATAAATGTTCAACAAATAATTAATAAGCAAGATGGAAATAAATTAAGATTTCTAAAAACCCATAGCAGCTTAAATGATATAAATGGCTATAAGTTTACAGATTTAAATAATTCTCTTGGCGTTATTTATATAGTTAGAGATCCACGTAATATTGTAAGATCATTTGCGAATCATAGTCAAATATCAGTTGAAGAAGCAAAACAAAACCTTGTGAATGTTAAAATTTTAGGTGGAAAAAATGATCCAGTTAATAAATCAACAGTCCATATAGGTTCATGGTCTTCAAATTTTAAATCCTGGAAGGAGTTTAAAAAAGTAAACAAGTATTTGTTAATAAAATTTGAAGATTTAATTTCCCAACCAGGACAGGTATTTAGATTAATTTTAAACTTTGTTCATGAGTTGACTAAAACACAGCCTGAGATTGATGACACTAAGCTAAAAAATACAATTAAAACAACAAGTTTTGAATATTTACGTAAACTTGAAGAGAAAGAAAATTTTTCAGAAACGGCAACTCAATCACAAGAAAAATATGTAAAATTTTTTAAATACGGAGACAAGGAAAATCTTATCGAAAGCCTTCCAACACAAATTAAAAAAGAACTAGAAAATCAACTAAGTGATGAGATGATTGAACTTGGTTATCTAAAATCTTAAAGGATAAATTTTGACAGATCAGTATCTTTTACTAATTTATCTAAATTTTTATCAATATAGTTTTTATCAATAATAATTTTTTCACCTGAACGATCAGTCGCTGTAAAACTTATTTCATCTAAAATTTTTTCAATTATTGTGTGCAATCTTCGGGCCCCAATATTTTCGACCGTAGCATTTACTTCTGATGCGATATTGGCTATTGCGTCTATACCATCATCTGAAAATTCAAGATCAACATTTTCTGTTTTTAAAAGAGCTACATACTGTTTGATTAAACTAAAATCTGGTTCTCTTAATATTCTTTTAAAATCTTCGCTGGTTAAAGCCTCAAGTTCAACCCTAATCGGTAATCTCCCTTGTAATTCAGGAAGTAGATCAGAAGGTTTCGCAAGTTGGAAAGCACCTGATGCAATAAATAAAATATGATCTGTTTTAATTGGACCGTGTTTAGTATTTACTGTTGTTCCTTCAATTAATGGTAACAAGTCTCTTTGAACACCTTCTCTTGATACGTCTCCTCCAACCCTATCTGTTCTAGCAGAAATTTTATCAATTTCATCAAGAAAAACTATTCCATTATTTTCAGTTGATAGCTTCGCAGCTTTAATAATCTTATCTTGTTCAATTAATTTATCGGACTCATCATTGATTAAAATTTCATGGGACTCTTTCACTGTCATTTTTTTCTTTTTCTCTTTATTGCCCATTGATTTTCCGATCATTTCACCGATGTTAATCATGCCAACATTTGCACCTGGCATGCCTGGAATTTCAAAAGATGCACCGCTTGAGCCGGTATCACTAACTGATATTTCAATTTCATTGTCATCTAAATCACCGTTTCTTAATCTTTTTCTAAAACTTTCTCTTGTAGCCAAACTTGCTTTTTTTCCAACCAAAGCATCTAAAACTTTTTCTTCTGCAGCTTTTTGAGCTTGTGCAAAAACTTCTTTTCTTTTTTTTACTTTTTCCATTGAAATAGCAATCTCAATTAAATCTCTTATAATTTGTTCTACATCTCTTCCAACATACCCAACTTCAGTAAATCTTGTAGCTTCCACTTTTACAAAAGGCGCTTCGGCAAGTTTTGATAGTCTTCTTGAGATTTCAGTTTTACCCACACCAGTTGGTCCAATCATTAAAATATTTTTTGGTAAAACTTCATTCTTCATTTCACCTTTAAGAGCTTGTCTTCTCCATCTATTTCTTAATGCAACTGCAACAGCTCTTTTTGCTTTGTTCTGCCCTACAACAAATCTATCTAACTCAGATACAATTTCTCTAGGAGATAAAGAACTTACTAAAGAAGCTTCTTCTTTTTGATTTTTATCTTTAGGGTGTAGTTGTGTTACGTTTGAGTTATCCATTTAAATTTTTTCTATTTTTACATTATCATTTGTGAACACGCAGATATCTGCTGCTACTTTAATCGCTTTTTTTGCAACCTCTTCAGCAGGCATATTGCTTTCCATTAAAACTTTACCAGCTGCTAGAGCATAATTTCCTCCTGAACCAATACCAATTACATCTCCTTCAGGTTCAAGAACATCACCAGTTCCAGAGATGATATAACTATTATTTTTGTCTCCTACCGCCATCAATGCTTCTAATCTTCTTAAATACTTATCTGTTCTCCAATCTTTTGCCAGCTCAACAGCGGCTCTTGATAAGTTGCCTGCATGTTTTTCTAATTTTCCCTCTAATCTTTCAAATAGAGTTAATGCATCTGCAGTTGATCCCGCAAATCCTGCTACTACATCTCTTTTTTCAATCTTTCTAACTTTTGAAGCAGTGCTTTTAACAACAGTATTTCCCATACTAACTTGCCCATCACCAGCAACCACTACTTCATTATTTTTTCTAACTAGTACAATTGTTGTCATATCTAATAAATGGTAACTATTTTTGATACTTCAAGTGTTTAGACTGATATTGATATAGTGGGATTATGTATGTATACCATTAAAAATATATGGCTAGAAAAGGAAAAGTATCTCGAAAAACAAAAGAAACCAGCATCAATGTTGAAGTAAATATTGATGGCAAAGGTAAATACCAAATTGATACTGGTATTGGCTTCTTGGATCACATGCTTGAACAATTATCAAAGCATTCTTTGATTGATTTAAAAGTTAAAGCAAAAGGAGATACTCATATCGATCTTCACCACACAACAGAAGATACAGGTATTGCTATTGGTGAAGCTTTAAAAAAAGCAGCTAAAAAATTTGTAGGAATAAAAAGATATGCGCATACAGTTATCCCAATGGATGAAACGTTAACCAGAGTAGCTATTGACGTTTCAAACAGACCTTATTTGATTTGGAAAGTAAAATTAAAAGTTGAGAAACTTGGTGAGATGGACACTGAACTATTTAAAGAATGGTTTCAGGCGTTTTCTCAATCTGCAGGCATTACAATGCACGTTGAAAATATTTATGGTGATAATAGCCACCACATAATTGAATCTTGTTATAAAGCATTAGCAAGATCGTTAAGAGCTGCATTAGAAATGGATCCAAGAAACAAGAAGAGTATTCCATCAACTAAAGGCTCATTATAAGTTAATGAACGTCACAATTGTTGATTATAATTCAGGCAATATAAGCTCGGTAATAAACTCTTTTAAAGAGGTCGCTAAAAATAATGTAAATATCGAAGTAACTTCAGATTTAAGTAAGATTAAATCTTCCGATAAAGTTGTTTTGCCAGGACAGGGTTCGTTTAAAAGTTGTGTTGATGCGCTTAATAACATCAGTGGTCTGGTAGACACTTTAAACGAGTTTGCCATTAAAAATAAAAAACCTCTTATTGGAATTTGTGTTGGGCTTCAGATGTTTGCTGATGTTGGTTATGAAGAAACAGAAACTAAGGGTTTAGGCTGGATACCAGGTAAGGTATCAAAAATCGATAATCAAAATGGAAAGTATAAGCTTCCTCATATTGGTTGGAACCAAATTAACATTTTAAAAGATAGTAAAATTTTCAAAGATATAGAAAATAATTCTCACATGTATTTTGTTCATAGTTATGAATTCGTACCAGAAGACAAAAATTTAATTTCATCAACAACAGAGTATTCATCAAATATTGTTTGTTCTGTTGAAAAAGAAAATATCTTTGGAACACAATTTCACCCTGAAAAGAGTGATAAAATTGGACTCAAGATAATTGATAATTTTATAAAATTATAATGAGATATATTTTATTTTTTATTATTTTACTAACTTTAAGTTCTTGTGAGACTACTAAACAAATGAAATTAAATGAAAAAAACAAAAAACAAAAAAAAATTATGATGGATATTAATACCAAGCCAAAAGTTAAAATTAAAAAATGAAAATATTTCCAGCAATAGATATTAAAGACAAAAAGTGTGTGAGGTTAGTTAAAGGAGACTTTAATAAAAAAACTGAATATGAAATGTCTCCCATTGAACAAGCTAGAAAATATAAAGATCATGGTTTTAAAAACTTACATATAGTTGATTTAGATGGGGCTTTAACTGGTGAAACTGTAAATTTGGATATTATTCAAGAAATAGTTGCTAAATTTGATCTTAAAATCGAAATTGGTGGAGGTATTAGAAATTTTGATAGTATTCATAAATATACCGATGCTGGTGTTGAGAAAGTTATTTTAGGAAGTGCTGCTATAAAAGATAAAAATTTTTTAAAAGAGGCTTGTGAAAAATTTCCAAACAAGATTGGATTAGGATTAGATGCTAAAGATGGCTATTTATCTATTTCTGGTTGGCAAGAAAATTCAAACCAATTAACTTTAGATTATCTAAAAGAAGTAAATGATTATGGTGCAAGTAGGTTGATTTACACTGATGTAAATAGAGATGGGATGAAGCAAAGTCCCAATTTTGAAGAAACTGTTAAGGTTGCTGATTCATCTAGTTGTCCAGTGATAATATCAGGTGGAGTTTCATCAATAGATGATATTAAAAAAGCTAAGGAGTTAAATAATAGTAATATTGAGGGCATAATAGTTGGAAAAGCTATCTATGACGGTGATATTAAATTAGACGAATTAGTGAAAGAATTAGATGCTTAAAAATAGAATTATACCATGTTTAGATGTTAAAAATGGACGTGTTGTAAAAGGAATTAACTTTGTTGATCTGCAGGATGCAGGCGATCCTGTTGAACAAGCTAAAATTTATTCAGACGGTGGAGCAGATGAAATTTGTTTTTTAGATATTACTGCATCCAATGAAAATAGAGATACTATTTACGAAGTAGTGGAGAAAACCTCAAAGAAATGCTTTGTTCCTCTGACAGTTGGAGGCGGTGTTAGAAGTGTTGAGGATATCAATAAACTTCTGAACTGTGGTGCAGATAAAGTATCAATCAATACCGCTGCAGTTCAAAATCCAGAAGTAGTAATAGAGAGTTCAAAAAAATTTGGCTCACAGTGCATTGTTGTTGCAATTGATGCAAAAAAAAATGGAGATAAATGGGAGATATTCACTCATGGTGGGAGAAATAATTCAGGTATTGATGCAAATGATTTTGCAAAGCAAATGGAAGATAGTGGTGCGGGTGAACTCTTAGTCACATCAATGGATAGAGATGGTACTCAAGTTGGTTATGATATCGAGCTTATGTCAAAGATATCCACAAAGGTAAATATTCCAGTAATAGCCTCTGGTGGAGTTGGAAATTTGGATCATTTGGTAGATGGAATTAAATTAGGAAAAGCTAGTGCAGTTCTGGCAGCATCAATATTTCATTACGGCAAACATTCCGTAAAAGAAGCCAAGGAATATTTGGATTCAAAAGGAATTCCTGTTAGAATTTGAGATGTCTGAAATTTTAGATAACTTAGTCAGAACAATAAGAGATAGAAAGAACTCTACAGAGGAAAAATCATACACAAAAAAGCTTTTAAATAATAAAAAATTATCTGAAGAAAAAGTTTTAGAAGAAATTAATGAACTTTTTCAAGCTGTAAAATTATTAAATTCAGAAGATAAAGTTTTTAATGCAAAGCCAGAATTTTTTAATTCTGATGTTACAGAGGCATCAGATGTCGTTTATCACTTGTTAGTTTATCTTGAAGCTAATAATATAAAATATGAAGATGTGCTTAACGAACTAAAAAAAAGAACATTACAATCAGGATTAGATGAAAAAGCGAGTAGAAAAGTATGATTTATGATGATAATAATATTTTTGCAAAAATTTTACGTGGAGAAATTCCTTGTAATAAAATTTATGAGAATGATTTTGTTTTGTCGTTTCACGATATCAACCCACAAAAAAAAATTCATGCTTTAGTAATTCCCAAAGGTAAATATATTGATTTAGATGATTTTAGTTTGAATGCCTCTCCAGAGGAGATGGTTGGATTATTAAAAGGTATTAATATAGTTGCAAAAAAGCTAGGTATTTCAACAGAAGTGGGTAAGGGTTATAGAGCCTTAGCAAATATCAGTGACCATGGTGGACAAGAAGTACCTCATTTACACTTTCATCTATTTGGAGGTGAACGAGTAGGAAAAATGGTTGAGTGAGCGAAGAAGTTAAAAGAAATTACCTAGAAATAAATTCACTTCAAGATCTTAAAGAGGGAAATAAGCCCTTAGAAGACTATTCTTTAAGTTTAATTGATCCAATAAATTTTCAATTAAATAAATTTTTTTACAAAAATATTGGTAAAAATCATAAATGGGTTGATAGACTTACTTGGTCAGAAGAAAAGTGGATTAATTATGTGTCTAATAAGAACGTTCAGTCATTTGTGTTTAAATTTAAAGATGATCTAGTAGGTTTTTTTGAATTAATTATTCATCCAGAAAAAAATGAGACTGAAATTGCTTATTTTGGGATATTAGAAGAATATCAAAATAAAAAATTAGGTTCTTATTTATTATCTGAGGCTATTAAAAAATCATTTGAAAATAAAGTTAATCGTGTTTGGGTTCACACATGTTCATTAGATCATAAAAATGCATTAAGTAATTATATTTCAAGAGGAATGAAAATATTTAAAACTGAAATTTTAAATATTTAGTTCTGTGAGGGAATTTCAAATAAATTTTTTGATATAACTCTATTTTTTCTAATTGAAGAAAGAAAAGTAATATTAAAATTTTGATAAGGATCCGTATTTTGCCAACCGACTAAATCATAAGATTGTTTATCAAAAAAAATATTAATTTCGTTATCTCCCTCTATAATTGTAAAATTAACTAGACTATTATCAACAATTCTTTCTACAAGATCATTAATTTTATTTATTAAAAAATTTTTATCTAGAATTAAATTCAAAGCAGTTTTTTCCAATGGATATCTATAATAACTAGTCCTTGTTTTTATTACTAAAGATTTTCCATTAGATACCAAAATTTTGTTATTACTTCTTGCGTACTCACAAAAAATTTTTTTTGGATACTCAATAGTGCAGCTTCCATTTTCTATTTTTCCATTAACATTTTGTTCGAATTTGAAATCAAAATTTTCTGTATCCTTCAAATTTTTTACTATTTTGTCTTTGACCTCAGCATTTGAGATAGAAGTAGATATAAACAAAAAAAAAATTGTAAAATATCGTAGCATTAAAGCACGTCTCTTTTGCCAACATGATTTGCTTTACTTACAATGCCTTCTGCTTCCATCATATCAATAATTCTTGCTGCTCTATTGTATCCAATCTGAAGTTTTCTTTGTAAAAAAGAGGTAGAAGCTTTTCCTTCAGATCTAATTATATCTAAAGCGTTTTCGTAAAGTTCATCTTTCTCACCTTGATTTTGACTATCACCAATTTCTTTCTCATCAGCAAAACTTAAAATTTCATCAATGTAATCTGGTTCTGCTTGAGATCTCAAAGAATTATTTATTTTTTCAATTTCACCATCAGATACAAATGGCGCATGGATTCTAACTATACGATTGGCTGAAGACATGTATAACATATCTCCTTTTCCTAACAATTGTTCAGCACCTTGTTCTCCAAGTATAGTCCTACTATCTATTTTAGAGGTTACTTGGAAAGATATTCTTGTAGGAAAATTAGCTTTTATTGTACCTGTAATTACGTCTACACTAGGTCTTTGAGTGGCCATTATAATATGGATCCCTGCTGCTCTTGCCATTTGAGAAAGTTTTTGAATGTAATTTTCAATTTCTTTACCAGCGACCAACATTAAGTCAGACATTTCATCAACAACGACTACAATATAAGGCATTGGAAGTTTATGTTTAGCATTGTAACCATCGATATTTCTGACGCCTTCTTTTGTCATTAATCTATATCTGCTCTCCATTTCCTTAACTACCCAACCTAATACTGAAGCTGCTTTTTTTGCTTCTGTTATCACTGGGCATAGTAAATGTGGTATTCCTTCGTAAGTAGACAACTCTAACATCTTGGGATCAATTAAAATAAATTTACATTTATCAGGAGTGTGTCTGTAAAGAAGAGATAAAATAATTGTATTTATACATACTGATTTACCAGATCCAGTGGTTCCTGCTATGAGCAAATGTGGCATTGAAGATAAATCACCAACTATTGGATTGCCCGATATACTTTTACCTAGTGCAATAGGTAATTTGATATCTTTTTTTTTAAAATCACTGTTATTTAAAATTTCGCTTAAATAAACATTTTCTCTAGAATTATTTGGTAGCTCAATTCCAATAGTGTTGCTTCCAGGGATTGTAGATATTCTTGCAGACTCCGAACTAGTATTTCTTGCTATATCATCTGATAAGTTAATAATCTTTGAAACTTTTACTCCAGCAGCAGGTTCAAATTCGTTTAGTGTTACAACTGGCCCATGACTTACTTTTTTAATTTTTCCATCAACACCAAAATCTAATAAGATTTTTTCCAAAAATTTAGGATCATTATTTTCATTTTTTTCAGACCCCTCTCTTTCTTTCTTAGAAGGTATTTTTAACAATTCTAAGCCTGGGAGTTTAAATTTAATTTTACTATCTGCTTTATTTTCAGCTTTTATAAAAGGTAAATCTTCTTGTATAAGGTTTTTAATTTCTTCTTGTGGAATATATTCACTTATTATTTCATTCTTATCTGAATAATTCTTCTCTTCTTGTTTTTTAAATAAATTTAAAAATTTTAATAGATTGAAATTAATACTTTTTAGGAACAAGAATAAAATTAAAATAATTAAAAAATAGTAAGATACTTGATTATTTATAAGTAAGATTTGATTTAAATAAGTTTGGTTAAGAAAACTGCCTACAAAGCCACCATTGCCGTTTATATAAAGTGTAAATGCATCAGAATAATAATGTGTTAGAAAAAGAGTTCCAAAAATACAATAAAATACAGTAAAGAAAATGTTTTCAATAATTAAAATAAATTCTTTACTTCTTAAGATATTAATACCTGTAACGATAAAAGTTAAGGAAATTAGATAAGCAATTAATCCAACTGATTGGAAAAATAAGTCAGAAACAAAACTACCCCTAAAACCAAACAAATTATTTATATCAGTAGCGTCTGGAAAAATAAAGTTTGGATCTTCAGGCGAGTACGTAAATAATGCAATAAATAAAGCCAAACCTAAAAAAAAGAGAATTAAACCTGAAATTTCAGCTAATCGCTTGGCTGTAAAATCAATAAATAATTTGGCTGTTTCTTTAATATCCATATATGAATCAATTATACCACTTTGTATCATCTAATTTTTGTTGTTAAAATTAAAAATAATATGAGAGTTTGTATTCTTGGCAGTGGTTTATCGAGCTTAACTTTAGCAAAATCTTTAGTTAATCAAAAGATCTATGTTGATGTTTTATTTTCAAAAAAAAAATATTCAGTAAATAAAAATCGCACAATAGGTATTTCTAAAAGCAACGTAGAATTTTTTAATGAAAAAATAATTAATATTGAAAAAATTATTCATAAATTAAACAAAATAGAAATTTACAGTGAAAATTTAGAAAAACAAAAGCTAATTAATTTTGGAAACAATAATGATTATTTATTCTCGATTGTAAAAAATTATAAGCTTCAAGAAATTTTAGAAAAAAGTATATTTAAGAACAAATATTTTAGAAGAATTAATTGTAAAAAAAAAATAAATTATTTTAAAGATTATGATTTAGTTTTTAATACTGATTACAATCACTCAATTACAAAAAAATATTTTAATAAAAAAATAGAAAAAAAATATAAAAGTGTTGCTTACACTACAATTATAAAACATGAAAAAATTTCTAACAAGGTTGCTGTACAAATTTTTACGAAAAATGGCCCCTTAGCCTTTTTGCCTATTTCAGAATATGAAACATCAGTTGTTTACTCAATTAATAATTATTTGAAGGATGAAGCTGAAATAATTAATTTAATTAGTAATTATAATCTTAAATACAATTTAAAAAAAATAAATAAAATTCATTCTTTCAAGCTTAAAGGATTGTCTCTGCGATCTTATTTTCATAAAAATATTTTGGGATTTGGAGATTTACTTCATAGAATTCATCCTCTCGCAGGACAGGGTTTTAATATGACAATTAGGGATATAAAAATCTTAAATGATATAATTCAAAATAAAATTGATCTTGGTTTACCATTAGACTCAAGATTGAATGCAGAATTCGAAAATAATCAAAAACATAAAAATTATATTTTTTCCTCAGGAGTCGATTTAATTCATGAATTTTTTAATTTAGAAAGAAAAGTTAAAAACACATTTTTAAGTAAATCGATTCAATATTTTAATAAGAATTCTGCTATTAATAAAATTTTTACAAAAATCGCAGATAAAGGTCTTTTTGTTTAATTAGCTTTTATTGCAGTGTAGTATTTTCGTAATTATCAAATATGTAGGTTTTAAGAATTTCTGCAATTTTATCTTTTCGAATATCCAAATTTTTAGCTTCAAGTAAAATTTGTTTTTCTTCAAGTGAAAATGGTGATGCCATAGCTAAAGCATTAATAGTCTCATCTAAACTTTGTTTTTCTAATGCTTTCCAATTAATAATAAAACCTCTTTTCTCAAATAATGACTTTAGATCTTTGAAAATTAGTTCAAGATCAGAAAAATTTAATCTGTTGTTTTCATCGTTCAAATCATTTGAATAATTTTTATAGTCCACTTCTACACTTCTATATTTTTTATCTGTACTTATTTCATTCAAAATTTGAAATCTGATTTTTCCTTTTAATTCAATTAAATAGCGACCATCCTCAGTTTCCCTAAAACTTATTATTTTTCCCAGACAACCAACATTATGTAATTTTGGTATACCATTTTCATCTTTAGAATTTTTTGGCTGGATCATGCCAATTAATTTATTTGACTTCATACTATCATTAATCATATCAAGGTATCGCGGTTCAAAAATATTCAAAGGTACCGTAGTGTTAGGAAAAATAATAAAATTGCTAAGAGGGAATACGGGAATTATATTTGGAAAATTGTTCATTTTTTAAATTATAATATATTATTAATAAGAATTTAAATGATATTTTGGATAGCTTCATATCCCAAAAGTGGGAATACATGGTTAAGAGCTTTAATAAGCACCTATTATTTTTCAAAAGATGGTGTTTTTGATGAAAATTTATTAAAAAAAATTGATCAATTTCCTACAAGAAAATATTTTTTAGATTTTGAATATAATCAAAAAGTTGTAGGTGATACTTGTAGATACTGGATAAAGGCACAGGATAAAATTAACAAAGATAATAATTTAAGATTTTTTAAAACGCATAATGCATTTGGAAAATTAAATAATTATGATTTTACTAACTCACAAAATTCAGCTGGAGGAGTTTACATAGTTAGAGATCCAAGAAATATAATCACTTCTGTTAAAAATCATTATGAACTAGATGATGACAAAGCTCTGAAATGGATGACAAATAAAAAACAATTTGTTTATGATGTGGAGAAAGTTGAGGAATTCGGATTTAGTGATTTCCAATTTATAAGCTCATGGGATATGAATTATAAGTCATGGAAGGTACAAAAAAAAATACCCATAAAATTTATAAAGTATGAAGATTTGCTGAATAAAACTTTTGTCGTCTCTAAAGAAATTATTAAATTTATTAATGATGTGACTAATAATAAAGAGAAAATAAATATATCTAAATTAAAAAATACACTTCAATCCACATCTTTTTCTAAATTAAAAAATAATGAAATTAAATATGGGTTCTCAGAAGCTGTAAATTCACAGAAAGATAAAAAAAAAAAAATTAAATTTTTTAACCTAGGTCCAGAAAATGATTGGAGAAAGATTTTAGATAAAAATTTAAAAGAAAAATTAAATAAAATTTTTGAGAAAGATTTAAATGAACTTTCATATTTTTAGAATACTTGTTTTTAAATGTAATTTAATCTATATTTATAAAAATTGCGGGCATAGCTCAGTGGTAGAGCGTCTCGTTGCCAACGAGAAGGTCGAGGGTTCGACCCCCTTTGCCCGCTCCAAAATTTGTGATTAAATCAAATTTATTAACATCAATTTTTCAAAAATATCTTGAAAACAAAGATATAAGAAACTTTAAAAATAATTTTTCATATTATATTTATTTTAGAGTCTTAAGAAATTTTTTAACTCATGACTTAATACTAAATATTTATAATTTTAAAGTTCATGGGAGCATAAAAAAAAATAAAACATCTTATTTTTTACTAAAAAAATGTGAGTTTGGTGATTATCATGAGCTTAATACCATAAAAAAATTTTCTGATAAAAATAAATTATTATTTATTGATTGTGGTTGTAATTATGGATTTTATTCTTTTTATACAGCTTCACTATCTGAAAAAAATTTAATTTTATCAATAGAGGCATCAAAAGATACTTCTGATGAATTTATAAAAAATTTAAATTTGAATGGTTTTAAAAATGTTAATTTTTTTAATAATGCAGTTTCTAATACAACTGATGAAAAGATTTCTTTTTTTGAGAGTGTAAATGACTGGGAAAGTTCCCAAACTCACAACAATTTTAATTTTGTTTCAGAATTAAAAGTAAAATCAATTAAGATTGATAGTTTGTTGAAACAATATTCTTTAAAGGATTATACTGTAATTATAAAATTAGATGTAGAAGGTAATGAAATTAATGTTATTAAAGGTGCCTTAGAAGCAATAAAAAAATCAGAACCTTTAATAATTATAGAATTTTCAAAATATATTTTTGAAAACAAAGACAATATTGACTATTTAAATAATTTTTTAAATGAATATGATTATTCTATTTACGATACAAATTATAAAAAAAAAAATTTAGGGGATATTTTGAAAATGTTAAAAAACTTACAAAAAAGATACAAAACAATAGGAAATTTTTATTTAATAAAAAATTCCTCAAAAAATCTTAAGGCTTTTCTTTCAAATGAGTGAATTAGCAGATAAAAAATGTATTCCATGTGAGGGAAACATTCCTCCTTTTAATTCAAAAGAAATACACAAATATTTAAAAAAAGTTGATGGTTGGGAAGTTGTGGAGGATAAAATTGATGGCTTCCACTTAATTAAAAATTTTAAATTTGATGATTTTTTAAAAAGCCAGCAATTTATTAATAAGGTTGGAGAGATAGCTGAAGCCGAAGGTCATCATCCTGATTTGTGGTTTGGGTGGGGTTATGCAAGAATTAAAATATTCACACATGCAATTAAAGGTCTAGCAGAAAGTGATTTTATTCTTGCTGCAAAAATAGATCAGTTATCTAATGTCTAAAATGTCTTGTCTTTGAAAAAAGTAGCACTGTATCAGTTTCATTTGCAAAATTAATTATTTCTTTATCTCTTATAGACCCTGAGGGTTGAACTACTGCTTTAACACCAGATTGTACTAGCTTTTCAATACCATCTACAAAAGGAAAAAATGCATCTGAGGCAGCTACTAAATTATAAGAATTTAGATTAAATTTTTTCATTTTGTCTATTGCTATCTGACAACTATCTAACCTACTTGGTTGACCAGATCCGATACCTACAGTTGTTTCATTTGATGCTAGTACTATTGCATTTGACTTAACATATCTACATACATTGAAAGCAAAAATCAGATCTTTAAGTTGTTTTGATGATGGTCTTTTTTTTGAGACAATTTTGAAATTTTTATTTGAAAATAAATTTAAATCCTCTGATTGTACCATTATATCTTGATCAAATGACCTAAATTTAAGAATTTCATTCGATGAATAATTTGTTCCATCAATTAATCTTAAGTTTTTTTTAGTTTTTAATAATTTAGAAGCATAATTATCAAATCCATTTGCAATTATTACTTCTAAAAATAACTTATTTAATTCGATAGCTAAATTTTTGGTAATTTTAAAATTACAAGAAACTATCCCCCCAAAAGCACTTACTGGATCACATGAAAGAGCAGATTTATAACTTTCTAGGTGATTACTTTTTGCAGAAACTCCACAGGGATTTGCATGTTTAACTATGACTGTTCCTTTACCCTTTGGTAAAGATCTTGAAATTGTTAGAGCACTAAATATATCATTATAATTATTGTAACTTAGTTGTTTTCCATGAATTTGTTTTAAATTTGTATTTGAACTGGTTGAATAGATTGCACTTTGTTGATGAGGATTTTCTCCGTATCTAAGTTGTTCTGTAAGATTTCCATGTATAACTTTTTTCTTAGGAAAAATAGTATCTGTTTTTTTATTAAAGTAGTCTGAAATAACTGAGTCATAATAAGCTGTTTCAGTAAAAGCTATCCTCGATAGCTTTTCCCTAAAACTTAAGGAAGTAGATCCTTTGAACTTTTTTAATTCTTGAATTAATTCCTCATATTGATCTGAAGATGTTATTACAGCTACATCATTATAGTTTTTAGCTGCAGACCTAACCATTGTAGGACCACCTATATCAATATTTTCGATAATTGTTTTATGATTTTTTGTTTTTTTAAGAGTGTTTTCAAATGGATAAAAATTAACTACGACTAAGTCAATATTCTCAAAACCATTATCTTTTAGATCTCTTAAGTGAGATTTTTTATCTCTCTTATTTAAAATTCCTCCATGGATTTTTGGATGAAGAGTTTTTACTCTACCCTCCAAAATTTCAGGTGAATTGGTAAAATCACATACCTCTAAACAGTTAAATTTTAATTTTTTAATTTCTTTATAAGTACCATCCGAGCTAATTATTTTAATTTTGTTCTTTTTTAAAATATTTAATAATGGTTTTAAGTTACTTTTATCGGAAACAGAGATAAGAGCTGTTTTGATTTTTTTCTTCATTATAATTTATTTATTTCCCACTTTATTGTCTGTTCTTTTTTATTATTCATACCTGAGATAAAAATATTTTGGTTTTCTTTATATGAATTTTTATTACCGAAATATAAACCATTATCAATATTAATATCAAAGTTATCACAACTAAATTTCCAACCTTCCTCATCTAATTCAATTAGTATTGATTTGTTATCCTGTGTTTTCATTACTTTTGAGTTTGGATCAAGATGAAATCTAATATCAAATTTAATTTCCTTACCTGGATTTTTTCTTAATAACTTATCATAGCCAATAAATTTCATATGTTGTGGGTAGAATTCAATTTCTCTCTCGTAAATGGTTCCAAATTTAATTAAATATCCATCATGTGTACCTGATATTTTCCAATAATTATTTTCAAAAACTACATTTTTTTTTGATACTTTCAGTCCTTTATCAACAATCAAATTTTTTTGATGCTTCATAAAATTAGAAGAGGAATAATCCTCAATGCTTAAAGCACAATGTAAAGCTGTGCTTCTTGATAATTTATTAAATTTATTATTTTTGTCTGGATAATAACCAGCATTAGAAATTAATTTTTTATCATTAGAAAATATTTCAAATGATAAAGCTCCTGCTTGATAGTCGTTAGAAAATATTTTATTAGGGCTAGATCCAATATCTGCAGCAAGAATTATTTTTTTATTTTTTAGTATTGCATATCCACCAAGTTCATTGATTTGATTTTTAAAAGTATAACCAAACCTTTTTAAATATTGGTCAAATTCTGTATTTTCAGAAGAATAATTACCATTAAAAAAAATGTCTTGTTTGATGTTTTGCCATATAAAAGCGTAACTTGAACCTAAATAATAAATGGTTTCATCAATATATTCAGGAATTAAACTCTGAGATTCTTTGAACCACTCTCTAATAATTATTAAGTATTTTAAATAAAATATTAATTGTCTGATATTTCTAGATTTTGTAAAACCCTGGTTGTCAATTGAAGATTTAATAATATTTTTTAATAAATTTAATCCATTATCTAAATATTGTTTTTCATTTTTGTAAGTCAATCCAGTTAAAATTATTGCAGCACAACCAATCATTTTATTTTCTACTTCTTTTGGATTTTTTATTTCATGTAATAAATGATTAGTTTGTTTTTGAATCATATGATCAAAAGTAGATCTGTATTCCTGGTCACTATCTTCATAAGTTAGCTGATGATTTGATAACCATGAAATAATTCTTTTTGCTGTTAAATCAAATTCCCAGCTTTTTTTTTGATATTTACTATTATTTGAAATCCAGTTTTTGATAACTGTTTGTGTAGTTTTTTTTGAAGATTTTAAATTTAAACTAAAAAACCAAAAAAAATTATTTAATTTTTCATAATCTTTTGAGCTTAAATTATCTTGCCAAATTGATTCAATCGCAAAGTCTTCAATTTTATATTTTTTATTTTGGTATTTTATTATTGATGAAAGTAAATGAGGACTTGGTTTATATTCAAAACTACTATCAAAAGTTTTTGATATCTTTTTTTCGTAAAAATTTGAATTCTGATAAATTGATTTAAAACTATTTTTTATATTAAAATAAAATTGACCTAAAATACCTAAGGAATTTTTAATAATCATTAACTTATTTTAATTTTAATAAATTAATATTTTTCTTTATATCTCCATCATTACTTTTGAATACTGTAGTACCAGAAACAAGAATGTTGGCACCGGCATCAATTGCACTTTTGCAATTATCAAAATCGATTCCGCCATCAATTTCTATGTCAAAAGCCATCTTTTTTTGTTCTTTTATTTTTTTTAATTCTTTAATTTTATCTAAAACTTCTGGCATAAATTTTTGACCTCCAAATCCAGGATTTACACTCATAATTAAAACTAAATCAATTTGATCTAATAGATTTAATATTAAATCAATTTTAGATTCAGGATTAAGTGAAACTCCAACTTTTTTATTTTTTTTTTTTATTTTTTTAATTGAATTTTCTAAATTATCAGTTGCTTCGGGATGAATAGTAATTATATCTGCTCCCGCATCAGCGTAAGCATCTATATATTTATGAACTGGTGATATCATTAAGTGAACATCAAATTTTAATGAGCAATGTTTTCGAAGAGCTTTAATTACAGGTGGCCCAATCGTTAAATTAGGAACAAAATGACCATCCATGACATCCACATGGATCATATCAGCTCCACCTTCTTCGAGTCTTTTAATTTCTGAACCTAATTGACTAAAGTCAGCTGATAAAATTGATGGTGAAATTTGTATATTTTTCATTGATTGCTAGATTAACTAGTATCAATTTTAAAAATTAAAATGAATTAAAAAATTGATAAATTTGTCTAGAAATTTCACTCTCCAAAGGAAATGACAACATTCCCATCACCGAATACCCCAAGATCCAAGGCATTAGATAAAATCTAATCATGTAGAAAAACCAAGCAACATACAAAGGCACTAATGGTCCAATAATAAATGAAGGTGTGATTGGTTTAAATAATTTAATTAATGGGTTAGTATATTTTACGAATACTCTCATGAAAAAGAATTGAGAATCTTCTCTTTGAAAAATGTTCATGGCCACTCTTCCAATTAGAGTCCACATAATAATCCCAAGCAAATAATCTATAAAATATATTAAAGGATGAAAATTTGCTGACATTCAAAATTTATATTGGAAAAAGTATTGAAATAAAAGGGGCGAAATTAATCGCCCCTTTAAAAGATTATTTAGTGTGATTTACCAAGAATTGATTTACCACTCGGTACACGTACATCATCAACCATTTTTTGAGTAGCTTTATCTGGTTCTGCAGTCATTAAACTGACCACTACCATTAAAACTAAACTAACAGCTGATCCGAAGATACCAAATGTTAACTGTGTTATTCCTAGGAATCCACTTCCACCAGTTCGTACCCAAACTAAGTACCAAGCACCGGCGATTAGACCACCTAGCATACCAGCAATCGCTCCTTGTCTGTTAGCTCTCTTCCACCATACACCAAGTACAAGTGGGAAGAACAATCCAGACATCGCAAAATCAAATGCCCAGATAACCGAACCTAAGATTCCTTGAATCTCCATTGCTGCAATAGTTGCTCCAGCAAAACCAATTATTACAAGTAATACCCTTGCAACAAGAAGTCGTTTTGCAGTTTCCGCTTTTGGATCAATGATCTTATAATAAACATCATGTGATATAGCGTTTGCAATCGCTAGAATCAAACCATCGGCAGTAGACATGGCAGCTGCCATACCTCCTGCAGCAACTAGACCTGAAATTACGTAAGGTAATCCAGCTATCTCTGGTGTTGCTAATACAACGGCTTTACCACCCATGAAGAACTCATTTAATTCTAGAGTTCCATTTCCGTTAAAGTCGCTGATAAACATTAGGTTTGCTTGGTTCCAGTTTTGGTACCAATCTATCGCTTCCACTTCTGCAAATGTCTTACCGATAATACCAGTTGGTAAATTCGGGTCGATCAATGATAACTTAGATAATGTAGCTAACATTGGAGCAGAAGAGTAAAGTAGGAAGATAAAGAATAATGACCAACCTACTGATTTTCTAGCTGCTTTTACACTTGGAGTAGTAAAGTATCTCATCATCACGTGCGGTAACGAAGCTGTTCCCATCATCATCGCTAATGCTAATGAAATAAATGCCCAAGGTGTAGCGTTAACTGCAGAGTGAGCTTTAGTTATTCCTGCTAAGCCTTTAGGTACTGATTTTAGATCAGCAGCTGCGTTTTTAACAAAACCGAACTGTTGTTCTAACTCACCAATTCTAGCTACCTCATCAGCTAACATAAAGTGAGGGAAAAAACCCGCACCCATTTTGTTACTGATCCAGAATACTGGAAGCAAGTAAGCTATAATTAGTACAATGTATTGTGCAACCTGTGTCCAAGTTACCCCTCTCATACCACCTAACATTGAACATAATAAGATACTTATTAGTCCAACATAAACTGCGTATTGGAATGGGATATCAAGTGCAACAGATGCAATAGTACCTGTAGCGTTAATTTGTGCAGTCACATAAGTAAATGAAGCAACAGTTAAAACTACAACTGCGCTAAATCTAGCTAAATTACCACCGTATCTAGTACCTATAAAATCTGGAACTGTATAACAGCCAAATTTTCTTAAGTATGGTGCTAATAAAGATGCAACAAGCACGTAACCACCAGTCCAACCTACAAGTAGAGCCATATAGCCGTAACCTTTAAAGTAAATACCACCCGCCATTGCAACGAATGAAGCACCAGACATCCAGTCTGCTGCAGTCGCCATTCCGTTGAAGACTGTTGGTACTTGCCTACCAGCTACGTAATATGCATCTGCTTGGGCTGTTCTTGATAGCCAACCGATTAATGCATAGATGAATACAGTAAATGCAACGAAAGCAATACCGATCGCTTTAGCTGTCATACCCATCTGTTCAGCAATTGCCATAATGATTATGAAACCTATAAATCCTCCGGTATAGATCCCGTAAACTTTAGGCAAATTATCTATGAAATTACCTTTCATTATTCGTCCTCTCTTTCGCTAAAGCCGAACTCTTCATCGATTTTTTCTTGTCTATTCGCAAACCAGAAAATTAGGATTACGAATGCACCAAGAGATCCCTGACATGTAAACCAGTATGTCCAAGGATAACCGAAAGGTCCTGTGACCTTGTTCATTTCAGCTCCAAAGAGAAAGATGCCAATTGAGAAAACAAACCAGATTGCCAGTGTTATAAATAACAATCCCCTGGTTTTTTCCCAGTGTTTTTGTTGATTTGACATTTATACCTCTCTATTTAGTTATAACTGGATGAAACCATAACCATTATGAGGGTTTTGAAAAGACCTAAAATTCACCATATTAGGTACTTATTTACTTACTTTTTTAAGATATAATTGGCGCACTTACAAATTAACATGGCAAAATACAAATTAACTTGGAGAGATATTAAACTTGAGGATTTCAAAACATATTTATTCGCTATGTTTAAGGCGTTTATTCCCAAAAAAAAAATAAAAAATTTAGATGAACTAGAACAATTTATTCAAACAAAATCTGCTTGGGCAACTCAAGTTACTTTATATAATTATTTAAAAACCCGAATGGGAACAAGATATGTTCTTCATTTTGATAATGATGAATTTATGTCATCAGTAAATCTTGCTAAATGGAATATTTATTCGGTTGCATTACAAGATTTAACTTTTTTTACTTTTTCATATTTAAAAGTTAATTTTAATTATCAGGACATTCATAAAGCAAACGAAATTTTTAATAAAATTTTAGATGATGAAATTTCTAACAAAATGCCATTAGATATTATAGATGAGTCTAGAAAAAGTTTTGACGAACGATTAGAGAAAATAAATTGGGATGGGTATTATCAAGACTTACCTTTTAATCCTAGTGCTCTTTCTTTATATAAGTGGGCTCCAATTGCAGATGAATTAAAAACTTTAGATCGAAAGATCGTTTTAAATTCGATGATTTTAAAATGGGATGTTGTTAAACAAGAGTTTAAAGATTTAATTCAGTTTTAAATATTTTTTCTATTTTCAACCAAACTATCAACAACACTTGGATCTGCTAGAGTAGTTGTATCTCCTAATTGACCATGTTCATTTGCAGCAATTTTTCTTAAAATCCTTCTCATTATTTTTCCTGACCTTGTTTTAGGAAGACCTAGAGTGAAATGAATTAGATCAGGGGTTGCAAGAGGTCCAATTTGTTTTCTTACCCAAAGTTTAAGATCTCTCTCAAGTTCGCCAGTTTCATTTTCTCCTGCATTCAAGGTCACATAACAATATAATCCATTACCTTTAATATCATGGGGATAACCAACCACAGCAGCTTCAGCTACTTTCGGATGAGCAACAAATGCACTTTCAATTTCAGCAGTTCCTAGATTGTGCCCTGAAACAATAATTACGTCATCTACTCGACCAGTGATCCAGTAATATCCATCTTTATCTCTTCGACATCCATCACCAGTGAAATATTTTCCATTAAATTGAGAAAAGTATGTATCGATAAATCTTTGATGATCACCATAAACAGTTCTCATTTGTCCAGGCCATGATTGAGCTATACATAATCTTCCTTCTCCAGCTCCTTTAATTTCTTTACCGTTTTTATCTACAAGCACTGGCTTAATTCCATAGAAAGGTTTTGTTGCAGATCCAGGTTTAAGAGGAATTGCACCTGTTTGAGGAGCAATCATTATACCTCCAGTTTCTGTTTGCCACCAAGTATCTACTATTGGGCATTTAGAATTACCTACAGTTTTATAGTACCACATCCAAGCCTCTGGATTTATTGGTTCTCCTACTGTTCCCAAAAGTTTAAGGGATTTTCTAGAGGTTTTTTTAACTGGTTTATCTCCCTCTCGCATTAATGCTCTAATTGCAGTTGGTGCTGTATAAAAAGTATTTACTTTATATTTATCAACTATTTGCCACCACCTTGAACTATCAGGATAATTTGGAATTCCTTCAAACATTATAGTTGTTGCACCATTCGAAAGTGGTCCATAAATAATATAACTATGTCCAGTTACCCAACCAATATCAGCAGTACACCAATAAATATCTTTTGGTTTGTAGTTAAAAATATATTGATGTGTCATTGAAGCATAAACCATATAACCACCAGTAGTATGAAGAACTCCTTTAGGTTTACCTGTTGAACCTGAGGTATACAAAATAAATAAAGGATCTTCTGCGTTCATTTCTTCAGGTTCACAATGATTAGGAACGTCTTTAATTAAATCATGATACCAAACATCTCTATTTTGATCCCAGTTGATGTAATTTCCAGTTCGTTTAACAACAATACATTTTTTAACGTTTGGACAACTCATTAAAGCTTCATCGACTGTATATTTCAGCGGTATAGTTTTTCCACCTCTCACTCCTTCATCAGCAGTGATTATATATTCAGATTCGCAATCATTCACTCTTCCAGAGATAGAATCTGCTGAAAAACCACCAAAAATAATTGAATGTACTGCACCAATTCTTACACAAGCCAGCATTAAAATTGCTAACTCTGGTATCATAGTTAAATAAATTGTTACACGGTCACCTTTTTTAATTCCTAATTTTTTTAAACCATTTGCTGCTTTAGAAACTTTTTGATGAAGTTGTTTATAAGAAATTTTTTGACTATCTTTTGGATCATCTCCAACCCAAATAATAGCAGTTTTATCTTTTTTATCCTTTAAATGTCTGTCAATGCAATTTGCAGAAGCATTTAAAGTGCCATCTTCAAACCATTTAATTTTTACTTCTTTTGTACTGTATTTTACGTCTTTAATTTTTTTATATGGTTTTATCCAAGTAATTCTTTTTCCCTCTTTCCTCCAAAATTCGTCATTACTTTTTATAGATTGAGAATATTTTTGTTGGTATTTACTTTTATTTGCTAAGCTACTTTTAACCCATTCTGGTTTTGTTTTAATAACAACTTCAGGAGGTGTATTTCCGTTTTCCTTTTTTGCTTTAATTCTTTTTTTTGTTTTTTTAGAAGATTTTTTTCTAACTTTAGATCTTCTCTTCACCTTTTTTGAAGTTTTTTTTCTAACTTTAGACTTTTTTTTTCTTACCTTGCTTTTCTTCTTCTTTTTTTTTGGCATAGGACAATTTTTTTTTTAAATTTTACTCATGTTATTTATAATTTTCCAGCTTTTATAATCAACAGGCATTACTGAAAGCCTACTTTGCTTTATCAGAGCTAAATGGCTTAAATCCTTATTTTTTTTAATAGTTTCGAGCGTTATAGGCTTTGAAAATTTAGACTTAAATTGAACAGTAACGGCAACAAATCTCCCTGTTTTGTCTGTTTTATCTATATACGATTCTTTAACAACTTTTACTATTCCAACTATCTCTTTTCCTATGTTTGAATGATAAAAAAAACAAAGATCTCCTTTCCTCATACTTTTTAAATTTTTTGCAGCTTGATAATTTCTGACACCATCCCAAGGTGTACCTTTAATTCCAGCTTTCTTTTGTTGGTCAATTGACCAAACATCTGGTTCAGATTTCATCAACCAATATTTCATTACAATTGAACTCCAGCACCTTTGAGAAAAGCTGCATCTTCATCTAAAGGCCATCTAGGTTTTGCTGGATAATCTAAATTATCAAATTGTTTTATTTTAAATTTCTCCAAACCTACCATTGCAATCATTGCTGCATTATCTCCACAAAACTCTATAGGTGGAAAAATATTTTTATAATTATTTTCTTCACATAGATTAATTAACATAGTCCTAATTTTTTTATTTGCTGCAACTCCTCCAGCAACAACGAAAATTTTTTCATTTAATTCATTTATTTTTTCAAATTCAGTAAAAGCAATCTTTGTTTTTTTATATAAAATTTCCTCAATTGTTTTTTGAAAAGATGCTGCAAGATCATATTTATCTTGTTCTGATTTAATTGTTTTGCTTATCTTCAACACGGCAGTTTTTAGACCTGCAAAAGAAAGATTGCATCCTCCTTTGCTAAAAATCGGTTTTGGTAAATCATATTTTTCTGGATCACCTTTTTTAGATAAAATTTCTATTTGAGGTCCTCCTGGAAATTCTATTCCTAAAAGCTTTGCCGTTTTGTCAAACGCCTCACCTAATGCATCATCAATAGTTGTTCCTAATCTTTTATATTTACCAAGGTTCTGAACACTTAAATATTGTGTGTGCCCACCTGAAATTAAAAGAAGTAAATATGGATAATTTAAATTTGTATTTAGTTTTGGACTTAAAGCATGTCCCTCTAAATGATTAACAGCAATAAAAGGTTTATTCATTGCAGTTGCGAAAGCTTTACCAAAACTTAACCCAACTGATAAACAAACAATTAATCCAGGACCAGCGGTAGAAGCAACCGCATCTATTTCTTCAATTTTTCTTCCACTTTCATCAATAGCTTTTTTGACAATCCAATCAATTTTTTCAATGTGTGAACGTGCTGCTAGTTCAGGAACTACACCACCAAACTCTCTATGAATCTCCACCTGGCTAGAAACAATGTTAGATAAAACTACTGGGAATCCTTCTTCATTTTCTGTTATTAAAGAAGCTGCTGTTTCATCACAACTAGACTCTATTCCAAGAATTAAGGGTTTTTTGCTCATTCAAATAGTTTTTAATAATTGTACAATCTTTATACAAGTAAGAAATAATTTTTTATGAAAAAAATAATAATTGGATCTAGGGGTAGCAAGCTTGCCTTACTTTATGCTCAACAAGCTAAAGATAAGATTATTGAAAATACCGACCTTGGTAATGAAGATATTTTAATTAAATCAATTACGACTAAAGGTGACGAAGTACAGGATATAAGATTATCTGAGCTTGGTGGCAAAGGTTTGTTTTCTAGTAATATTGAAAAAGAGCTTCAGTTAAAAAATATTGATATTGCAGTCCATGCACTGAAAGATATGCCTGCTAATGAAACAAAAGGATTAATAACAGACTCTTTCCTTGAAAGAAATGACCCTAGAGAGATTTTAATAACAAAGAACAAAAAAAAACTTAAAGACTTAAATCAAAAGTCAATTGTTGGTACCTCATCATACAGAAGAGAATTTCAAATAAAAAAAATTAGACAAGATTTGAACTGTAAACTAATTAGAGGAAATGTAGATACTAGAATTAGAAAATTGAATGAAGGGATGTATGATGCAATTATTTTGTCGTATGCTGGTATCAAATTTTTAAAATATGAAAATGAAATCTCAGAAATTTTTTCAGCTGAAGAAATAATTCCTAGTGCAGGACAAGGCGTAATTGCTCTTCAGTGCAGGGAGAATGATGATGAGACAATTTCTATTTTAAACAAAATTAATCATGAGGAAACATATAAAAGAGCTCACCTCGAGAGAAATATCTTAAAAGTTTTAGATGGAGATTGTGAAACAGCTATTGGTGCTCATTCAGTGGTTGATGGAGATAAGATTATAGTGGAGGCTGAACTTTTTTCTTTAGATGGTAAACAAAGATTTTATGAAAAAAAAGTTGGTAATTTGAATGAGTTTAAAGAAATTGGTAAAGAGATTGGAATACTTTTAAAAACAAAATCAAATAATTCATATAAAAGATAATATGCATATTTTGTTAACTAGACCACTGGAGGATTGTTCTGAAATGATATTAAAATTTCAATCATTAGGACATCAAGTTTCTCATCTTCCATTAATAAAAATTGAAAAGGTTAATTATGAAGAAATTAACTTTTCTGAATATGGTGGAATTGTTTTTACTAGTGCAAATGCAGTAAAATTTTTAAACACAGTAAAATTAGATAAAAATATTAAATGCTTTTGTGTTGGAAATGCTACAGAAAACAAAGCAAGAAGTGTTGGTTTTCAAAATACAATTGCAGCTGAAGGAAATGTTAGAAACTTAAAGGAGTTAATTATACAAAGTTATGAGTCCAAAAATAAAGAATTACTTTACGTTAGTGGTGAAACAATATCGGTTGATTTAGATCAACAGTTATTAAGCCAAGGTTTTAAGGTAAAAAGAATTATTAATTATAGAGTAGATCATAATCAAAAATTTGATGAGAAATTTGTTAATGAATTAAAATTAAATATGCCTGATATGGTCTATGTTTACTCTCAAAATAGTGCGTCAAGTTTCTTAAATTTCATAAAGATTTACCAAACCGAAAATTTATGGATGAATACTAATTTGATGTGTATAGGCGAAAAAACCTCGTCAATACTGAACGAAATCAAATGGAAAAAGATTTTTCTTTTTAACCCTGGAGAAGAAGAGTTTTTGTTATATAAAATTTAGAAATGGAATTAATTAATAATTTTTCGGAGATATTTTTATCAGTATGGAATAAAGGAATTCTTGGTGTTGATATCTTTCAAATCTTAATTGGTATTGGAATATTTTTACTATTCTTAATTTTTAGAGGTTTAATAAGCAAACTAGTTATTAAAAAATTAGAAATTATCTCGAAAAGAACAACGAATAAATTAGATGATACTTTTGTTCAATCACTTGTAGGTCCAGCAAGATTTTTACCAATTGTATTAGGATTTTTTATTGCAAGCTACTACATGACTTTCTCACTAGAAGGAAGAGAAGTGGTAGATACAATTAATAGAACGTTGATCACTATTTTAATTTTTTGGGTAATTCACCAAATCATAGAACCAATCTCATACATACTTAGTGGTTTAGACAAATTGTTAACAAGGGAACTTATTGGCTGGATAATTAAATCGTTAAAAATTTTAATTTTTATTTTAGGTTTAGCAGCAGTTTTAGAATTGTGGGGAATTAAAATAGGTCCAATCATTGCAGGTCTTGGATTGTTTGGTGTTGCTGTAGCATTAGGGGCACAAGATTTATTCAAAAATTTAATATCAGGAATTTTAGTTTTAGTTGAAAAGAGATTTAAAATTGGAGACTGGATAGCTGTCGAGGGTATTATTGAAGGTGTAGTAGAAAAGATTGGATTTAGATCAACAACAATTAGAAAGTTTGACAAATCTCTTGCTATTATTCCAAATTTTCAATTTGCCGAAAACGCAGTTGTAAATGTAAGTGAAACTTCAAATTGGTTAATCAGTTGGATTATTACACTTCAATATGACACTACGGTAGATCAGTTAAAAAAAATTAGAGATGAAATCGAAAGTCATATTAATTCAAGCGAAGATTATAATACCTCAATTGGTGTTGCGGTAAGAGTTGATAAATTTTCTGATAGTTCAATAGATATGTATGTAAGATGCTTTACAAAAACAGGAAGTTGGAATAATTGGCTTGATGTAAAAGAAAGATTAGCAATTGCGATTAAGGAAATTGTAGAAAAAAATGGTGCTTCATTTGCTTTCCCAAGTCAGTCGATTTACGTTGAGAAAAAATGATAGCTATTTTTTATTTAGTTTTACAAATTTTAAAATTGTACTCTTATGTTGTAATCGCAAATGTTATTGTAAGTTGGTTAATAGCTTTTAATGTTCTTAATACTCAAAATAGGTTTGTGTATGCAATTTTAGAGTTGAGTTACAAATTAACCGAGCCTTTCCTGAATAAAATTAGACGTTTTTTGCCAAATTTAGGTTCACTAGATATTTCTCCAATCATTCTTCTTTTATTGATTTGGTTTATCGAAATGTGTATGAAGCTGTACATCGCACCAATGATTTTTTAAAAGAAAAATATGATTTTAATTGATGGAAAAAAAGCAGCTGCAGAATTAAGAGCAGAGTTAAAGGAAGAAGTTGCAGAATTAAAATCAAAACATAATAAAGTACCAGGTTTAACGGTAATACTGATTGGTGATTTAGCACCTAGTCAAATTTATGTAAGAAATAAAGAGAAGTCAGCAAATGAGGTAGGATTAAAATCTGAAGTAATTAAATATCCAGACTCAGTTGAAGAAAAGACTGTTCTAGAAAAAATTCAAGAACTAAACAGTGATAAAACTGTTTCAGGAATTTTAGTTCAACTTCCTTTACCTAAGCATATTGATAAGCAGAAGGTTATAGAAGCTATTGATCCCTCAAAAGACGTAGATGGATTTCATCCAATGAATGTAGGCAATCTTTCATCCGGTTATGAAAGTTCGATACCTTGTACTCCGCTTGGATGTTATTTGTTGATAAAAAAAATTGAACCTAATTTAAGTGGTAAAAAAGCTGTGGTTGTGGGTAGATCAAATTTAAATGGTAAACCAATGACACAACTTCTTTTAAAAGAAAATTGTACCGTAACTATAACTCATTCAAAAACTAAAGATTTAAAAGCTGAATGTTTAGAGGCTGATATAATTGTTGCAGCTGTAGGTATACCCGAACTTGTTAGAGGAGATTGGGTTAAGAAAGATGCTATTGTCATTGATGTTGGTATAAATAAAACTGATAACGGTATAGTTGGTGATGTTCATTTTGATGAAGTTTCAAAAAATGCAAAAGCACTTACACCAGTTCCAGGCGGTGTAGGTCCAATGACCATTGCTTGTTTGCTTAAAAATACGATAGACTGTTTCAAAAGATCGCAAATTTAATAATTAAACCATAAGCTGTAATCTGTTAATTTATTAGGATGAAAAAACCTAAACGACCATACAGATTTGGTATAATTTTTTTGCTTCTTACTGTTCCACCTATCGGTGCAACACAATTAGGTTGGTATTTGCATGACAAGCAAACTGGTTTTGATTATGGTATGATTGTAGGTACTGTATCAGTAATATACGCTGCATATTTAATGTATGAAAAAAACTGGCGTGAAGAAGATGAAGATTAAATTATGGAAAAAATAATTTTTTTTGGATTGGTTATTCCTATTATGGCTTATGTTTTATACTTAGGTGGAATGGCAATTATGAATGGTTTTAAGTCTAAGGAAGCTAATAGAGCTGAGAAAGAGGAAGCTGAAAGTGAGGGTAGGGAGACAAGTGAAACTTCTGATGAACAAAGCAGCAATTTAAGTGATGAACTTACTAAATTGAATGATCTAAAAGAAAAAGGAATTATTTCTCAAGAGGAATTTGAAAAGGCGAAAAATAAACTATTAAATAATTAAATAGTTTAATCATGTTTAATGGTTTTAAAAAAAAATTTGTTAAAGTCAACAAGGGTAAAATTTTTTGTAGATTTAAAGGTAACGGTCCCCCCTTATTATTACTTCATGGATATCCCCAAACACATGTGATGTGGCACAAGACTGCCCCTGAGCTTAGTAAATATTTTACAGTAATAGTTGCTGACCTTAGAGGATATGGAGACAGTTTAGTTTTACCTGGTGGTACTAATCATAAAAATTATTCTAAAAGAGAAATGGCTAAAGATATGGTTCAATTGATGAGTAAATTAAATTTTAAAAAATTTTTTGTTGCTGGACATGATAGAGGTGGGAGAGTTGCACATAGAATGGCAAGAGATTATAGAAATAAGATTATGGCATTAAGTGTATTAGATATTTGTCCAACTCTAGATATGTACGAGCATACTGATATGAAATTTGCAAAAGGATATTTTCACTGGTTTTATTTAATACAGCCAGCACCTTTACCAGAGAAAATGATAATGGCAGATCCTAAAAGATGGTTAAAAAGTCGTTTTAATAGGTCATCAAAACGTGCGATTGGAAAAGTTGAAGATGAATATTTTAGAGCCTTTAAACAAAATAAAAGAATTCATGCAACATGTGAAGATTATAGAGCTGCGGCGACTATAGACTTAGAGCACGATAAAAAAGATAGAAATAAAAAATTAAATATTCCTATTCAAGTTTTGTGGGGAAAAAAAGGAGTAGTTGGAAAGCAATTTAATTCGATTAAAATTTGGCAAAAATATACAAATAAAAAAATCTATGGTGCAGAAATTAATTCAGATCATTTCATTCCAGAGGAAAGTCCTAAACAAACTTTAAATCACCTAAAAAAATTTTTTCTAAAAAATGTTAAAAATAATTCCAAATAAAAAAAATATTGGAGCAGAAATAATTGTAAATTTAAAAGATATTACGAATAAAGATATTTTAAAAATTAAGAAAGCACTGAATAAATATGGAATGTTGTATTTTAAACAACAAGAATTAACTTCTAAATTTTATATTCAGTTTGTGAAATATTTTGGAAAATTAGCCAACTATCCAAGACTAAAAGGTTTAAATAAAAAATTTCCTCAAATTACTGTGGTGCAAAGAAAATCAACTGATAAAGGACCAAGTTTTGGTGAACAATTTCATACAGACTCGATTTATACAAAAAAACCACCAAGATTTACAATGTTGCTTTCTAAACTTGTGCCAAAAAAAGGAAAAGCTAATACAGAATTTTGTTCTCAATATCTTGCTTATAAAGAATTACCAAGTCTAATAAAAAGAAAATTTAAAAATATTAAAGGTAAATATTCCTCTGAGGGTCCAATCTCGGTTACAACAAAAGAAAGAGTCAAAGAAAAAGGAAAAAATATTAAAGAACTTAAATCTTCACATAAAATAATTAGGAAAATCAGCACAAATTATTCTATTTATTGCAGTCCAGGACATTTTGTTGGTTTTAGCTCAAAGATAAAAAATCAAGAAAAGTTAAAAAAATTTTTATTTAACCATCAAATTAAGAAGAAGTTTCAATTTTCATTGCCTTGGGAAAAAAATCAATTGGCTATATGGGATAATAGATCTATGCTTCATCAAGCAACACCCTTCAAAGGAAATAGAATAATGCATAGAATAACGATTAAATAATTTATGTTCACAATTTTTTTAGGACTAACTCCATTTATATTTATTACTTTTTTAGGATTTGTATTTGGTAAGTTAAAAGTTTTAGACCTTAGTCATGCTAAAATTTTAAATCTTTTTTTGTTCTATATTGCAGTTCCGGCATTGATAATTAAACTAATAGCACAAAATGAAATTGGACAAGTAGATTTCAAACAAATTTTCTCTTATTTAATTATGCAATCAATATGTGGAATTATCGCTTACTTAATTACTTCAAAATATTTTAAAAGATCAATCCCAGAGTCAATTATTTGGGCTTTAACAGTTGCATTATCAAACCATGTGACTTTGCTTTTGCCAATAACAGCAATATATTTTCAACAAGATGTAATTACACAAGTTGCAAGTATCATATTAATGGATGGAATAATTTTATTATCTGTAATTGCTTTTTTTCTCGAATTATCTACAAAAAAAAATGTAAATTTATTTAATTTTATTAAAAATTTATTTTTAAACCCATTTATTCTTTCAATAATTATAGGTCTATTATTTTTATTATTAAATTTTAATATTGATCAAACACCGATTGAATACACTTTGTCTAAACTTGCAGCATGTGTTTCACCAGTTGGATTGTTTGCAATTGGCATAACTCTCTCATTTTATACTAAAAATGTAATTAACAAATTATCTGTTTCTATTTCAGTTTTAAAATTAGTCATTTCCCCAATTATTTTAATGTTAATTGGATTAGTCTTTTTTAATGCAGGATTGCCTGCTAAAATACCAGGCGCTTTTTTTGTGAGTGTTGCACCTTGTGGAGTTACTTCTATAGTTTTATGTGCCGCTTATAATATAAGTCCCGAAAATATAATAAAAGCAATTTTTGTATCTACTATTGCATCTATAGGGACTATATTTTATGCAATTAAGTATTTAACTCTATAACAATTTATCTAGAGGACTAACTTCTCCAATTTTAAAAATAATTGCATTTTCTTTATTAAAACCATATTTTTCAGCATTATTTTTAAATCTAATTGGGGGTTCCATAATTGGCTCCAATGACAAAACAAATGTTCCCCAATGCATTCCTAATACTTTTTTACTTTTTAGGTCCTTTGCAACATTCAAGGCTTCTTCTGGTGTAGTATGATAAATTGTTTTATCAAACATTGGTTTGAAATTATAAGCTCCAATATTAATCATTGTCAGATCTATAGGACCGTATTTTTCTCCTAGTTTTTTGTAGATTTCTCCATATCCAGTGTCACATGCGAATAAAATTTTTTTATTTTTATATTCTATAAAAAAATTACCCCACAAAGTTTTATTAGTGTCTGTTAAACTTCTCTTTGACCAATGAACTGCAGGAAGTAAAGAAATTTTCAAATTCTCATTTATAATTATTTGATCATACCAATCCATTTCATTTACATCTCTATATCCTTTAAAATATTTACCAAGATTTAGAGGTGTTAATACTTTTGCACTCTTAAAAGGAAAATTTCTAATTGTTGACATGTCCTGATGATCGTAATGATTATGAGTGAGTAAAAATATATCCGTTTTAGGTATCTCGTTTAATTTTATTGCAGGATTAGTAAATCTTTTTGGACCAAAGATTAGTGGTCCAGCGTTCTTTGAAAATACAGGATCTGTTATAATTGTAGTTCCACCTAATTTTATTAGGTATGTCGCGTGACCTATCCAAGCAATATAATCATCATCTTTATATTTTTCTAAATCAGCTAATACTTTTTCTTTTTCAATCACATGTTCTTTTGGATAAGATAAATCAACTTTTTTTCTCAATTTACTGAAAGTTCTATAAGAAAATTTTCCTGACCTAGATATTATTACTGGAGATCCTTTTGGATTTCTGAAAGTGCCATCAGGTAAATGATGATAAGGTCTTTCTTTCATATTATTTTTTCTTCTCCATCAACCATAAGCTATTTCCCGCAAGAAAATATATTTTTCCATTAACCGGGTGAATTTGTATGTCTCTTATTCTCCCAATTTTATCTTTGAAAATAATTGTTTCTTCAATTTTAGATAAATTTTGAAAGTTTAATTTTCTCATTGATTTATCTTTTAAAGAAGTAATGAGCGCTTCGCCATTCCATTCATTAAATTCTTTTCCATTATAAATAGTTATGGCACTTGCAGCTATTGAAGGTACCCAATATTGGATTGCTTTGGTAAAACCTGGTTTCCATTTAGGTCCAATCTTTGACCCTGAATAATTTGTTCCACCCCAACCTAAAATTTTCCAACCATAATTTTCTCCTTTTTTTATTTCACCAAACCAATCACCGCCTTTTGCACCATGGTTGCTTGCATAAATTTTTCCATCAAAAGAGGAATAGGTTAGTCCTTGAGGATTACGAACACCAATTTGATATATTTCTGGTAACCAATCTGATTTACCTTCAAACCTAGGGTTATCTTTTGGAATACTGCCATCTAAATTAATTCTGATTATACTTCCTGGGTGACTTGTTGGATCTTGAGCAATCATACCACCACCTCTTTCTCCAGCAGATGCAAAAAGATAATTATCTTTTATAGCTAATCTTGAACCGAAATGATAACCAGATTCTATCGGTGGTTCAGCTTGAAATATATTTTTAAAATCTAAATTTTTTTTATTTAATTCAGCTTTTGCAATTGATGTACTAGTTTTCCAATCCCCTCTATTCTCTGAATAAGAAATCCATAAGTAATTATCTTGGTAAATAATATCTAATAAACCTCCTTGTCCGTGTACAAAATAATTTAAGTTATGTTCAACTTCATAAACTTCTTTAGAAATAATATTTACTATTTTTATTTTTCCAGTTTTTTCAGTGATAATAAGCTCTTGATTATTTATAAAAGATGATCCCCATGGGTCATTTAAATCTGTCAATTTTTTAAAAGTAAAATTTTCAGAAAAACTTTTCGATGAAAATAATAAAAAGAAAAATATCGATAAAAAATATTTGATCACTTTATGAAAGTTTAGATCTACCACCATCTACAGCAATTATTTGGCCTGTAACCCAAGAACTATCTTCTGTTAGTAAGAATTTAGCAAGAGCAGCAGAGTCTTTACCTTCGCCTAATCTTTTTAGGGGATGTGCTTTTGCAATACCTTCAGCTATAGCAGTATTTTTTAACATTGGTTCTGCTATTTTAGATTTTGTTAAACTTGGTGCCACACAATTCACTCTTATGTTTGGAGCGAATTCTGCTGCAAGAGAAACCGTCAATCCTTCAACAGCAGCTTTTGCTGAAGCTATGATTGCATGATTAGTAAAACCTCTTTGAGCAGCAACAGTTGAAAATAATACTATTGAACCTTTATTTTTTTTTAAACTTTCCTGATATCCTTTAATAGCTTCTACAGCAGAATAAAGATTAAGTTTCATACATTTTTGAAAGTCTTGTACATTTACCATTCTTAATGGTTTTAAATCAATTGAACCGACACAATAAGCTAGGCCTTTAATTTCAGAAATATCTGATTTAACTTTTTCTATAAACCCATCCTCTAAAACATCTGCAACGGTATGTGAGCATCCAAGTTTTTCAGAGACAGAACTAAGTTCACTTTCATTTCTTCCAACTAAATGAATATCGTTTCCAGAGTTTTTTAATTGTTCTGCTAAACTTGACCCAATAGAACCTGTCGCACCAAAAATTACATATTTTTCTGACATAAAAAATTTTATTAGTTATATTTAACTATGAAGTTATTTTTTATACTTGGTAATCAATTATTTCCAACAAAATACCTAGACCGCTTCAAAAAAGACCACCTATTTTTTATGGCTGAAGATAAGGGTTTATGCACTTATGAAAAGCATCATAAACAAAAAATTTTATTATTTTTATCTTCTATGCGCTCTTATGCGGACAGATTAAGAAAAAACAAATTTAAATTAGATTACTTTAAAATCGAAGATAAAGAATTTAATGATGATTATTTTAAAAAATTAAAAAAAATAATTTCACAAAAAAAAGTAAAAGAAATTTCAAGTTTTGAAGTGGAGGATAAATTTTTTGAAAAAAAAATTTCACAATTTTTAAAAAAAGAAAAAATAAGCTGGAATATTATTCAAACTCCTATGTTCTTAAATTCAAGAGCTGAATTTAAAAATTATTTATCAAAATCAAAAAAACCTTTTATGGCAACTTTCTACAAAGATGTTAGAAAAAAATCTGGAATATTGATGGGTTCAGATGGTAATCCAATCGGGGGCAAATGGAGCTTTGATGAAGATAACAGAAATAAATTACCTAAAAATATTTCAATTCCTAAATTTCCAAAAATAAATGAAACCAGTCACACAAAAAAATTAAAGCCTATTATTGAAAAGGAATTTAAAAATCACCCAGGGAGTACAAATAATTTTTGGTTTGCAACAGAATACGAAGATGTAGTTAAACTTTTAAATTTTTTTATAAAAGAAAAATCAAACTTATTTGGTGATTATGAGGATGCAGTTGATCAAAAAGATAATATTTTGTTCCATAGTGCATTAAGTCCTTATATAAATTTAGGTTTAATTACTCCTGAATTCGTTATCCAAAAAGTTTTAGAATTTCATAAGAAAAATAAAATTAGAATGAATTCTTTAGAGGGCTACATCCGCCAGGTGATTGGTTGGCGAGAATTTATGCGTGGAATTTATCAGTCTTATTCACTAGAAATGGAAACTGGAAATTTTTTTAAACAAAATAGAAAAATGAAAAGTTCTTGGTATGATGGTACCACTGGTCTTCCACCTTTAGATTATGCAATTAAAAATGCTGTTAATCACGGTTGGTCACATCACATTGAAAGATTAATGATCTTATCAAACATAATGAACCTTTGTGAGTTAAAGCCAACAATTGTTTACAAATGGTTCATGGAGATGTTTGTGGACTCCTCAGATTGGGTAATGGTTCCAAATGTATATGGGATGGGATTATTTAGCGATGGAGGAATTTTTGCAACAAAACCTTATATTTGTGGATCTGCATATTTTATGAAAATGATGGACTTTAAGAAAGGTGATTGGTGTAACATTATGGATGGTCTTTATTGGAGATTTATTGACCGAAATAGAAAATTTTTTTTAAAAAATCCTCGTTTGTCAATGATGGTAAGAATATTTGATAAAATGAAATCTGATAGAAAAAAATTAATTTTATCTGAAGCTGATAAATTTATTAAACTAAATACAATTTGATGAAAAAAGAAAATTTACCAACAAAAATTTGTCCAGTTTGTAAAAGACCATTTACTTGGCGAAAAAAATGGAAGTTAAATTGGGATAGAGTAAAATATTGTTCCAAGAAGTGTTCTAAGCTAAGTTAAGCTTAGTGAACATAATAGTATTACAACATATCAAAATAGAAGATCCAGGTTACATTAAAGATTTAATGTTAGATGATAGATTTAACTTAACTACCATTGAGTTAGATGAAGGTGAAAAAATACCAGACGATTTAAGTAAATTTGATGGAATGTTTTGTATGGGGGGTCCAATGGATACCTATATGGAACAAGAATATCCTTGGTTAATAGAAGAAAAGAAAAGAATTAAAGAATTTGTTTTAGATCTAAAAAAACCTTATTTAGGTTTTTGTTTAGGTTGTCAGCTTTTAGGAGAAGTAGTTGGTGGAAAAGTGGTTAAATCTAAACCAGCAGAAATAGGCATTATGGATATTAATTTTTCTAATGAAAAAGATGAAGATAAATTATTTTCAAAATTTCCTAATACGATTAAAAGTTTACAATGGCATTCTTATGAGGTCCAAGGCATTGAAAATAATAAAGATGTAACTTTATTAGCCTCATCCCCAATCACCAAGTATCAAATCTTTAAATATCAAAACCATGCTTATGGAATTCAATTTCATATAGAAATAAAAGATTCTACTGTTAATGAATGGGGGTGTGTTCCGGAGTATAAAAAAGCTTTGGAAGATCAGCTTGGTAATGGTGCGTTAGAAAAGTTTGATCAATCTGCAAAAGATAACATGAAAGATATGAATAACTACTCTACAATCCTTTATAATAATTTTAAAAAACTTTTATGAATAATAAAATTTTTGAATGGGCAGGAGTTATAACTGCAATATTGTATTCTTTATTTGTAGCTTTAAATATAGGCATAGAATTTTTTGGGTTTTGTCTATTGTTATTGTCAGCCATTTTAATTGGAATTTGGGCCTATAGAGGTGGTCATAAAGGAATTTTATTTTTGCAATTTTTTTATGCAACCGCTGGAATTATTGGAATGGTTCGTTGGTTTTAATTAAAGCTTGAAACTATTTTAGGAATATAATTTTTAAAATTAAAAAAACCTTTATTACAGTATTGCCAAGCTAATTGATCAAAATTTCTATATAAAAAATCTATATTTAAATTATTAGAATTTAAAAAATCTAAATTTTCACCTACTGTTGGATACAAACCGTAATAATTTTCAATATTTGTTAATTCACTTATATCTATAATTTTACAATCAATAGATTGATTTTTTAATCTTTGTTCTTGGTCTTCTATTAAATGAGATTTAAATTTCACTAACTTTTCACTGAGTTTTATTGCTCTATTATCATTTTTATTAGAAACTAAGTAAATTTTCTTAAAGTTGTTTTCCTTAAAGTCAGTGATTTCAAACGAGAGATTATTTTCAAAAATTAAAAGATTCTTATTTTCAATATTTTGTGGGTTATTGAAATCCTGTTTAATTATTTGATAAGATTTTTCAGATACTTTTGGAGGAGCATTTTCATTTAATTTTATATTTTGAAATCTATTGTTAGTGAATTTTTTAATATTCCATTCGCTTGCAAGGTAGTGTTTGCCCTGAGTTTGAACTCCAGCCACCCATCGCCATCCAAGAGTATTTGATGCTGCATCTCCATCATAAAGATTTTGCATAAAAAATTCCGCACCCAATTGCCAAGGTAATTCTAGAGTAAAAATCCAAATACTAGCGAACCACATTCTAGTGTGATTATGTAAATAATTTTTATCTTTAAGCTCTTTTACCCACTCATTAAAGCAATCTATGTTTGTTTTTCCCTCAATTGCACTAAGATAATTTTGATTATTTTGAAATTCATTTCTAATTTGATTTAATTCAACAATGTAATCTGACCAAACATTCGGTCTTAGTTCTAACCAACCTTTCCAATAAGTTCGCCACATAACTTCTTGAATAAACTTTTCATTTTTTGAAAAAGAAAATTTACTTAGGGCTTTCTGAATGACTTCTTGTTCATTAATTATTCCATGAGTTATATATGGTGATAAGCAAGATATATTAGATCTTTTTTCAGGTCCAAAATCAAAATTTCTTAATTTTGAATATTCTCCAAGATTATTCTCAACAAAATTATTTAATTGATTTAAGGCCTTAGCCCTTGAAGCTTCAAATATCATTTTAAATTATTTTGATTTTTTTTTCTTAAGACCTAATTTGTCACTATGTCTTAATCTTAAAACAACAATTGCTCCAGCTATTAACAAAATAGCTACCGCTTCATAAACAAGTGCAGTAGGATCCATTTCTTTGCCTTGTAGAATAATAAATCGTGCAAGAGCGGTAATTGCAATAAGAAGTGGTAGGGTAATACTAATAGATTGTTGGTTCCAAAAAACCCTTACCATTGCTAGTACCTCCAAATAAAGAAACATTAAAAGCAAATCTGCTAATGTAACAGATTGTTTTAAAAACATGTTTTTCATTTCAATCCCAACAGCAATAACAGTACTGATTAAGATAATAACCATTAATGCTAACTGTAAGTTTTTTGCTATCTTATCCATTATTTATCTTTACTAAAAGGTAACCATTTTTCAATTGCAGATTTTAAGGGACCATCATAAGGGATTGAATAAGAGTTCGGGTTTGGACTTGTCAAAACCTCAATTCCTTTTGAAAATACAAATATAAATACTATTACAAAAACTATGACCATGATTTTAAAAGGATCAAAATTTTTTGTTTGAAAAACACTTGCGGACTTTTCTTCTGCTCTATGGAATTGTTTAAAAGTCATATAGACGGCAAATATTAAACCTATATGAGCTAAAAAAAGTCCAGCCCATCCAAATGCGAAAGTTGTGTAAGAAAAAACATATAAACTAAAAACAGTAGTCCAAATAAAACTTAAAACTAAAAGAATTTGTAATCTAACTGTTTTAGGAAGTGCGCGTAGATCATTCTTACTATCATCAAATAAAATATTTGCTGCATCTCTCATCCAATTCTTTATTGATTCCATGATATAAGGATATAATTTTTAGTGATTTAAACAAATGTTAATTTGTCCTAAACGTTACTAAGAACGAAGCTTTTTTTTGTGAAAATTGATAAATCTTTCAACGTTAGATTTATTAAATGACTTATTTTCTTCAAATGAGACTTTTTTCATCGAGTAAGCGCTGCTATTAGTAACTCTAGATTGAATTGTAATATTTCCTTTATACAATTTAAGTTTAACTGAGCCATTAACTTTGTTTCTTTTTAAATCTACAATTTTTTGAAGTTTAAATCTTTCTTTTGAATACCAATAACCATTGTAAATTAACTCTGCATATCTAGACATTATCTGATCTTTTTTATGCATAGTTTCTTTGTCTAAGGTAACAGACTCAATTGCTCTATGAGCATTTATTAAAAGAGTTCCACCAGGTGTTTCATACACTCCTCTAGATTTAATACCTAAAAATCTATTCTCTACTAAGTCAACTCTTCCAATTCCATTTTTGCCTGCTAGATCATTTAACTTTGTTAATAATTTAGCTGGAGATAATTTTTTTCCATTAATTCCAAAAGGATCACCATTTTTAAAATTAATAGTAACAAAAGATGGTTTGTTAGGTGCTTTTTCAGGAGAAACTGTTCTTTGAAAAATAAATTCTGGAGCAGAATTTTTTGGATTTTCTAAAACCTTACCTTCGGTTGATGTATGAAATAAATTATCATCCACCGAAAAAGGAGGTGCACCTTTTTTATCTTTAGGAATAGCTATGCTATGTTTTTTTGCATAATTAATTAAGTCTGTTCTAGATTTTAGTTTCCAAATTCTCCACGGAGCTATAATTTTAATTTTAGGACCAAAATAATGATAACCTAATTCAAATCTAATTTGGTCATTGCCTTTACCAGTTGCTCCATGTGAAACTGCATAGGCTTTAAATTTTTTAGCTACTCTTATTTGATATTTTGCAATAAGAGGTCTTGCTATTGATGTCCCTAATAAATAAACACCCTCATAGATCGCGTGTCCTCTGATCATGGGATAAACATAATCCTTAACAAAAATATCTTTTAAATCTTTAATAATTATATTTTTAACACCAAATTTTTTTGCATTAGTAATAATTTTTTTTCTATCAATTTCTTGTCCAACATCTGCTGTATAACAAATTACATCTGCATCATAATTTTCTTGAAGCCATTTTAAAATTATAGAAGTATCAAGCCCTCCAGAATAAGCTAGAACAATTTTCTTTTTTGATTTCATTGAATTAACTACAAGCTTTTCTTGAAGCGTTATAAGCTTTAGTAAATCCTAATAATGAGTAATGATCAATTGTTTGAGAACCTTGTTGATTGTATCCAGTGATCATAATTCTAGATCCTTTTCTCATTTGTTTGATCATTTTTAATTCAATTTTGTTGTCCGCAATCCAAGCAAAACCTTGTTCTTTAATATCAAATTTAAATTTATTCTTCCCTGAAGCAGCTGTTACAGAATTATTTTTGTTGAATTCATAACCCGGGGTAACACTTACTTCATTTTTTATATTGTTGTTTGGTCTAAATGCTACAAATAATTTTGCATCTCTTTTATTAGTTTTGGGTGCTTGCAAAATAGGTAAAGATTGCGCAAAGCATACTTTACCGTCAGCATCCATAACGACCATTGCCTCCCAATCTTTATATTTACCAATTTTTTTAATTTCCTGAGCTGAAACTTGAGCAACACCACTTATAAAAAATATTCCTAACAATATTGTAATTTTTTTAATTATGGACATGGATTTGGATAAATTGTTTGTACGTGGTTAATTTCTTTAATGACATCATCAGATAAGTTTACATTTACACTTTCTACATTTGTTTTCAACTGCTCCATTGTAGTTGCTCCAATGATTACACTAGTCATAAAGTCTTGGATTTCACAAAATTTTATCGCCATCTGACTCATATCTAAACCAAACTTTTCACTAATTTTATAATAATGTTCAACAGCATCTTCAGTATTTGGCTTTCTATACCTTGTCCAGAAATCGAAATCTCTCTCCATTCTTGATCCTTTGGGGAAATTCTTGTTTCTGTACTTTCCACTTAAATATCCACTTGCTAATGGTGAGTAAGCTAAGCAGCCAATGTTTTCTCTTATAGAAACTTCAGCTAGCCCAACTTCGTAAGATCTATTTAATAAACTATAAGGATTTTGGATTGACATCATTCTTGGCAACTTTTTATCTTTGGATAACTGAAGATAATTTAAAACTCCCCAAGGGGTCTCATTTGATAAACCAACGTATCTTATTTTTCCCTGATCAATATATTTATTTAACTCTCCAAGAACATCTTCAAATTTATTCCATTCATTTTCATTATGAACATAACCAAGTCTTCCAAAATTATTTACATTTCTCTCTGGCCAATGAAGTTGATATAAATCTATATAATCAGTTTTAAGTCTTTTAAGACTGTCATTTAAAGCAGATTCTAAGTTTGGGCCTGTAAAACTATTTTCTCCACTTCTTAAATAATCTCTTGCTGGACCAGCAACTTTTGTTGCAAGAATGACTTTGTCTCTTTTTTTTGTTTTTTCAAACCAGTTCCCAATAATTTCTTCTGTATCACCGTAGGTTTCTTTTCTAGGAGGTACTGCATATAATTCAGCAGTGTCCCAAAAGTTTACTCCTTGATCTAATGAAAAATCCATTTGTTCAAATGCTTCAAGTTCATTATTTTGTTCTCCCCAAGTCATAGTACCGAGACAAATTGTACTTACTTTAATATTGGTATTACCTAAATTTTTGTAATTCATTAGAAATATTAAGTTAAATTTTTGTTAATCTTTTAAGGTATCTTGAATAATTAGTAAAAGAATATATATATTACATATTATGAAATTTGATAAAAACGGAATACTAAATAGAGCTAAAGCAGCACAACAATCGTCTGCTGTAATGGATGAAGGCTTAAGAGCCTATATGCTAAAAGTTTATAACTACATGGCAACAGGTATATTGCTAACTGGAATAGTAGCACTATTAACATTTAAAATGTCTGTTGTTACTAATGATGCAGGTTCAATCGTTGGTCTAACGCAGATAGGGAATGCAATTTATTTATCAGGTCTTAAATGGCTTGTAATGTTAGCACCTCTAGGTATCGTTTTTTACATGAGTTTTGGAATTAATAAGATGAGTGCATCAAAGGCACAAACTACATTTTGGGTTTTTGCAGCTTTGATGGGTCTATCTTTATCTTCAATATTATTAATTTATACTGGAATGAGTGTAACTAGAGTTTTCTTCATTACATCTGCAACATTTGGAGCGATGAGTATTTATGGATACACAACTAAAAGAGATCTTACAAAGTTTGGATCTTTTTTAATGATGGGTCTAATTGGAATAATTATAGCTTCAATTGTAAATATCTTTATGAAATCTTCTATGATGTATTTTGTGATTTCAATTTTAGGTGTTTTAATATTTGTTGGTTTAACAGCTTATGACACTCAAAAAATCAAAAATATGTATGTCGCTTCAGACTCAGGAGAGTTAATGGGCAAGAAAGCTGTGATGGGCGCTTTAACTTTATATCTAGATTTTATCAATTTATTTATAATGTTGTTAAGATTATTTGGGCAAAGAAGATAAATTTATTTTTGAAGCTTCTTCCAGTTGGTATTTTTTAATAAAACACTAAGATCGTAAGAATTTTTTAGTATTTTACCACTTGTATCAGTAATCAAATATTTAAGATTTTTATTTTTAGGCCTAAAATTTTTGCAAATTTTATAAAGGGCATTTTCAGTAGAATTTCTAAAAACACTAAACCCCACTTGCTTACTTGAAATACTTAAGCCGTAATCTTTCCAAGAACCCTCAGAAACCATCTTGGCATATAAGTCTAATATAATTTTTAGCTCATCTTTTTCAAAAAAATGTTTTTCTTCTATTTTATTATTTGGATTATTTACTACTAATTTTAAATTACTACGCATCAATCTTATGTTTATTAATTAATGGTACCTGAAACCCTGTAAATATTATTGTTATTGGAAGCATTCCCCATACTTTAAAATTAACCCAAAATTCTTCTGTTTGAGTTCTCCAAACAATCTCATTTAATAAAGCAAGACCAAAGAAAAAATACATCCATCGTTTATTAAGAATTTCCCAACCAATATCAGTTAGAGGAATAGATTTACCCATAATTTTTTTAAGAATAGGTTCATTGGTAAAATATTTCCCAAAAAATAACGCAAGAGCAAACATAATATTAATGATAGTTGGTTTAACGTAAATAAATATAGGATCATTAAAGTAAATTGTTAATCCACCAAAAAAAGTAATTAAAATTCCACTTACCAAAGGCATTGGAGGAATTTTTTTTTCAAAAAACCAAACTACTGCTAATGCAACTAAAGTTGCAACTATTAGTGGAGGTATTGCTACAGATAAATTTTTACCACTATTGTAATAATAGAAAAAAAATATTGCTAAAGGACCGAAATCAGTAACAAATTTTAAAAAAGATTTATTCACTTAAAAGATATTAACATATTTGCCACATCACAAAACATTTATATTTTTAGCATTGATTTTTATTTCTAAATACCCATACTAAGATTAATGCCAGTTCAAAAAGCTAAATTTTCAATTGGAGACATTGTAAAGCATAAACACTTTGAATTTAGAGGTGTGATTTATGATGTTGATTTTGAGTTTAATAATTCTGAAGAATGGTATCAGTCTATTCCAAAAAATGTCAGACCAAGAAAAGATCAACCATTTTATCACTTATTAGCAGAAAATGATGAGATAACTTATGAAGCTTATGTTTCTGAGCAAAATTTGCTGATGGATGACTCTGATGAACCAATAAAACACCCTTTAATTGAAGAGATTTTTTCAGGAAAAAAAGGCTCTAGTTATTTCAAGCTTTCTAATTAAGGCAACCATCATTCAACCACATTTAGCTCAAATCTAGGCCATACAAATTAGCTATATTTTTAGTATCTTCTGGTCAAGAGTGTTAAACGTTAATTTCAATCTTATTATCTCCCCTCTGCATTCTTGATCAGAAAACTATTTCATAATAGAAATCACCAAAAAAATTCTAAATTAAAATATGTTTAAACTTTTTGAACCTAACAAGATTTTTAAAATCACGTCAAAAGCACCTAAGTACGTTTTATTTTTGTTTATTGTTGTATTGAGTGTTGGTTTAGTTGAAGCATTAATCATATCGCCTGAAGATTATAAACAAAGTGATGCAGTTAGGATTATGTATGTTCATGTTCCTGCCGCTTGGATTTCACTTGGAATATTTTCTTCTATAACTTTGTTATCTATTTGTGGTTTTGTATTTAGAAACAAAAACTTTTTTTTAATCTCTAAAAGTTTAGCTCCTTCAGGATTTGTTTTTAATATTATTGCTTTAGTTACAGGATCAATTTGGGGAAAACCAACTTGGGGAACATGGTGGGCTTGGGATGCAAGAATTACATCAATGTTAATATTAGCTTTATTCTATGCAATGTATTTAATTGTTTGGAGAATTTATGATAAGGAAGAAAAAGTCTACAAGATCTCAACTTTTATAACTATTTTAGGAATTATTAATGTTCCAATAATAAAGTACTCAGTTGATTGGTGGAATACACTCCATCAACCTGCATCTATTAATATTTTGTCAAAAAGCTCAATTCATTCATCAATGCTCTACCCATTATTAATAATGACTGCGGCATTTGCTCTTTTTTCATTGTTAATTTTCTTAATGAAATATAATACAGAACTGATAAAAATTAAAAATAAAGGCTTAGATAGATTATGATAAATGAATTATTTTTTATGAATGGATATGCAGTGTATGTGTTATCTGCTTTTAGCTTTACGTTATTAAGTTTCTTAGGTTTATATCTGGTAACTAAAATGCAATTTGTTAAAGAACAAAACAAATTTGTTGCTAAATTTGGATCACTTACTACTGAGCAAGCTAATTCTGCAAAATCACAAAGAATAAATAAAGAAATTTTAGCAAACGTAACAAATAATTAACTTTTAAACCATGTATGGTCGAAAAGTTAAATTAAGATTTCTGTTCATAATAATAATCTTAATTACTTTAATTTTAACAACATTTTTGATTTTAAAATCATTAGAGGAAAATGTTGTATATTTTCAATCGCCTTCTGAAATAAAATCACTTATTGAAATAGATAAAAGCAAAATAAGAGTTGGAGGAATGGTTAAAAAAAACTCTATTTCCATAAGTTCAAATGAAGTTAATTTTATAATTACTGATTTTAAAAATGAAATAAATGTTACTTACTCAGGAGCAGTACCAAATTTATTTGCTGAAGGGAAAGGGGTTGTTGCAGAAGGTTTTTTGAAAGATAGAAACTTTTTCTCTGCAACAAAAATTTTAGCTAAGCATGATGAAAATTATATGCCACCGGAAGTAAAAGAAGCATTAGGAGAAAAATAAATTGATCTATAATCTAATTGGATATTATTCATTAATAATAGGATTAATTATTGCATTATTATTATTTTATTTTTCATATATAAATTTTAATAATTCAAACACTTTAGATACCAAAATATTATCATTTACATTTTTACAATTATTTTTTGTTGTCATTAGTTTTTTATGTTTGATTTTTTCTTTTGTTATTTCGGATTTTAGTAATGAAACAGTATTTAATAATTCTCACACTACCAAACCATTATTTTATAAAATAAGTGGAACTTGGGGAAATCATGAAGGTAGTTTATTATTATGGTTACTTGTTTTAACGTTATTTATTTTCTTATTTTTAGTAAGAACTAAAAATCAACCGGTAAAATACAAAATTTTAACTTTAGTTTTTCAACAAATAATCATAGTTGGTTTCTTTTTATTTTTAATCAAAACATCAAATCCATTTAATTATATTTTCCCAATACCTAATGAAGGTCTTGGATTAAACCCTATTTTACAAGACCCTGCTTTAGCAATCCATCCACCTATTTTATATTTAGGCTATGTTGGTTCTTCTATTATTTTTTCATCTGTCTTGGCAGCAACAAGTTTAAAAATTATATCTACTAGTTGGGCATCACATATAAAAAAATGGATCTTAATTTCGTGGATATTTTTAACTTTAGGAATATTGCTTGGATCGATTTGGGCCTATTATGAATTGGGCTGGGGAGGTTTTTGGTTTTGGGATCCAGTTGAGAATGTTTCTTTAATGCCATGGCTTGCATTGACTACTCTTTTACATTGTATTTTAGTATTAGAAAAAAAATCTATTTTAACTTCATGGGTAATAATTCTTTCTATTGCAACATTTACATTAAGTATGTGTGGAACATTTTTAGTAAGATCAGGAATATTAAATTCGGTTCATACTTTTGCTAATGATCCTGAAAGGGGTTTATTTATTCTTATTTTTTTATTCATTTTGATTTTTTTATCTATTTTAATTTTTTTCTTTTTTCATAAAGATAATGACAGAAAATCTTATAGTTTTTTTTGGTTGAGCAAAGAAACTTCAATATTAATTAATAACTGGTTCATGATGTATTTTTTATCTGTTGTATTAATAGGTACCGTTTATCCAATTTTTTTAGATGTAATTTCTTCTGAAAAAATATCTGTCGGACCACCATTTTATCATAAATTGATAATTCCATTTTTAATTCCATTTTTATTTATGATGGCGATTGGTCCAAAATTAAAATGGATTAAATCTCAACTAGAAGATAAGATTTATTTAATTTCTTTTTTGATTATCTCAATTTTATTAGCATTTTTATTATTAAAAAATTTTAATCAAAATATTTTAATAAATACAATTTTGATATCGAGTGCGCTTTATTTATTCTTTATTACCTTGCGAGATTTTTTTGTAAAAAAATATAAAAATATTTCACAAAATATTGCTCATTTTGGATTTAGTTTATTGATCCTAAGTATCTTGTTTAACAATATATTTGCAAGCGAAATTATAACAAATCTTAAGGTTGGTGAAACTTTTGAAAATTCTAAAACTAAGATAGTTTTTGAAAGTGTTGATCAGAAAAAAGAAAAAAATTATAATGCTATTATTGCGAATTTTTCTATAAGTAATTTAAATGGTGAAGAGGATAGATTTTCGCCAGAGCTGAGAATTTATAATCAACCTGTCATTGCTACAAGTGAAGCTGATATTAAAACAACACTTATGTCAGATAAATTTATTGTAATTAATCTGGTTCAAAATCAAGATTTTTTTAACGTAAGATACCAAGTTAAACCATTTATGTTATGGATCTGGTTATCAGTAATTCTAATATCTTTTGCTGGCATTGTTAGCTTTTTACAAAAAAGATCATGAAAAATAAAATATTACCTTTTTCAGTTATTATTATTTTTGGAATAATATTTCTTATTTTTTACAAAGGTTTAGAAGAATCAAAAATATACACTCCAGATGTTAATACAAAAAAAGAGATACCGGCGTTTAATACCAAAGAATTTTTTTCTGGAGAAAATGTGAAATCATCAAGTATCTTTGAGTTAGATAAGGTTTATTTATTAAATATTTGGTCATCTTGGTGTGTACCATGTCGACAAGAGCATCCTCTTTTGATGAATTTAAATTTAGAGAATAAATTAAATATTATTGGGATGAATTATAAAGATAATTTAAAAAATGCAGAAAATTTTTTAAAAGAACTAGGAAACCCTTATAAAGAAATCTTTATTGATTTAGATGGTACAATTGCAATTGAGTGGGGAGCATATGGTGTTCCTGAATCATTTTTAATTTATAATAATGAAATTATTAAAAAATATATTGGACCTCTTAATCAAGAATTACTTGATGAAATTAATTTATTGATAAAATGAAATTTCTTAAATTTTTTTTAATCGTTATGATATTATTTCCTATAAGCAGTGTTAATGCTGAGGAGAACGATAAAAGAAATAAAATAACTAAAAATTTACGATGTCTTATATGTCAAGGTCAATCGGTTTACGATTCAGACTCTGAATTTGCAAACAGTTTAAAAATTGTAGTTGATAAAAAGCTTCAAGAAGGTCTTTCTGAAGATCAAATTTATGAATATTTTAAAACTAAATATGGAGAATGGATACTTTACGATCCTGGTTTAAATAAAAACACATATATTCTTTGGTTATTGCCAATATTGATATTTTTAATTGGAGGTGCAATAATCTACAAAACCTTTATAGTTAAAAAATAAATTAATTAGTGATGAATTTAAAAAAATTTTTAATTAATCTGTTAATTATCACATTCGCATTTTCTTCGATTGCAGAGGAAAAAGTTTTAAAAGATCAAAATACAGAATTAAGTGTTTACACTGGAATGTTTGATTTTAGTGATGATGGAAAAAAATCAACTTTAATTGGTTTTCAACATCAAAATGAAAATTTAAATAGAGATACCCTTTTAGGAAATCTTTCTCCTATAACTGGATTTTTATTTACAGCTGATAATGCAGGATATTTTTATACAGGTGTTCAAGCTCAATATAAATTAGGAGCATTAAATTTAACACCAAGTTTTACACCGGGAATATATCATGAGGGAGATGGTAAAGACTTAGGCCATTTAATTGAATTTAAAAGTGAGTTACAAATTTCACTTGATCTGTCAAAAACAAGTGAATTAGGTTTTTCCTACAATCATATATCTAATGCAAGTCTAGGAGATAAAAATCCTGGGGCAAATAGTTATATGTTTAATTTCTTCAAAAACTTTTAATAAAGATACACCATGAATATCAATGACTGTTATAATTTTGAAGATTTTAGAAAATTAGCAAAAAAGAAATTACCCGCTCCTATTTTTCATTATATTGATGGTGGAGCAGATGATGAAGTCACTTTAAATAGAAATACAGATGCTTTTAATGATTGTGATTTAGTTCCTAATATTCTTAATAGTGTTGGTGAACCAGATTTGTCTACCACTGTCTTTGGTAGAAAAATTAGCATGCCTTTATTTTTGTCTCCTACGGCAATGCAAAGTTTGTATGATCCTGAGGGTGACAAGGCTTCTGCTAGAGCTGCAGAGAAGTTTGATACAATTTACAGCATGTCCACAATGGCTTCCTTTTCTATTGAAGAGGTTGCAAATATTTCTAGTGGGCCAAAACTTTTTCAACTTTATATTCATAAAGATAAATCAATTACTGATGATTTAATCGAAAGATGTAGTAGAGCTAATTTTGATGGAATGTGTATTACTGTTGATACACTTGTTGCTGGAAATAGAGAAAGAGATCATAGAACTGGATTTACGACACCACCTAAATTTACTTTGGATAGTTTATTGAGTTTTGCAATGAGACCAGGATGGGTTTTCAAATACTTTACAAATAAAAAATTTGAATTAGCAAACATTAAAAATAAAACTGATAAAGGCACCAATATAGCAAAATCGGTTATGGATTATATTAATGAACAATATGATCCAGCAATGAATTGGAAAGATGCAGAATATTGTATTAAAAAATGGAATAAGCCTTTGGCATTAAAAGGTGTAATGTCAGTAGAAGATGCTAAAAGAGCAATGGATATTGGTTGTACAGCAATTATGATTTCAAATCATGGAGGAAGACAACTTGATGGATCAAGATCTCCATTTGATCAAGTTAAAGCAATTTCAGATGCAGTTGGTGATAAATTAGAAATTATTCTTGATGGTGGTGTAAGAAGAGGAACACATGTTCTTAAAGCTTTAGCCGCAGGAGCAACAGCTTGTAGTTTTGGAAAAGCATTTCTTTTTAGTTTAGGTGCTGGTGGACAAAAAGGTGTTGAAAGACTTTTAGAAAATATGCAAAAAGAAATTAGAAGAAATATGATTTTAATGGGCTGTAAGTCTGTTAAAGACCTTGATGCGTCAAAAATAATATATAGAGACTAAAATATAAGAATTTTAAGCATTTATTTGATAAATTAAACTTTTAAACTAAATAGACAAAAAACTAATTTTCGTTTAGTTTGTCGATTTTAATTTTAAAATTGTTATGGAACTTGCAAAATCTTTAAATAGGCTTGGAACTGAAAGTGCTTTTTCAGTTTTAGCTGAAGCGAAAAAGCTTGAAGCACAAGGTAAACCTATGATCCATTTAGGTCTTGGTCAACCTGATTTTAAAACTCCTAAGCATGTGGTTGAAGCAGCAAAAAAAGCATTAGATGATGGCCATCACGGATATGTTCTTTCAAATGGTATTTTAGAATGCAGACAGGCAGTAACTAGATGGATTAAAAAGCGTTACAGTGCGGAAGTAGATCCTGAAAGAATTATAATTATGCCAGGTGGAAAACCAACAATGCATTATGCAATACAGTGTTTTGGCGAACCAGGGGCAGAGATAATTCATCCCACTCCAGCTTTCCCTATTTATGAGTCTATGATTAATTATACCGGCTCTACCGCAGTGCCTTACGATTTAACTGAAGATAAAGATTTAAAGTTTAGCGCAGATAAAATTTTATCTTTAATCAATGATAAAACTAGATTGTTAATTTTAATAAATCCAAATAATCCTACAGGAAGTTTTGTAGAAAAATCAGAAATAGACAAATTGGCTGAGGGTTTAAAAAAACATCCTCATGTGACTATTTTAAGTGATGAAATTTACAGTAGACAAATTTTCGATGATAAGGAAATGCCAACATTCTTTAATTATCCTGAATTAAGAGAAAGATTAATTGTCTTAGAGGGGTGGAGCAAAGCTTATTCTATGACTGGTTGGAGACTTGGATGGAGTTTTTGGCCAGAAAATTTAGTTGAGCATGTAAATAAATTATTAATTAATAGTGTCTCATGTGTAAATGCTTCTGCTCAATTTGCAGGTATCGCAGCTTTAGATGGACCTGATGACTCAATTGATGAGATGATGGAAAAATTTACTTTAAGAAGAAAATTAATTCACGAAGGTTTAAATAGTTTACCAGGTGTAGAATGTAGTTTACCTGGTGGAGCGTTTTATGCGTTTCCTAAAGTTATTGGAACTGGAATGGACGGCAGTGAATTTTGTAAAAGAGCTATGCATGAGGCGGGAGTTGCTATAGTTCCTGGTACAGCTTTTGGAAAAACGTGCAAAGATTACGTTAGATTTAGCTTCGCAGCCTCTCGAGATAACATTTCTAACGCATTGGAAAATATCAAAAAAATGTTAGGCTAAGCTATGTCTGAAATAGCTTTACCAAAAATTGACAGTTCTATTTTAAATAGAAAAAGTGAAATAGTAAAAAAACTTTCAAAGTTAACTAACATAGAAAATGTATTGAGTGAGGCTGATGAATTAAGACCATATGAAACTGATGCTTTATCAGTTTATACGCAAACACCATTAGCCGTAGTACTTCCAGAAAACACAGAAGAAGTAAGTGAGATATTAAAATTTTGTCATAGTGAAAATATTAAAGTTGTACCAAGAGGCGCAGGCACAGGATTGTCTGGTGGAGCATTACCTCTTCAAGACGCTATTCTTCTTGGGTTAGGAAAATTTAATAAAATTTTAGAAATTGATTATGAAAATAAATGTGTTGTGACTCAGCCAGGAGTTACAAATCTAGGCATTACTCATGCAGTTCAACACAAAGGATTTTATTATGCTCCAGACCCTTCAAGCCAGTTAGCATGTTCTATAGGTGGAAATGTTGCTGAAAATTCTGGTGGAGTTCACTCATTAAAGTATGGAACGACTACAAACAATATTTTAGGTGTACAAATGGTAATGATGGATGGAACTATTTGTAGATTTGGAGGCAAATCGTTTGATCAAGAGGGATATGATCTTATGGGTTTAATTTGTGGTTCAGAAGGTCTACTGGGGGTTGTCACCGAAGTTACAGTTAAAATTTTAAGAACACCTGAAGTAGTAAGAGCGGCTTTGATAGGTTTTCCATCTATTAAAGAAGGTGGAGATGCAGCCTCAGAAATTATTTCAAGTGGAATAGTTCCAGCAGGAATGGAAATAATGGATAAGGCTTTAATTGAGGCAACAGATAATTTTAGTAAAGCGGGATATCCACGAGATGCAGAATTATTATTAATAGTGGAACTTGATGGTACAGCATCAGAGGTTAATGAGTTAATTAAAAAAGTAGAGACAATCTGTAAAAAAAATAATTGCTCTAGTCTTAAACTTAGCAATAGTGAGAAAGAAAGACTTTCATTCTGGGCTGGGAGAAAAGCAGCTTTTCCAGCGTGCGGAGCTATGGCACCTGATTATTATTGTATGGATGGTTCTATTCCCAGAGGCAAGCTTGCCGAAGCATTATTAGAAATAAAAAAATTATCTGAAAAATATGAATTACCGGTGGCAAATTGTTTTCACGCAGGTGATGGAAATTTACATCCACTTATTATGTTTGATGGAAATGATAAAGAACAACTTAGAAAAACTGAAGAGTTTGGTTCAGAAATATTAAAAACATGTGTGAGACTTGGTGGAGTAATTACAGGAGAGCATGGTGTTGGTATAGAAAAGCGAGAACTTATGTGTGAAATGTTTAATGATAACGATATTCAACAACAATTGAGTATCAAAAAATCATTAGATGAAAAAAATTTATTAAATCCTGGAAAAGTTTATCCTATACTTAGAAAATGTGCAGAGGAAGGAAGGGTTCATGTCCACAAAAATAAAGATAAATTCCCAGATCTTCCAAGATTCTAATAACATCTACTATCCCAAAGATGAGACAGAAGTTTCAGATTTAATTAGGGAACTATATAAACAAGATTCTCCAACAGAAATTATCGGTAACAATTCAAAAAGTTTCATTGGAAATAAAACGCAGTCAGCTAATACTACGTCTTTGGCTAAAATCTCAGGTATTATCGATTATAGACCTGAAGAATTGTATATCAAAGTTAAAGCCTGTACACCAATCAATGAAATCGAGCAGGTCTTAAGAGAAAATAATCAAGAGCTAGCTTTTGAACCAATAGACTTTGGGTATATTAAAGAAGGTAAGTCAAATAAAGGGACAATAGCAGGATACTTATCTTGCAACTATGCAGGTTCACGAAGATTTAAAGTTGGTAGTGTGAGAGATCATGTCCTAGGTTTTAAGGGAGTTAATGGAAAAGGAGATATAATTAAATCAGGAGGTACTGTTGTAAAAAATGTTACGGGTTATGATTTATCAAAACTAATTGCAGGCTCATTTGGTACTCTTGTTGCTTTAACCGAAATTACGTTAAAGGTGCTACCTAAGAAAGATTCTTCTAAAACTGTAATAATTTATCCTAGTAATTTCCAACAAATTTATGATTTTTTTAATAAACTATCTAGCTCAAGTAGCGAAATTTCTGGCGCCGTTTTTATTCCTGAACAATCAAAGGATAAAGATTTTGTTACTAAAAAAAATTCTGTTTTTAAGTTTAATGATCTTAAATCAAATGTTTCATTTATAGCATTTAGAGTCGAAGGGGACAAAATTTCAATTGAAGAAAAAATTAACAATTTAAAAAACGAACTTGAATTAAATAATTCAGATATCTCTACCCTTGATGTTCATCAATCAGAACCATTTTGGAAAAAAGTAAATAATTTAGAGGTATTTGAAAAGACTCAACATAATTTAATACGAATGGTGATACCACCTGCAAATGTTTCAAAACTATGCAAATATTTAGAAAACAACCATAACTATTTTGTTGATTGGTGTGGGTCGTTATTCTGGATTGAAGTTAATAGTAAAAAAGAAGAAAAGATTAAAGACCTAAAAAAAATGGCAAAAGATTTTGGAGGTTATTTGACAGTAATTAAAACTTCATCAGAATATGATTACGGAGAAGCTATTTTTACTGTTGATAAAGTACGTTTAATCATTTCTGAAAAAGTAAAACAAAGTTTTGATCCTAAAAGAATTTTAAATCCAGGAAAAATGTATAGAGGAGTTTAATGCAAACAAAATTTACAGAAGAACAGCTTAGAGATCCTGACAATTTTGCAAACGAAAAAGTTTTTAAAAAGTGTGTGCATTGTGGAATGTGTAATGCTACATGTCCTACGCATCAACTTCTAGGTGACGAGTTAGATGGTCCTAGAGGACGTATTTATCTTATTAAAGATATGTTAGAAAATAATAGGAAACCAACTGAGAAGGTTGTAAAGCATATCGATCGATGCCTCTCATGTTACAGCTGTATGACTACTTGTCCTGCAGGAGTAAATTACATGCATATAATTGATCATGGAAAAAAATATATCGAAAAAAATTATCAAAGATCTTTCTTTGACAAACTAATAAGGTATTTTTTATCCATCACTCTTCCAAATACAAAAGTTTTTCGATTATCAAGTTTATTAGTAAAATTATCAAAGCCATTCAAATTCTTAATGCCATCGAAAATTAAAGATATGATTGAATTAATGCCTACAAATTTTCCTAAAAAAAGCTTACCAATAAAAGAAGTTTACAAATCCTCCACTAAAAAAAGAATTGCTAGAGTTGCTCTTTTAACAGGATGTGTACAAAAAGAAATATCTCCTCAAATTAATGAAGCAACAATAAGGCTATTAAATAGACACGGTGTAGAGGTAGTTGTTCCAAAAAAAATTCGTTGTTGTGGATCTTTAAATCATCATCTTGGAAAAGAGGAGGATGCGCATCAAGATTTTAAAAATAATATAAACACTTGGTATGAGGAGCATCAAAAAGGAAATTTGGATGCAATTTTATCAAATACTTCTGGTTGTGGAACAACCATGAAAGATTACGGATTTATTTTTCGTGAAGATAAAGAGCTAAGTAAAAAAGCCAAAGTAATATCAGAACTTACAAAAGATATATCAGAATATATTTTTGAAAGTTTGAAACTTGATATTCAAGATAAAGGAAAAAAATATAAGGTTGCTTATCACTCTGCATGCTCAATGCAGCATGGTCAAAAGGTTCATTCACAGCCAGTTTCATTACTTGAGAAAACAAATAATGAAATTATGGAAATTCCAGAAGGACATATATGTTGTGGTTCAGCTGGAACATACAACATTTTGCAATCAAAAATTGCAAAACAATTATTAAAGAAAAAAGTAAATAATATTGAAAGTTTAAATCCAGATTTTATTTCTACAGGAAATATTGGTTGTATTACACAAATTGCTCATGGTACTAAAGTTCCAATATTACATACAATTGAAGTTTTAGATTGGTACACTGGAGGACCAAAACCTGAAATATTAAAATAACAATTATGAAAAAAGTTTTAATTACAAGACGTTTAATTAGAGAAAGTGAAGATAAAGCATCTAAATTATTTGATGCTAAATTTAATACTAATGATGAACTTTATTCACAAAAAAAAATAATTGAAATGAGTGAAGGATTTGATGGGATATTATCGTCATTAACTGAAAAATTAGATGCAGAAACAATTAATCAATTACCAGACTCAGTAAAAATTATTTCAAATTTTGCAGTTGGATTTGGAAACATTGATTTAGAAGCAGCAAAGAATAGAGGTATAGCAGTAACAAATACTCCAGAAGTTTTATCAGATGCTACAGCAGAAATCGGAATTTTACTAATTTTAGGAGCGTGCAGAAGAGCTTCCGAAGGAATAGAGTCTGCAAAAGAAGGTGGATGGAAGTGGTCTGCTGATTATTTAATTGGGAAACAATTAACAGGAACAAGATTAGGAATTTTAGGTATGGGTCGTATTGGCCAAAAAATTGCAAAAATTGCAAAATCTTTAGGTATGGTTATTCATTACCATAATCGCTCAAAATTAAGTGAAGATAAAGAACAAGGTGCAACATATCATGACAGCATAAAAAGTCTTTTTTCAGTCTCAGATGTTTTATCAATTTGTTGTCCAGCCACAAAAGAAACAGAGAACTTGATAAATAAAGAGACTGTTGAGTATTTTCCTAAAGGTGCTGTGATAACTAATGTTGCAAGAGGTGATATAGTTGATGATGAGGCTTTAATTGATGCATTGAATAGAAGAAAAATTTATGCAGCAGGATTAGATGTTTATAAAAATGAGCCAAATCTAAATGCTGGTTATTTAAAAATTCCAAGTGCTTTTGTTTTACCTCATTTGGGGAGTGCAACAAAAGATACAAGAATTGCAATGGGAAATTTAGCAATTGATAATTTAGATGAGTTTTTTAGAACTGGAAATTGTATTAATAAAGTAAATTAAAATGTCTCAATCGATAGCTTTCATCGGCGTTGGCAACATGGGTTGTCCAATGGCTGAAAATTTAATGAAGGCAGGTAAATCTGTAAAAGTTTTTGACGTCTCGAAAAAAATGCTTGGGATTGCAAAAGATAAAAATCTTGAAACAGCCGAAAATTTAGATGATCTAATTACAGATCATGTTGAGACGGTTATTACTATGCTCCCAGAGGGCAAGCATTCAAATGAAGTTTATTTAGGTGATAATGGAATAATAAATAAAGTTTCAAAAAATTGTTTGCTAATTGATTGTTCTACAATTGATATTCAAACTTCTATCAAGATTGGAAAAAAAGCTTCAGAAAAAGGAATAGAAATGATTGATGCGCCAGTTAGTGGTGGAGTAATGGGGGCCCAAAAAGCAACTTTAAATATAATGGTTGGTGGATCAAAAGAAGCTTTTGAAAAAGCGCTTCCTTTATTAAAAATCATGGGAAAAAATATATTTCATGCAGGTGATTTAGGTAGTGGGAATGGTGCTAAGATTTGTAACAATATGGCTCTAGGAATTGCAATGATTGCTGCTTCAGAGTCATTAATGTTAGCAAAAAGATTAAATATAGATATTAAAAAAGTTCATCAAATTATGAAAAATGCATCAGGTAACAGTTGGCCAATTTCTGTTTATCCACCTTTGCCTGGTTTAATTGATGGCACGCCTTCAAATAATAATTATCGTCCAGGTTTCTCTGCAGGAATGATGAATAAAGATCTTAAACTTGCAAATGATTGTGCGAAAAGCGTAAATGCTCAAACACCATTAGGAAAAATGGCTCTCGAAATTTATGACCAATTTTGTAAAGAAGGAAATGATACTAAAGATTTTTCAGCGATTTCTAAAGTTATAGGCGGTAATGCTTGGGACTATCCAATTGATTAAATAAATTTATTGTAGGTGTTTATAAATTGTTGTTCTAGAAACACCTAATTTTCTAGAAGTTGCAGAGATATTATTTGTTTCATCAAAAGTTGATCTAATTAAAGTACATTTCTCTCTTTTAATTTTTGTATTTTCACAATTTTTACAAGTACTCCTTTTCTTTTCTTTTTTTGTTTCAACAAATTTGTTTTTCTTAAATATTTGACTTTTGACCACAAAAACAGATGAGCCTAAATGATCAGTAATTTTTAATGTTTTATTATTTAATAAATCTGATGCAATAGATGAAAATGAATTTGTAAAAATTTTATTAAAATTTTCATTTTTAAGATCTACTAATCCATTAAGCATAATTTTTGCATTACTGTTTGCACCTACTATTAGACCATCTCCATTGACAGCCAACAAACCTACACTGGTTGTTGATAAATATTCTTGTCGAGGATGAAAGGATAAAATTAATTCATTCTCAAACTTTTTTAAAAATAATTTTGTTTCGATACTTCTGGTTGCTAGTTTCACTAAAGCTAGAGTATGTTGTTCTCTAGACATATAGTCAGTTGAAGCATCTATAATTCCAATAGTTTTACCGTCATAATTAATTATTGGACTTGCGAAACAAGATATATTTTCATGCGCTGTAAAAAAATGTTCTTTACCGGAAACTATTGTTGGTTTTTTTAATTCAACAGATAATCCTAAACCATTTGTACCACAAACCTTCTCAGCCCATATAGATCCTGGTATAACTGTTTTACCTACGTCGGTTTGAAGACAAGTTTTGTCATATATTGTATCAAGTACCAAACCATTCTCGTCTGAATATGCGACCATAAAATTGGTACCAGCAATTTGAGAGTATAAAAGTTCTAATTCAGGAATAACTATTTTTCTAAGAGACTCATTTTTTTCTTTAATCTCTTTTAATTCAATTGAAGATACGACGCTTTGTTTTGGATCTTGAAACGGATTAAGCCCCTCAGCAATACACCTCGACCAGCTATCAGAAATTTCTTTGCCCATCTTATAGGACATCATTCCTCTTTTTTTTAGGATATCTTTAAACTCTTTTTTTAGTGAAGATAAATTTCCCATTTGAAAAAGATAATTAAAAATAGTGTATTCAACAACTAACCACAGGTTGTATTTGTCCACTAATTGAACACTTAAAAGCGGCATTGACTCCATAGCGATTCAATTTTTTAATAAAGTTTTAGAAATTAAAATGGGGAGAAAACGATGAAAGCACAGGTTTTGCACAAGTATGACCCAGAAATGAAGGAAAAAATTTGGGTTACAGGTGAAGAAATGCCAGATCCGAAGATTGAGAAGGCATCAGATGTAATTGTTAAAATTGGTGCTGCAGGAGTTTGCAGAACAGATTTACATATAATCGAAGGAGTATGGAAACATATTCAAGATCCAGATGGAACTTTGTTACCATGTGTGATGGGACATGAAAATGCAGGATGGGTAGAGGACGTAGGTAAGGATGTTACAGAGTATAAAAAAGGTGACCCAGTCATTTTGCATCCATTAATATCAGGAACGGGTGGTACTTGTTTAGATTGTAGAAGAGGTAATGATATGCATGCTGCTGCTGGAGCATTTCCTGGTTTAAGTATTAAAGAAGGAGGATATTCGGAGCTATTAAAAACGAGTGTTAGAAATTTAATTAAGCTTCCAAAAGTTTTAGCACCTAAAGATGTTGCACCTTTTTCAGATGCAGGTCTTACAGCTTATAGAGTTGTTAAAAAGGCAACTAGACATTTATTGCCAGGTCAAAGCTGTACAATAATTGGTGCAGGAGGTTTAGGTCATATCGCTATTCAATGTTTGAAAGCAATGTGTGCAGCTGATATTATTATAGTTGAGAAATCTGAAGCAGCTTTAAAACATGCAATGGAACTTGGTGGTGATCACGGAGTTTTAATTGATGGAAATGAAATTGAAAAAGTTCAAGAACTAACTAAAGGAAAAGGTTCAGAAGCTGTTATCGATTTCGTAGGTGAAAAAGGATCTACTGCCATGGGAATTCAAATGACTTCTAATGGTGGTTTTTACTACATTGTTGGATATGGGGAAGAAATTAAATCATTAGCAGTTGATTTAATTATTTCTGAAAAAACAATCGTAGGTAATTTAGTGGGAACGTGGTCTGAATTATATGAATTAATGGAGTTAGCTGATCGAGGAAAAGTGAAGCTATCCATGCAAGAATATAAATTGGACGATGCTAATAAAGCGCTCCATGATCTTAACGACGGTAAAGTTAAGGGACGAGCTGTTTTAGTTCCGTAATTAAGTAAAGGAAGAGAGAGGTAATAATGAAACTAATGAAAACTTGCTTGACGGCTATTATATCAAGTTTAATGATATTTAGTCCTATGGCATATGCTGATAAGTGGAGCGATCAGTTTCCACATATCAAAGCTACAGGAGATATTCCTGGTGACTGTTCTTATGAGAAGATGTCTAAGAAAAATTACAAAGGAAAAACTCTTAAAATAAACACTCACGCAATTCCAGTAATGGGAGAGCCAACAGCTTTACATGCTGAACAGTTTGAGAAATTAACTGGCGCAAAAGTTGAAGTTACACATACACCAGCAGGTGATTTGTACTCAAAAGCAATGGTTCCTTTCCAAGCTGGACAAGCTCCTTATGATGTTGTGTTTGGATTTTCTAACTTCATCAATGACTGGAAAAGATATTTAGCACCAGTTCCTAAGAAGTATATGAACTCACCTGAGATGAAAGACGTAACTAAGTCTCATATGGGTGTATCATCTTGGGATGGAACTATGTATCAATACCCAGTTGATGGTGACAGACATTATTTAAAATATAGAAAAGATGTCATTGATAATCCAGAAATGCAGAAGAAATATAAAGCTGACACAGGTAATGAGTTAAGAGTTCCGAGAACTTGGAAAGAATATGCTCAAATGGCTAAATATTTCAATGATTGGGACTGGGATGGAGATGGTGAAAAAGAATATGGTTCAGCTGAAGTTATGAAAAAAGACGACTTAATGTTTGCAGCCTTTTTCAGTAGATCAGTTGCTTATGCTAAAAACCCTAGAACTCCAGGTGGTTTCTTTTTTGATTTAGAAACTATGAAGCCAAATATCAATAACCCAGGATTTGTTGAAGCATTAACTGATTGGGTTGAAGCTACTAAATATGTTCCTCCAGGAGGAACTAACTTTGGTCTAGGTGATGAAATCGGATCATTTGGTGGTGGACAAACTTTATTTAGTTTCTCTTGGGACGATGCATTTATTGCGGCGATGCAAGATGACAGCCCAATTAAAAATAAAGTTGGTGCAGCTCCACTTCCAGGCGCTGATAGAGTTTGGAACAGAGTATCTAATAGCTGGGAAAACCAATACAACCAGGCTCCTTACATTGTTTGGGGTTGGGCTGTAGGTGTTGCGAAGAAAAGTAAGGTAAAAGATATGGCATTTGATTATCTTTGCTTCTTTTCTAATGGTGCAAACCACCAAGCTGATTTAGCTATTGGTAGATTTGGTGTTAACCCATTTAAAAACTCAGACTTTGACCCTAACATCTATATCAATAGTATGGGTTGGGATCCTGAAATTGCTAACAGTTACACTCAAACACTTTTAGATATGGAAAAGAGTAATAACAGAGTTTTCCCTCTAAGAGTTCCAGGTGTATTTGAATTTACAAGTGCTGTTGCTACAGGAACTTCAAAAGCTTTAGCAGGACAATTATCTCCTCAAGAAGCTTTAGACGAAGTTGCTAAAGAGTGGGAAGCAATTGTAAGCAGAGTAGGTAAAAAAGCAGTTCAAGATGCCTATGCTGTTGGTGTCAAAATGGAAGACAACAAGCTATAATTTAAAAATACTTTATGTGGCCATTAATTTAAATGGCCACATATTACAAAAATAATATAATCCTTTTTATATAAATGAATTTTAAGCATAAATATTTCTTTCTATTTCCAGGTTTATTTGTGTTGATAGGAATATTAATTTTTCCAATAATTTTCGTAGTTAGATTAAGTTTGTCAGGATGGAATAGTTATAATCCTGGTTTAGATTACATAGGTTTAGAAAATTACATAAGATTATTTACTGATGACCCTAGATTCTGGGAATCATTTTTTAGATTGAGTTTTTTATCAGTTACAACAGTTATCTTACAATATGTGATTGGTTTTGCACTTGCACATATGGTTTGGAAAGATATTAAATTTAAAAGATTTTTTAGAGTTCTTTTTTTAGTTCCAATGATGACAACCCCGGTGATCATGACGGTTATTTGGAGAACTTTTTTTCATGAGTCTCTTGGACCAGTAAATGATTTGTTATCAGTTTTTGGTGTAGCTCCCAAGTGGTTGACAGACCCAGTTATCGCAAAATTTACAGTTATTATAGTTGAGGTATGGCAATGGACACCATTTATGTTTTTACTTTTATTAGCAGGGTTATTGTCATTACCTAAAGAACCATTTTTAGCTGCTGCGATTGATGGCGCTAGCCCAGTTAGAAAATTTATTTATGTAACATTTCCATTGATGGCTCCCATCTCAATTGGAGCAATAATTATAAGGTTAATTGAGGCATCAAAGATTATGGATACAGTTTATGTATTGACCTCAGGTGGACCAGGTACCTCTACAGAAACTTCAAGTTTTTATATCTTTATTAAAGGACTGAGAGAATTTCAGATGGGTTATGCAGCGTCGATGTCATTTACTTACTTAATAATTATGATCATAAGTCTAACCATTATAGCAAAAGTATTAACTAAAGTTTTATTAAAAGAATAGATAATGAACAAACTATATATTTTTTTGAAATATTTTTTTATTGTCGTTTGGACAGTATTTGTGGTCGCTCCTTTTCTTTGGGCTCTAACAACATCTTTCAAAGATTTCCAGTCTGTTAATGGGGGAGTAACGTATATTCCATGGGTTGACTTTGAGCCAAATTTAGAAGGTTGGAAGGTTTTAATTAAATCTCCAGCTAAAGGTGGAGTAGATATAATTGAACCATATTTTAACAGTTTGTTTGTAACTTGTACCGCAAGTTTAATTAGTATTATTCTTGGAACATTGTCTGCGTATGCATTATCAAGATACACATTTAAGGCGGGTTTTGTAAAAAATAACGACATTACTTTTTTCTTTATCTCACAAAGAATTATGCCACCGATTGTTTTATCAATTCCATTTTTTTTATTTTTAAGTTCAATAAATTTATTAGATAGTCTGACTGGGCTAATTGTTGTTTATATTGTTCTATTAATGCCAATAGCTGTTTGGATCATGGTCGATTTTTTTAATAAAGTGCCAAGAGAAATTGACGAGACAGCTCTAATTGATGGTTGTAATCCTTATCAAGCATTTATAAAAGTGGTCTTACCAAATTCAATACCTGGTTTAATTGTGGCAGGAATGTTTTGTATAATTTTTGGATGGATTGATTTTTTCTTTGCTTTTATTTTAACATTTACAGAGGTGCAGTTATTACCTGTTAAAATTGTTGCATTAAATTCGTCTGTAACTCCTTGGTGGAGCTTATCAGCATCAGCTTTAGTTTCAGTAGCACCATTAATTATTGTTGCATTTATAGTTGAACGATATTTATCAAAAGGAAATTTATCAGGAGCTATTAAGTAATGGATTTAGTTGCAAATAATTTATCATATAAACCAGACGATCAATATCATTTAAACGAAGTATCGTTTAATTTTAAAGAAGGAAATTTATATACAATTCTAGGAAGAACGTTATCAGGAAAAACAACTCTACTAAAAACAATAGCTGGTCTTTTAACACCAGATAGTGGTGAAATTGAATTTGATGGTAAAAATTTCTTAAAAATTCCTGTCTGGGAAAGAAATGTAGCAATGGTTTATCAGCAATTTATAAACTATCCTCACTTAAATGTTTTTGAAAACATAGCCTTTCCTTTGAAACAAAGAAAAATAGATCAAAGTATTATTAATAAAAAAGTAATGGATGCTTTAAAGTCTGTAGGCTTGTTAGGTTATGAAAATAGAAAGATTCAAGAACTTTCTGGAGGACAGCAACAGAGGGTTTCGCTTGCAAGATCTTTAGTCAAAAATGCTAAAATACTATTGCTAGATGAGCCTCTAGTAAACTTAGACTACAAATTGAGAGAGCAACTTAGAGATGAGTTTAAAAACTTATTTTCTAAAGGGTTAGCAGATGAAACAATATTAATTTATTCAACCACAGATCCAAGAGAAACTATGGAATTAAATGGTGAAGTTATAGTTTTAGATGAAGGCAAGGTCTTACAAGTTGGTCCAGCAAAAGAAATATTTGAAAACCCCAACTCATTAAAAGTTGCAGAAATTTCTAATGACCCGCCAATGAATATTATCGAAGCTAAAATTTCAGATAATCAGATTAGATTTGAAGGCATAGATGTAGAGGCTCCAGCACATTTATCTAAATTAACCGAAGAGGGTTTAAAAATCGGATTAAGATCTTCTGATATTGAATTAAACGAAAACGGACACGAATTTGAAGTTGAGCTTGCAGAAATTAGTGGTTCAGAAACATTGCTACATTTAAAAAGAGGAGATACAAAAATTATAGTTTCAATAGAAGAAGTTTTAAATTTTAAGATACACGACAAAATTAAAATTAATTTTAAAATTGATAGAGCTTATGCGTTTCATGCTGATGGAAAACTAGCATCTTCGCCTTTTGGAGGTTTGAATGGCTAAAATTGATTTAAGCAACATATCTCATTCATACAATCCAAATGACCCAAATCCAGTTTTTGCCTTAAATCCTTTCTCTATGACATGGGAAAATGGAAATCGTTACGCAATCTTAGGTCCTTCTGGATGCGGAAAAACTACAATGCTAAATATTGTATCTGGCTTAGTAAGGCCTTCTGCTGGAAGAATATTATTTGATGATAAAGATGTTACAGATTTAAAAACAGAAGATAGAAATATTGCTCAAGTTTTTCAATTTCCAGTTATTTATAATACAATGACTGTTTATGAAAATTTAGCTTTTCCACTTAAATGTAGAGATTTTTCTAAAAGTAAAACCGATGAAAGAGTTAATTCAGTTGCTGAAACTTTAAATTTAAAATCTTTTTTAAATTCTCCTGCAAGAAAACTAACAGCAGATCAAAAGCAATTAATATCATTAGGAAGAGGCCTTGTAAGAGAAGATGTTGCCGCTGTTCTAATGGATGAGCCTTTAACTGTTATTGACCCAGACTTAAAATTTAGATTAAGAAGAAATCTTAAAGAAATTAATGAGCAATACAAAACAACATTAGTTTATGTAACTCATGATCAAAACGAAGCGATGACTTTTGCGGATAACATAATAGTAATGAGTGAAGGAGAGGTGGTTCAAACTGGTTCCCCTAAAGAACTTTTTGAAAGACCTAATACAACATTTGTTGGATACTTTATTGGATCACCAGCTATGAACTTATTTGAAAGTGAAGCTTATTCAAACGATAGTGTAAAGATTAATAACACTTTAATTAAAACTCATACAAATCTATCCAATTTAAAAACAAAAAATGTTAAATTAGGAATTAGATCTGAATTTATTAAAATCGCACAAAACCAAAATGAAAACTTAATTGATGTTAATGTTGAAAAGGTTGAGGATCTTGGAAATTATAAATTAATCACCGCCAAAATGGGAGATTTTACAATTAAATCAAAAGTCACCAGAGAGACAGAAATATCAAGCCAGAATGTTAAACTTCATATTCCCGCTGAGAAATGCTGTGTTTATGAGGACAATAAATTAATTTAAAACTTTAGTTCTACTAGTAATTGAAATTTTTTTAAAATTTTGTTCAATATGGGTCATTTTGGCACAGTTTTTAGAAAGACTCTAAACTGAATCTATGTTTAAATTTCCTCAGTTAATTAACTAAGAGGAGAATAAATGATTAAGAATAAAAAATCATTGAAGGGTTCTAAAACTCCTTCAAGAAGAAAGTTCTTCAAAGCAGCAGCGGCGACTGGTGCAGCAGCTACAGCAGCTGTAGCAATGCCGAACCTAGCTTTAGGAGCTGGACACATTACTCTAAAGATGCAAGCAGCTTGGCCTTCAGGCGCAAACATCTTTTTTGAAATGGCATCTGATTACGCAAAAATGGTTAGCGATATGTCAGATGGTAAACTTAAAATTGATGTTCAACCAGTTGGAGCAGTTGTAAAAACTTCTGAAATTGGACAAGCAGTAAGTTCTGGGGTTGTTGATATGGGTCACTGGGTGACAGCATATTGGTATGGAAAAAATCCTGCTGCTTCACTTTTTGGAACTGGACCATCTTACGGAATGTCATCTCAAGAAGTTATGGGATGGATGGAGTACGGTGGAGGAAGAGCGCTATATGACGAAGCTGTTAAGAGTGTAGGTTTTAATTACTACGGTTTCTTCCATATGCCAATGCCTGCTCAGCCATTTGGTTGGTTTAAAAAGAATGTAACAAAAGTTTCTGATGTTAAAGGAATGAAGTATAGAACAGTTGGTCTTGCGACTAACGTTTTAACTGCTATGGGAATGGTTGTAAGACAATTACCAGGCGGTGAAATTCAACCAGCTATGAAAACTGGTTTGATTGATGCTGCTGAGTTTAACAACCCTACATCAGACTCACAGTTTGGAATGCAAGATGTCTCTAAACATTACCACTTAGGAAGTTTCCACCAGTCTCAGGAAATGTTTGAAGTGCCAATTAATAAGAAGAGATATGACAGCCTTTCACCTGCTCATCAAGCTATCTTGAAAAATGCTGCTTACGCTGCAAACTCAGATAACTACTTTAAAGCATTGGTTAGATATTCAACTGACTTAGCTAAATTAATGAATGAGCATAAGGTTAATGTTTACCAAACATCAGACGCTATCTTGGCTGAACAATTAAAAGGTTGGGATAAAGTTGTTGGTGAGTTTTCTGGTAAAGATGCTTTCTTCAAAAAAGTAGTAGACTCACAAAAAGCATACGCTAAGAGAACAATGAAGTATCTGTTGATGAATCAACCGAACTACAAATTAGCTTATGAAAACGAGTTTGGACCAATTGAGAAAGTTAAAATCTAATTAACTTTAATAAAATTATAAAAAGGGGGTTTAAAAACCCCCTTTTTTTTTAGACTAATTTAATATAATTGTTGGTGATGGAAAACTTCATTAAATTTGCAGACACGCTTAGCACTTCAATGGGAAAAGCATTTTCCTGGTGTATTGTAATTTTAATGGGAGGAACAGTTTATGAAGTTGTAATGGCTTATGTATTTAACAAGCCGACTTTGTGGAATTTTGATTTTAGTATGCAGATGTACGGAGCAATTCTAATGATGTCAGGTGCATACTGTTTAGCAACAGAGGCTCATGTAAGAGGAGACGTAATTTACAGATTATTTAAACAGAGAACTCAAGCTTGGATAGATTTAGTTTTATATTTTATATTCTTTTTTCCAGGTGTTGTTGCTTTGGCATTTTATGGATACGAATATGCAGCCTTAGCTTGGAAAATAAAAGAGACTAGTTGGAGTAGTCCAGCACAAATCCAAATCTATATGGTTAAAACTATGATACCTGCAGCTGGCACTTTATTAGTAATTCAGGGTATTGCCGAGGTTTTTAGATCTATAATTTGTATTAAAACAGGAATTTGGCCAGCGAGAATGGTTGTTGCAGAGGAAACAGAGCAAATGTTGATGAGAACTTCTCAAGAGGAGGACAAAGAAAATGTTATTTAGTCTTACTAATCCAGAGGTAGCTATTTTAATGATGGGACTATTTTTGTTCGCAGTTCTTTTAGGCTTTCCAATTGCTTTTACATTAATGGCGATGGGGATTGGCTTTGGTTATTACGCTTATTTTGATGCAACAATGATGGAGCATATTTTTGATAACAGAATTTTCCAATTATTTGTTCAAAACACATACACAGTTATGGATAATAATGTTCTTACAGCTGTACCATTATTTTTGTTTATGGGTTATTTGGTTGAAAGAGCAGGAATAGTTGCAAAACTATTTTTTGCTATAAGATTAGCTGCCCACAGACTTCCTGCATCGATGGCTGTAGCTGCTTTGATTACTTGTACTTTATTTTCTACGGCAACAGGAATTATTGGAGCAGTTGTTACTCTAATGGGGTTACTGGCGTGGCCAGCAATGGTGAAAGCTGGATATGATAAAAAATTTGCGTCAGGAATTATTTGCTCTGGTGGATGCTTGGGTATCTTAATCCCTCCAAGTATTATGTTAATTGTTTATTCGGTAATTGCACAATTGTCACCGTTAAGACTTTTTGCAGCTGCAATATTTCCAGGACTATTATTAGCTGGTCTTTATATTGCTTACGCAGTTACAAGGGCTTGGTTAAATCCTTCAATAGCACCAAGACCACCAAAAGAAGACATCCCGCCAACAGGTGAAATTTTAAAAGAGGTGTTAGTATCTTTTGTTCCTTTATTTGGATTAATAATGTTGGTTCTTGGTACAATTTTAGCTGGAATAGCAACACCAGCTGAAGCTGCAGCAGCAGGAGCATTTGGGGCTTTAATTTTATCCTGGTTTTATAAAACTTTAAAATGGCAAAATTTCAAAGAGTCTGTATTTTTAACTGCTAAAACAACTGCAATGATTATGTGGTTGTTTATAGGTTCTTGGACTTTTTCATCTGTATTTTCCTATCTTGGTGGACATGAAGTATTTGAACATTTTTTCACATCAATAAATATTTCAACATGGCAATTTTTAGTGATCACCCAAATCATAATTTTCCTTTTAGGCTGGCCTCTTGAATGGACAGAAATTTTAATTATTTTCGTGCCTATATTTTTACCTCTGCTAGAAGTATTTGGAGTTAATCCATACTTCTTTGCTATGTTAATTGCATTAAATCTTCAAACATCCTTTTTAACTCCACCGATGGCAATGTCAGCATATTATTTAAAAGGCGTTCAAAAAACAGCTGTGGAACTTTTAGATATATTTAGAGGTATCATGCCATTTTTAGCAATTGTTATCTTTGCAATGTTTTTGATGTATATGTTTCCAGGAATAGCTCTATGGTTACCAGAATTATTATTTGCACAGTAAAAATTAAATGACCAATATATTTTCTTTGAAGGCTGAAGAGCTTGTTTCAAAAATTAAAGATTCACAACTTACATCTGTTGAGCTTTGTGAAAGATATATTGACAGAGTAGAAAAATTTGAAAAAGCTGTAAAAGCTTGGGCACATTTTGATAAAAAACTTTTACTAGAAAAAGCTTCAGAGGCTGATGAATACAGAAGATCGGGAAAACCTACAGGACCTTTGCATGGTATTCCTGTAGCTGTAAAAGATATTGTTGGAACAGTTGATATGCCAACAGAATGTGGAACAGTTATTAGGAAAGGAAAATCTTATTCACAAAATGCAGAAATTATTGATTTGCTTTTAGCAGCTGGTGCAATTGTAATGGGCAAAACTGCTACAGCTGAATTAGCTTATCTTGGTCCTCCTAAAACAACCAATCCACATGATCATTCTAGGACTCCAGGCGGTTCATCAAGTGGTTCTGCTGCTGCTGTTGCATCATTTATGGCACCTTTATCAATAGGATCTCAAACTGGTGGCTCGGTTATAAGACCAGCATCTTACTGTGGTGTTGTTGGGTACAAACCAACTTATGGACTTATTTCAAGAAATGGAGTGCTTAAAACTTCTGAAAAATTAGATCACATTGGTTTATTTGGTAAAACAGTTGAGGATGTAGCACTACTTGCAAAAGTTTTAATTAAAAAAGATAAATTTGATGCTGCAACTGTTTACTATTCAGCTGATGGTATTCTTGAAGAAACAAAAAAGGGACCACTGTTTGAACCAAAATTTATTTTTTATAAAACAGAACATTGGAAAAATGTTGAAAAAAAATCTAGAGAAGCTTTTGAATATTTTATTAAATCTTTTAAAAAAAATATCGAAATTTTTGATACACCTTCTTATTTTAAAGATATTCATAAATATCATCAGATAATTCATGAAACAGATTTAGCAAACAATTTTGGATTGTATTACAAAAAGTATAAAAAAAAATTATCTAAACCCATGCAGGATGCTATTGTTAAAGGCAATAAACATTCAGCAAAAGAGTATGCAGAAGCCATAGATTTTATGAAAAGAAGTTATGAGTCTTATGAAGAAGTATTTGAAGATTATCATGGGGTATTATCACCATCTAGTCCAGGTGTTGCTCCTAAAAGCTTGAAGAGTACTGGCTCTGCAGAATTCAATAAAGTATGGTCTTATTTAGGAACTCCATGCATTTCTCTGCCTTTATTACAAGGAGAGAGTAAAATGCCATTAGGTGTTCAATTAATTGGTGCAAAATATGATGATCATAGATTTTTAGGTGTTGCTAATTGGCTAGAAAAGGAATGTAATAATTAAATGCAAAAATTTACAGTATTTTTAGGAACTTTACTTGCAACTGCATTTCTTGTTGGCTTGGCTACCACTTTAACAAGATCAACTATGATTAGTTTCTTTGATGTCTTGCCAGTTTATATTTTGATGGCAATTGCAATTTTCA
>CACDTF010000002.1 GCA_902555665.1 uncultured Pelagibacteraceae bacterium
AATTGGATTTGGAAAAAATTTGAAACATAATATGAATCTTATAAGAGGTGTTTCTATTTTTCATTCATTAGGTTTTCCTATACTAGTAGGGAACTCAAGAAAAAGATTTATTAAAGATATATCAAAAAAAAATGATAGCGAAACAAGGATCGGTGGAACTGTGGCTTCTTCAATTTATTTAATGATGCAAGGAATTCAGATTTTAAGAATTCATGATGTTAATGAAGTTATGCAAGGTATTAAAGTTTTTAATCAGATAATCAAAAATTAATGGCAAAAAAATATTTTGGAACAGATGGAATAAGAGGTGCAGTTAATAGCAAATATATAAATGGAGATATGTTCTTTAAATTTGGACTTGCGAGTGGAACATACTTTAAATCTCAAAAAAAAAGAAAACAAACAGCAATAATTGCAAAAGATACTAGATTATCAGGATATACACTTGAGCCAGCTCTTGTTTCAGGCTTGGCTTCAGCTGGTATGCATGTTTATACCCTAGGACCCTTACCAACTAATGGGTTGGCAATGCTAACTAAAGAAATGAAGGCTAATATGGGCATAATGATCACCGCCTCTCATAATCCACATTTTGACAATGGTTTAAAATTGTTTGGTCCTGATGGAATGAAATTATCAGATAAAATAGAAAAAAAAATTGAGGGACTTATAGATAAAAAAATCTCAAAAAACCTTTCACATTCTGAAAAATTAGGAAGAGTTAAAAGATTAGAAACAGGTACCAAAAAATATATTAAAATATTAAAAAAAAATTTTACAAAAGAGTTCAATTTAAGAGGATTAAGAATAGTAATTGATTGTGCAAATGGTGCTGGTTATAAGGCAGGTCCTGAATTATTGAAATCATTAGGAGCCAAAGTCATAGCAATAGGTGTTAAACCAAATGGTTTAAATATAAATAAAAATTGTGGATCAACTTTTCCAAGAAAAATAAGATCTGCTGTAAAAAAATATAAAGCACATATCGGAATATCTTTAGATGGAGATGCTGACAGAATTATAATGTGTGATGAAAAAAGCAATATAATAGATGGAGATCAAATTATAGCCGCTTTAGCAACAAGATGGAAAAATAAAAAAATGTTAAAGGGAGGGGTTGTTGGAACATTAATGTCAAATTATGGTTTAGAAAAATATTTTAAATCTAAAGGAATAAAATTTATAAGAGCAAATGTTGGAGATAGATATGTTAAAGAAAAAATGCAAAAAAATAATTATAATTTAGGTGGTGAACAATCAGGACATATTATTTTAGGTAAATTTGCAACTACAGGAGATGGTTTGCTAGTAGCTTTAGAAGCTCTTTTTGCTTTAAGAAAAGGAAAAAAGGCAAGTGAATTTTTTGAACAATTTAAGAAAACACCTCAGCTTTTAGAAAATATCGAGGTAAAAAATAAAAAAATTATTAATAAACCAGAGATAAAAAAAATTATAAAAAATGCAGATAAATTAATTAAAGGTAAAGGAAGAATTTTAGTAAGAAAATCAGGTACAGAGTCTAAAATAAGAGTAATGGGAGAAAGTGAAAACAAAGCTCTTCTATATAAATGTGTGAACATGATTACGAAAAAAATTAAATAAATTGAAACCAAATTCTAAAATTTTAATTATTGCAGGATCTGACTCATCTGGTGGAGCAGGTATTCAAGCTGATATAAAAACTGTTACTGCTCTTGGTTCTTATGCAATGACAGCAATAACTGCAGTTACATCACAAAATACCACAGGTGTAAAATCAATTGTTGGGATTAATCCAAAAGAAATTTTTAATCAAATTATTTATAGTTGTAAAGATATAAGACCTGATGCAATAAAAATTGGGATGCTGCATTCCTCAGAGGTTATTAGAATGGTACTAAAAGCTTTGGATGTAATTAAAGTTAAAAAAATCGTATTAGATCCAGTGATGGTTGCTAAAGGAGGGGCTAAACTGATAGATAGTAAAGCTATTCAATTTTTAAAATTAAAACTAATTAATAAAGTATCGCTCATTACCCCTAATATCCCCGAAGCAGAAATTTTAACTAAAACAAAAATTATAACAAAAGAGGATATGATTTTTGCCGCTAATAAACTTCTAGGTTTAGGAGCTAAAAATGTACTTATAAAAGGTGGTCATTTAAAACATAAAAATGTAATAGATATTTTAATAAGCACAAAAGATCTAAAGATCTTCAAAAGCGAGCGTCACAAAACAAAGAATACTCATGGTACAGGTTGTACTTTATCTAGCTCAGTTACAACGTTTTTATCATGTGGAAAAACTGTAAAGAAATCTTGTGAGCTTGGAATTAAGTATGTAAATTCTGCAATAAAATCAAACCCTAAATATGGAAAAGGTAATGGCCCAATTAACCATCTCACTTCCTTAAAAGTAAACAGAAAATTTAAATAATGAAAAATATAGTCGTTGTTGGATCTCAATGGGGTGACGAAGGTAAAGGAAAAATTGTTGATTGGTTATCTGAACAGGCTGACGTAGTAATAAGATTTCAAGGAGGTCACAATGCTGGCCATACTTTAGTGATTGATGGTGTTACATATAAATTGAGACTACTGCCATCTGGAATAGTTAGAAAAGGTAAAATATCAATTATTGGCAACGGTGTTGTCATAGATCCATGGGCTCTATTAGAGGAGATAGATGAAATAAAATCTAAAGGTGTAGAAGTAAATGTAAATAATTTTATTATCTCAGAGTCTGCAAATTTAATTTTGCCTTTTCATAGAGAAATGGATGAGATTAGAGAGGATGCAGCAGGAAAAAGCAAAATAGGAACTACAAGACGTGGAATTGGACCTGCATACGAAGATAAAGTTGGAAGAAGATCTATAAGAGTTATGGATCTAATATCCGAAAAAAATTTAGATCAAAGACTCGACTCTGTATTAGTTCATCATAATACGATTAGAAAAGGTCTAGGAAAAAAAATTTTTAAAAAAGATCAGCTTAAATCTGATTTGCTTAAAATAGCACCCAAAATATTAGAATTTTCTCAGCCAGTTTGGTTAAAGATTGATCAATTTAAAAAACAAAAAAAGAGAATTTTATTCGAAGGAGCCCAAGGTATTTTACTTGATGTAGATCATGGAACTTATCCATTTGTAACTTCATCTAATACTGTTGCTTCGAGCGCAGCTACAGGAACTGGTTGTGGTCCTAATTCTATAAATTATGTTCTTGGCATTACAAAAGCTTATACAACAAGAGTTGGAGAGGGCCCTTTTCCTACTGAGTTAACAGATGATATTGGTGAACTTCTAGGAACACGTGGAAAAGAATTTGGAACTGTTACAAGTAGAAAAAGAAGATGTGGATGGTTTGATGGTGTTTTAGTTAGGCAAACTATTAAAGTTTCAGGGATTGATGGTATCGCTTTAACAAAATTAGATGTACTTGATGAATTAGATGAAATTAAAATGTGTGTTGCTTACGAGCTTGATGGTAAAAGATTAGATTATTTACCTGCTGCTGTAGAAGATCAAATAAAAATAAAACCAATTTATGAAACTTTTTCAGGTTGGAAAGCTTCTACAAGTGGAGTTAAAAATCTAGACTTATTACCCGAAAATGCAAAAAAATATATTTTTGCAATAGAAGATTTTATTGGTGCAAAAGTATCAAGTATCTCAACTAGTCCAGAAAGAGATGATACTATTTTAATTGAAAACCCTTTTGAAGTTTAGTTTGTAGGTAAAAGATTTTTTGATTTAGCTAAGAGAAGCATGTGCTTTTGGAGTTTTTCAAAAGCTTTATTTTCAATTTGTCTAACTCTTTCTCTGCTAATTTTATATTTTTTACTTAAATCCTCTAGTGTAGTTGGGTCATCATTTAGTCTTCTAGAGTATAAAATTTCTCTTTCTCTATCGTTAAGTACTTTAATAGAGTCTTTTAATAAATCTTTTCTTTGCTCCATTTCCTCATGGTGAGCAAATTTTAAATCATGATCAAGTTCTTTATCAACCAACCAGTCTTGCCATTCATCTCCATCTTCCCCAACTTGAGCATTTAGTGAGAACTCCTTTCCTGAAAGTCTTCTATTCATTGAAACGACTTCTTCTTTACTTACATCGAGCTTATTAGCTATATGATTAACGTGTTCATCTCTTAAGTCACCTTCAGTTTCTGGAGAAATTTGGTTTTTAATTTTCTTTAAATTAAAAAATAATTTTTTTTGAGCAGTAGTAGTTCCAATTTTGACAAGACTCCAAGATCTTAAAATATATTCTTGAATAGAAGCCTTAATCCACCACATCGCATAAGTTGCCAATCTAAAACCTTTTTCTGGTTCAAATTTCTTAACAGCTTGCATAAGACCTACATTTCCCTCTGAAATCATTTCATTAATAGGCAAACCATATCCTTTGTAGCCCATAGCAATCTTTGCAACTAATCTTAAGTGACTAGTGACTAGTTTTTCTGCAGCTTTAATATTACCAGTTGTTTTCCAGTTTTTTGCTAGCATATATTCTTCTTCTGCAGCTAACATCGGAAATTTTTTAATCTGCTCTAAATATGCAGATAGCCCACCTTCATTAGAAAGGGTTGGCAGATTGTTACTCATTGTTGTGCTCATAGAAGTGTTTATTTAATTAATTATAGATAATTTTCAATAATTTATTCTTCAGTGTTTCTAAGCATTTTTAGAATATTATTTAGATCTTTTGGCAAAAGTGAGGAAAAAATCATCTCTTTCTTAGTACGTGGATGCATAAATCCTAAAGTTTTTGCATGCAGGAATTGTCTATTTAATTTACTAATTGAATTTTGGATGTCTAAATCAATATTTTTTAATTTTTTATATTTTTTTTTATATTTATCATCTCCAACTAGACTATTACCTTTGTAATTCATATGGACTCTTATTTGATGTGTTCTTCCTGTTTCTAATTTACATTCAACTAAACTTAAAGTTGGGGTTTTCTGATTTTCAAAAATTTCAAGTGTTTTATAATTTGTTATAGCTTTCTTACCTTTAGCGCTACTAACTTCCATAAGTTGTCTATTTTTTGAACTGCGAGTTATAAATGTTTCAATCCTTCCTGAAGATGGTCTTAATTTTCCCCATATTAAAAGTTGGTACTCTCTTATAATTGTATGATCACCAAATTGTTTTGATAAATTTTCATGAGTTTCATTGTTTTTTGCAATTACAACTAAACCAGATGTGTTTTTATCAATTCTATGAACAATACCAGGTCTTAACTCATCACCTATATTTGATAAAGAATTCTTATTATAATGCATCAATGCATTAACAATTGTTTTTTCATAATTCCCAGCCCCTGGATGCATGATTATTCCAGCAGGTTTATTAATAACTAATAGGTCATTATCTTCATATATTATTTCTAATTTAAATTCGTAAGGTTTAAGGGATGCTATTTCAGGCTCTGGGATTTTAAGATTTATAGTGTCACCAATCGAGACTTTTTTTGATGGACTTTTAATTATTTCATTATTTAGTGTTAACTTTTCCTTCAAAATTAAATTTTTAATTCTAGTTCTGCTAATTAATTCCTCTCTTTTGTTAATTAAAACATCAACCCTTAAATTTTTCTCATCCTCTTTGACTATAAAATTAATGTTTTTTTCCATAAAATATAATATTAATACTATATGCGCTTGTAGCTCAACTGGATAGAGCGCCTGACTTCGGATCAGGAGGTTCTGGGTTCGACTCCTAGCAGGCGCACCAATTTATTCTCCCATGTTTATCAAAGTTCCTTTTTCTCTTGCTTTATCGAAAGAGTAATAAAATACGGATATTGATAAAATTAAATAAAACCCATTAAGATAGACTGCATTTATTATATTTTCATAATTGACTGTTCCATTAACTAAAATATTTCTAGTCTCCTCAAAAATATATACTAATGGCAATGCGAAAGCGATTGATTGGAAGATTCCTGGCAGTGTTTCAACTGGGTAGTATATACAGCCAAAAGGTGCTAACAAAAACATGGTAGACCATGCAATATTTTCAAAAGATGGACCAAATCTTAATAATCCTGCTGACACAAGTAGACCAAGCGTAATTCCAAATAAATATAAACTTAAGAAAAGAAAAGCCAAAGGAAGACCAAGTTTTAACAATGAAATTCCAAACAATGGAGAAGTTAACAATATTGCTGGTATTAAACCAATTAAAGCTCTAATTAAAGCTGTTAAAACTAAAGAGATAATTATCTCACTAATTTTCATAGGAGCAATAAATAGGTTTGTAAAGTTTCTGCTCCAAATCTCCTCCAAAAATAACATATTAAAGCCAATACTGGTTCTAAATAAAAAATCGTAAAGAATTGCACATGAAAGAATAACTCCTACCGCACCACTGTAGTAAGTGCTATGAGCTGCAAAAAAATTAGAAATAAATCCCCAGAGAGTAATTTGAATTGAAGGCCAATAAATTAAGTCTAATATTCTTGGAAATGATCTAGTTATTAAATAAAAGTGTCTTAAAAAAAGACCATAAATTCTCATTAAATTCATTTTTATTTTCTCGCAATTTCTAAAAATACTTCTTCTAAATTTCTTCTTCCATACTTTGTTATTAACTCTTCAGGAGTTCCTCTATCCACTATTAAACCATCTTTCATCATTAAAACAGAACTACATAATCTTTTTACTTCTTCCATATTATGAGAGGCAAGCAAAACTGATATTTTTTTTTCCTTTTTGTATTCTTCTAAAAACGATCTTACAAAATCACCAGTTTCAGGATCTAATGAAGCAGTGGGTTCATCCAACAAAAGTACCGTTGGATCATTTATTAAAGCTTTAGCAAGACTTACCCTGTTTTTTTGTCCAGAAGAAAGTTCTCCTGTAATTTTGTTTAAAAGGTCTTTTAATCTAAGTTTATTTGCAAGGTGATCTATTCGGTCATTTAAATTTTGAATATTATATAATTTTCCATAAACAATTAAATTTTGTTTAACTTTAAGTTTTTTAGGTAATTCAATATATGGTGAAATAAAATTCATTTTGTGAAGAAGTGAGATTTTGTTTTTTTCAATATTTTCTCCGTTGATTAAAACCTCACCACTACTTGGTTTTAATAATCCTAAAATCATTCCAATAGTTGTAGTTTTTCCACATCCATTAGGTCCCAATAAACCAACCATTTCATTTTCATTAATTTTAAAATTTATATTAGTTACTGCTACTTTATCTTTATATTTTTTTGATAGATTTATTACTTCAATAGAATTTGTCATCAATATTTAGAGGCCCTCTTTAATCTATCATTAATTGTTTTGCCAAGACCTTTGTTTGGTATCTTTTCGACTGCAATTTTTTTAAAACCATCGTTTTTAATTTTTCTTAAAGTTGAATATAAATTCTTTGCAGCTTCATCTATATTTTTCATTTTGGATAAATAATAATAGTTTTTTAATTTTGATTTTCTTTTTTTAATTAATAAATAAGCCTCATCTTTTTTTGGTTTTTTAACATTGACTCTTAAAGGTATCCCAGGTGAGTAATGTAATGGAAATAAACCAGGTGATAATTTCTTTTTTGAATTTGTATTAATTAATAATTTTTTTTTTAAAACATTTTCGATTTTTTTAGTATCTAGGCCTCCATATCTTAAAAGTGAGGGCTTTTCTAAAAGGTTTAGTATTGTAGACTCAACTCCAATTTTACTTTTTCCTCCATTTAAAATATATTTTATTTTTGAACCAAATTCTTCTTTTACATCAGATGGTTTAACTGAACTTAATCTTGAGGATATATTTGCACTAGGAGCCGCTACTGGATAATCTAAATTTTTTAATAAATTTCTTAACAATTTATGTTTAGGGAAACGTACGGCAATACTTTTTTTATTATTAGTGACAAATTTAGATATTTTTGAGTTATTTTTTAATTTCAGAACATAAGTTATCGGACCTGGAGAAAATTTTTTGTAAAGTTTAACTAAATTATCATTTATATCACAGTCCTCTTTAAGTCTTTGAATATCGTAATAATGGACAATTAGAGGATTATTTAATGGTCTTTTTTTAAGACTAAATATTTTCTTAACTGCACTATTCGAGTAAGCGTTTGCAGCCAATCCATAAACAGTTTCTGTTGGTACCGCAACACAATGATTATTATCTAAATATTTTTTTGCTTTTTTGATATTTGATTGAACAGATTTCATGTATTAATAATTATTATTATATGAAAGATAAAATATTACCACTTGATTATGATCAGTATTCAGTTGAGGAGCTTACAGAAAAAGCAAATAAGATTATAGAGTCTCTAGAGAAGGAAAATGATTTAAACAATTCAGTTGATAGTTATCAAGAACTTCTAAAATTAAATAATATTATTGAAAAGAAATTTCATAAAAATTTTAAATCTATTGGGGAAGAGACAAATAAAAAGATTAAAGAGATAACTAAAAAAAATGAAAAAACAGCTTAATAAAATAGCTAAGGATACAAATATTTTCCTTAAAAAATATATTAATTCACAGAAATATTCTCAGCTAAAGTCACCCATGAAGTATGGTTTGTTTCCAGGTGGAAAAAAGATAAGATCTAAAATCTTAATGGACTTAGGGTCATTATTTTCAATAGATTATAAAACATTGATAATAGTTGGGTCGGCTGTTGAATGTATTCATGCTTATTCTCTTATTCACGATGATCTACCCTGCATGGATGATGATGATATAAGAAGAGGAAAACCTTCAGCTCACATTAAATTTGGTGAGTCTACAGCAGTTCTGGCAGGAAATTCATTACTGACTTTAGCTTTTGAAATTTTATCAAGTCCTAAATTGAAATTAAATGAAAAGATCAAGATCAACCTAATTAAAAAATTATCAGAATGTTCAGGACATCTAGGAATAGCTGGTGGGCAATATTTAGATTTAAGTTATGAGAGAAAGAAAATATCAAGGAATAAAATATTAGAAATGGAAATAAAAAAAACTGGAATGTTATTTAGTTTTTGTTGTGCAGCTCCAGCGATAATTAAGAAAAAAACAATCCAAGAAATTAAATTTTTTGAAAATATTGGATCAAAAATTGGTTTATTATTCCAAATAGCTGATGATTTAATTGATCTGAAAAGTAATTCTAAGGAAGCTGGGAAAAAAACAGGAAAAGATCAAAAAAAAGGCAAGGCAACACTTATAAATTTAATAGGCTATGATGACTCACTTAAGTATTGTGATAAGATAATAAAAGATATTAATAAGAATTTAAGAAAATATGGTTCAAGATCTGAAAAAATAAATGAAACATTAGGCTATATACTGAATAGAAAAAAATGAAAAAAAATTATCAATTTTTAGATAACATCAATTTTCCATCTGATTTAAGAAAAGTTTCTGAAAATAATTTACAAAAAGTAGCAGATGAGGTGAGGGAGGAAATGATAAGTGCTGTTTCAGAAACAGGAGGTCACCTTGGTGCTGGTTTGGGAGTTGTTGAATTGACAGTTGCACTTCATTATGTTTTTGATACCCCAAATGATAAATTAATATGGGATGTTGGCCATCAATCTTACCCACATAAAATTTTAACTGGAAGAAAAGATAAAATTAGAACTTTACGACAGGGCGATGGTTTATCAGGTTTTACAAAAAGATCTGAAAGTGAGTATGACCCATTTGGAGCAGCACATAGTTCAACATCTATTTCATCTGCATTAGGAATTGCAGAGGCAAATAAATTAGAAAATAAGTCTTCCAATGTAATAGCTGTAATAGGTGATGGAGCAATTAGCGCAGGTATGGCTTATGAAGCCATGAATAATGCTGGAGCATCTAAGACAAAAATGATTGTTATTTTAAATGATAACGACATGTCAATTGCAAAACCAGCTGGAGCAATGAGAACTTACTTGGCAAAATTATTTACTGGTAAAATATATTTTAGTCTTAGAGAAACCTTAAAATTAATTACATCTGCATTTTCAAAAAGATTTAGTGCTAAAGCAGGAAAAGCAGAGGATTTTTTCCGTTCAGCAGTTACCGGAGGTACATTGTTTAGTTCACTTGGTTTTTATTATGCAGGTCCTATAGATGGTCATGATTTATCAAGCCTAGTTCCAATTTTAAAAAATGCAAAAGAATCAAGACATGAGGGTCCTATAATGATTCATATCAAAACTCAAAAAGGAAAAGGTTATTCTTATGCAGAAAAAGCAAATGATCATTATCATGGAGTGTCAAAATTTAATGTTGAGACTGGCGAACAATTAAAGAGCAAATCAAATCTTCCAGCTTATACAAAAGTATTTGCAAACACGTTAGTTAAACATGCTAAAAAAGATAGCAAAATAGTAGGAATAACAGCTGCGATGCCTGGAGGGACTGGTATGGATATTTTTGGCAAGGAGTTTCCAAATAGAATGTTTGATGTTGGAATAGCGGAACAACATGCTGTAACTTTTGCAGCCGGTCTAGCAACCGAAGGATACAAACCATATGCTGCAATTTATTCTACATTTTTACAGAGAGCATATGATCAAGTTGTCCACGATGTTGCCATCCAAAGTTTACCAGTTAGATTTGCGATAGATAGAGCAGGATTAGTTGGTGCTGATGGATCAACACATGCTGGGTCATTTGATATAACTTACTTATCAACTTTACCAAACTTTGTAGTAATGGCAGCAAGTGATGAAGCTGAACTTGTTAAAATGATTAATACTTCAGTAGATATAAATGACAGACCTTCTGCAATTAGATATCCAAGAGGAACTGGAGTAGGTGTTGATCTCCCATCAATAGACGAAAAAATTGAAATTGGTAAAGGAAGAGTCGTTCAACAAGGGACACAAGTTTGTATTTTAAACCTCGGTACTCGACTTGAGGAGTGCAAGTTAGCTTTAGAGGAATTAAAAGCAAAAGGGGTTTCAACAACTTTGATAGATGCCAGATTTGCAAAGCCTTTAGACGAGGAACTTATATTAAAATCTGCTAAGGAACATGAGCTTATGATAACTATTGAAGAGGGATCAATAGGTGGTTTTGGTTCTCATGTTAAAAATTTATTAGCTGAAAGAGGAGTATTTGATAAAGGTTTAAAATTTAGATCAATGACTTTACCAGATGAATTTATTGAACAAAATGATCCAAAAAAAATGTACGATAAAGCTGGATTAAACAGTTCTCAAATTTCTAAGAAAATATCTGATATTTTGTTTCAAAAGGAGACAATAAGAGTTGTGAAAAATTAATTTAAACTAACCACACTGGGCTTTATTCATTAAGTAGTGGTCAAGTAAAACACAGTTCATCATAGCCTCACCAATTGGTACAGCTCTAATTCCTACACAAGGATCATGTCTACCTTTAACAGATATTGAAGTATTTTTCCCAAATTTATTTATAGTTTTTCTACTAGTTAAAATTGACGATGTTGGTTTGACAGCAAAAGATGCAATAATTTCTTGGCCCGTAGAAATTCCACCAAGAATTCCACCTGCTTTATTTGAATTGAATTTTAATTTATTTCCTTTTGAAGAAATTTCATCTGAATTTTGTTCTCCACTTAATTGTGCTGAGTTCATTCCTGCTCCAATATTTACACCCTTAACTGCATTAATACTCATTAGACCTGAAGCTATGTCAGTATCCAATTTTGAATAAATTGGAGCACCTAAACCAACTGGGATACCTCTTGCTCTTATTTCGATCACTGCTCCACAAGAAGATCCTGATTTTCTTACACCAAGCAAATATTTTTCCCATAATTTAATCATTGATTTATCTGGACAAAAAAATGGATTTTTTGAAATTACTTTATCGTTCCATTGATTTGTATCACATCCAAGAATTCCTAGCTGAGTTACTGCACCAATTACTTTAAATTTATTACCTAATTTTTTTTGAAGTACAACTTTTGCGATTGCACCAGCCGCAACTCTTGCTGCAGTTTCTCTCGCAGAAGATCTACCACCACCTCTATAGTCTCTAATTCCATATTTTTTAAAATAAGTAAAATCCGCATGACCTGGCCTGAACTTATCTTTAATATTACTATAATCTTTGGATCTCATATCTTTATTGTAGATTATAAGTGAAATGGGTGTTCCTGTAGTTTTTCCCTCAAATACTCCTGACAATATTTGAACTTTGTCATCCTCTTTTCGCTGAGTTGTAAATTTAGATTGTCCTGGTTTTCTTTTGTCTAATTCTATTTGAATATCTTGCTCTTTAAGATTTATGTTTGGAGGGCAACCATCAACAATACAACCAATTGCAGGCCCATGAGACTCTCCCCAAGTTGTGAAACGAAATAGCTTTCCAAAAGTATTAAATGACATTATTTATATTATATAGATTATTTTGTTTAAATTATGAATCAAAAAAACTCTTTAGGTCTTAATAGTTGCTTTCTTGATATAGATGATCCAATTCATTTATTTGATGAATGGATGGAGGAAGCAAAGAAAACTGAGCCAAATGATCCAAACGCTGTTGCTTTGGCCACGTCAAATAAAAAAAATATTCCTTCAGTTAGAATGGTTTTACTTAAAGATTTCAACAAGGATGGATTTGTATTTTATACAAATTTAAATAGTCAAAAGGGAAATGAATTAAAAGAAAATCCGTATGCTGCGATGTGTTTCCATTGGAAAAGCCTCCTAAGACAAATAAGAATTAATGGAAAGGTGTCATTAGTTTCTGATCAGGTTGCAGATGAATATTATTCATCTAGAGCGTATGAAAGTCGGATAGGAGCATGGGCTTCTAAGCAAAGTGAAGAATTAAATTCGCGAGAACAATTGTTAAAATCTATACAAGATTACAAAAAAAAATACAGCAACAAATCAGATGTACCAAGACCAAGTCATTGGTCTGGATGGATTTTATCTCCAGATAGTATTGAATTTTGGTTAGACGGTGAGAACAGAATCCACGAGAGATTAAAATACAATAAAGATAACTCTGGGAAGTGGATAAAGTCTTTATTAAGTCCTTAAAAATTTCTTGATAAACTAAATGATGTTAATCTTTTAAGAATATTTTTTTCTTCAGAATCTTTAAATACACTTAGAGAATTTGAAGCTAAATTTATATAGTGCTGTGCTTTTTGATAGCATTCCTGAATTATTTTATACTTATTTATAAGAGCAATAATTTCATTAAAGTCTTCTTTTGTTCTTAACTCTTTTTTAAACATATTTGATAAAATTTTCTTTTCATCATTTCCTAATTTTTGAAAAAGTAAAATTATTGGTAAGGTAATTTTTCCTTCAAAAAAATCTTGACCAATTTTTTTACCGAATTGTTTGAGCTCAGCATTATAGTCTAGTGTATCGTCTGCTATTTGAAAAGTTAATCCCAAGTTTCTTCCATAAAATTCTAAAGCATCTTTTTCTTTATTTTCTGCATCAGATAAAATAGCACCAACTTTAGTTGCTGCTGCAAATAACTCTGCAGTTTTTGCTGAGATTATTTTTAAATATGTTTCTTCTAGCATATCAACTTCACCTTTGTGTTGAAGTTGTAGAACTTCTCCTTGAGCAATCTTAGATGAAGTGGACGATAATAATTTTAAAACTTCTAGGTTTCCGTCTTCTACCATCATTTCAAAACATCTACTCAATAGATAATCTCCAATTAAAACTGACGAATGATTATCCCAAACTTTGTTTAAAGTTTCTTTTCCTCTTCTAACAGTGCCTTCATCAATTACATCATCATGCATCAATGTTGCGCTGTGAATTAATTCAACACACGCAGCTAAATTTATATCTCTAGAGCCTTTAGAGTAACCGCATAATTTTGCACTACCCAAAGTTAGTAAAGCTCTTAGTCTTTTTCCTCCAGTTTCTATATGATAATCTGTCATTTTTTGAACCAGCTGTACATCACTAGACAATTTTGATTTTATTTTTTCTTCGGTTAAAACCAGTTTTTCTTCAACCGAGTCTTTAAGTTGAAAATATGAATCATTTATTTGATTTTTAAGCTGTACAACTGTTCCCATAAGATTTTTAAATTAGTATAATTTGTTTATATATATTACTTATCAATTGACGCACCAGTTTCTTCAATTATAAGTAGTCTTTATATTCAATAAATAATTCTATAAGACTTACCTATGTTCTCTTTTTTTAAAAAGAAAAAAATTGTTGCTCACTTAAAATTAAGTGGGGTTATTGGTAATGCAGGAAAATTTAAACAAGGTATTGATTTTGCAGGTCAAGAAGAACTAATTAAAAAGGCTTTTTCTCTAAAAAAAGCGGCATGTGTTGCTATATCAATCAATTCTCCAGGAGGATCGCCAGTTCAATCTCATCTAATCTACAGCTTTATTAGACAACAAGCAAAAAAACATAAAAAAAAAGTTATTGTATTCGCTGAAGATGTAGCAGCTTCTGGAGGCTATTTGATTTCTTGTGCTGGGGACGAAATTTATGCAAATTCAAGTTCAATAATTGGATCCATAGGAGTGATATATTCTTCTTTTGGATTTACAGAGTTGATAAAAAAAATTGGGGTTGAAAGAAGAGTTCATACTGCTGGCAAAAACAAAAGCACACTTGATCCATTTTTAGAAGAAAAAAACGAGGATATTGAAAGATTAAAAAATATTCAATTGGATCTTCATAAAGACTTTATAGATGTTGTTGAAAAAAGTAGAGGATCAAAATTAAACAAATCTGATGTAGAACTTTTTTCAGGTGAGTTTTGGTCAGGCAGTAAAGCAAAAAATTTAGGATTGATTGACGGAATAGGTAACGCACATGAAATATTAAAAGATAAATTTGGTGAAGATATAATTATTAAAAAATTTGAAAAATCAAAAGGATGGTTAAGTCAAAAACTTTCTTCATCGAACAATCAAGTAGATCAAATAGCAAGTATTTTAGATGAAAGATCAATTTGGCAAAGATATGGTTTCTAAAGCAAAAAAACAAAAAAAAAAAATTCAAACATTCCAAGATACAATTTTAAATCTTCAGAAGTTTTGGAGTAAAAAAGGATGCATTATTCTTCAGCCTTATGATATGGAGGTTGGTGCAGGAACTTTTCATCCAGCTACTACCCTAAGATCACTTGGAACTAAACCATGGAAAGCAGCTTACGTACAACCATCAAGAAGACCTACAGATGGAAGATATGGAGATAATCCAAACAGGTTGCAACACTATTATCAATTTCAAGTTTTAATTAAACCTTCGCCAGAAAATATAAAAAAACTTTATTTAAATAGTTTATCTTCTATAGGAATAGATCATAATGATCATGATATAAGGTTTGTTGAAGATGATTGGGAAAGTCCAACATTAGGTGCTGCAGGATTGGGATGGGAAGTATGGTGTGATGGAATGGAAATTACTCAATTCACCTATTTTCAACAGATGGCTGGATTTGATTGTAAACCTGTATCAGTTGAAATCACTTATGGTTTGGAAAGAATTTGTATGTTCACTCAAAAAGAAAAAAACGTTTATGATTTATTATGGAATGATGAAGGTGTAAAATATCACGAAGTATTTCATCAAGCCGAAAAAGAATTTTCAGCATACAATTTTGAACACGCGAATGTAGAAACACTCTTGAAAATGTTTGAAATGCATGAGTCTGAGGCAAAAGATTTAGTAGAAAAAAAAATTTCTTTACCAGCTTATGATCAATGTTTAAAAGCCAGTCATGTGTTTAATATTTTAGATGCAAGAGGCGCAATCAGTGTTGCACAAAGAGCAGGTTATATTGCTAGAATAAGAGACATTACAAAATCTGCAGCAGGCGTTTGGTTAGATAGTCAAAAGTAATGTCAGAGTTTTTTTTAGAATTATTTAGTGAAGAAATACCTTCAAATCTTCAACAAAATTTAAGGGAAGACTTACTTAAAAATTTTAATGATTTATTTTTAGAAAAATCAATTTTATTTAAAAAAAGCTCGTCATATTCAACACCAAATAGATTAGTGGTATTATTTGAAGGTGTTCAAAAAAATGTTGTACTAAAATCTGAGGAGATTAAAGGTCCAAATATCAAGTCACCAGAGACAGCACTCGAGGGGTTTGTTAGGTCAAATAAAATCTTAAAAAAGGATCTCTACCAAAAAAAAACAGACAAAGGGGAATTTTATTTTTTCAAGACAAAATCAAAAAAATTGCATACACATGAATTATTAGAGGAATTTATCCCAATATTATTAAATAAAATTCAATGGAAAAAATCAATGTATTGGGGAACTTTTGACCTAAATTGGGGTAGACCTTTAAAGTCAATTCTAGCTGTATTTGATAAAAAAAGGTTAAATTTTAATTTTCATCACCTAACATCTTCTAACTCAACTTTTATTGATAAAGAATTTGAGGAAAATAAAAAGTCTTTCTTAGAATTTAAAAATTATAAAAGTTTTTTTAAAAAAATTGACATTATTGTTGATCACAATGAAAGAAAAAAATTAATAGAAAAAAAATTTAACAATATTTTAAAAAATAAAAATATTAAGATCCAACATAATCCTAGATTACTTAATGAAGTTGTAGATTTAACAGATCAACCAAATATCCTTCTTTGTGAATTTGATAAAAAATTTTTAAATATTCCAAAAGAAATATTAATTATTACCATGCAATACCATCAAAAATATTTTCCTATATTTGATAATAAAGAAAATATTACCAATGAGTTTTTAGTGGTTGCAAATAAAAAAGATAAAAAGGGATTAATTAAATTAGGAAATGAAAGAGTAGTTGAAGCAAGATTAAGTGATGCAGAATTTTTTTGGAAAAAAGATAAATCTCAAAATATGGTCAAAAAAGTTACTGAATTAAAGTCAATGAATTATTTTAAAGGATTAGGAAGTTATTTCGATAAAGCACAAAGAATGAGAAAATTGGGTGGAATGATATCTGATGAACTTTTAATCAGCAAAGAAAAAGTTGAATTGTCAGCATCAATTTGTAAAGTTGATTTATTATCAGAACTAGTAGGTGAATTTCCAGAACTCCAAGGTGTAATGGGAGGTTATTTTGCTAACGCGCAAGGTTTTGATAAAGATTTAGCTTTGGCGATAAGTGAGCAATATTTACCTACAGGTTCAGGTTCAAGAGTTCCAAAAAAACCATTTAGCATAGCTCTTTCTTTGGCTGATAAGATAGATACTTTAGTTGGTTTTTTTGGTTTAAATCAAAAACCAACAAGTTCGAAAGATCCGTATGCTCTAAGAAGATTAGCATTGGGGGTAATAAGAATAATAGTTGAAAATAAAAAAGATTTTAAAATAAAAGATCTAATAAATTATTCTTTAAGCCTGTATTTAGATCAAGGTTTTGAAATTGATAACCAATCCCTACAAAATGAATTATCAGATTTTTTAATGGATAGATTAAAATATCACATGAAGGAAGAAAATATTAGAAATGATATAATTCAAGCATCAACTAGCTCTTTTAACTTAGATCAATCTGTTATTATTTTTAATAAAGCTAAACATTTAAATAAAATTATTAACAAACCAAATGGTTTAGATATTATTGCAAGTTATAAAAGAGCCTCAAACATTTTAGACGGTGAATTAAAAAAAGATAAAATAGAATTATCAAATACAACTGACCCTGGAATTTTTAAAACTGAGTTAGAAAAAAACTTATTTAAAAAAATTAGTGAATTAAGGAAATATTTTTCAGGCATAAATAAAGATGAAAATTATGTTCAAACATTGGACAATTTAGCTAGCGTCAAACGAGAGGTTTTTGACTTTTTTGATAATGTAATTGTGAACGAAGATGATCTGGTCATAAAGAAGAATAGACTGGAACTAATCCAAATGATGTGTAAAACGTTCAACAATTATGTTAATTTTGCTCTAATCGACTCCCGCTAATGAAAAAACTTATTTTAAACTTTAATTCTAAGGATAGTAAAAAAATTAAAAATCCTAAAAACTTTTTAGGTGGAAAAGGCGCTAATCTTTCTGAAATGGGAAGAATGGGTCTTCCAGTACCTCCTGGTTTTACAATATCTACAAAAGTTTGTGAAATTTTTTATAAGGATAAAAAAAAATTAAATAAAAATTTAATTTCTCAAATTAAAAAAGAATTAAAATTAATCGAAAAAGATGTTTCTAAGAAATTTGGGGACTTAAAAAATCCACTTTTGTTGTCTGTGCGGTCTGGTGCAAGAGTATCAATGCCAGGTATGATGGATACTATTCTAAATTTGGGTCTGAACGATAAAACAGTAAAAGCTTTAGCAATTAAAACTTCAAATGGAAGATTTGCTAAAGACAGTTATAGAAGATTCATTCAAATGTACGGTAATGTTGTAATGGGTGTAGAAGGTTATCATTTTGAGGAATTAATTGAAAATTATAAACTTACGAAAGGTGTTTTGTTAGATACAGATTTAGATGAAAGTGATTGGGATGGATTAATTGAAGATTTTAAAAGAACAGTAAAAGAAAAGGCAAAAAAAGATTTTCCTCAAGATGTATATCAACAATTGCTAGGAGCAATAAGTGCTGTATTTTTATCGTGGGAAAGCAATAGAGCTAAAGTTTATAGAAAACTAAATCAAATCCCAGCCGAGTGGGGAACAGCAGTAAATGTTCAATCAATGGTTTTTGGAAATATGGGTAATGATTGTGCAACAGGAGTTGTTTTTACTAGAAATCCATCTGACGGGTTAAATGAAATATATGGTGAGTATTTAATTAATGCACAAGGAGAAGATGTTGTAGCGGGTACAAGAACTCCTCAATATATTACTAAAAAAGCTAGGCAAGATGCCAAAGTAATAGAATTATCAATGGAAGAATCTATGCCAAAAGTTTTTAAAGAACTTCAAAAAATTTTGAAAAAATTAGAAAAACATTACAAAGATATGCAGGATGTAGAGTTCACAGTTGAAAATAAAAAACTATGGATGCTTCAAACTAGATCGGGAAAAAGAACAGCAAAATCAGCAGTAAAAATTGCTGTTGATATGGTTAATGAAAAATTAATTTCAAAAAAAGAAGCTGTATTAAGAATTGATCCAAATTCTTTAGATACACTCTTGCATCCTACTTTAGATGAAAAAAGTTCAATTAATGTAATAGCAAATGGCTTACCTGCATCGCCAGGTGCTGCTAGTGGCAAAGTTGTATTTACTTCTGAGGAAGCTGAAAGACTAAATTCAATGATGCAAGATACAATTTTGGTAAGAGTAGAGACTTCACCAGAAGATATACAAGGAATGCATGCTGCTAAAGGAATTTTGACAGCCAGAGGGGGAATGACAAGTCATGCTGCGGTTGTTGCTAGAGGAATGGGAAGGCCATGTGTTTCTGGTTCTAGTGAAATTGATATAAACTATGAAAACAAATCTTTTAAAACTTCTTCAATGGATATTAAAGAGGGAGATATAATAACGATTGATGGTTCTACCGGTAGGATTATTTCTGGAAGTGTTTCAACAGTAAAACCAGAAATATCAGGTGATTTTTCAAAACTGATGTCTTGGGCGGATAATTTTAGAAAACTAAGAGTAAGAACAAATTCAGAGACACCAAAGGATACTAAAACTGCAAAAGATTTTGGTGCAGAAGGCATTGGGCTTTGCAGGACAGAGCACATGTTTTTTGATGAAGAAAGGATTTTATCTGTAAGAGAAATGATATTATCCAAATCAAAAGAGGATAGAGCAGTAGCATTAGAAAAGTTATTACCACATCAAAGAAAAGATTTTATAGATATATTTCAAATTATGGGTGGATTACCAGTTACAGTTAGATTGTTAGACCCACCATTGCATGAATTCTTACCAAGAACAAATAATGAAATTAATGAAGTTGCTAAAATAGTTAATCTTCCAATTAAAGAGGTTGAGTCTAGAATTGATGAGCTTCACGAACAAAATCCAATGCTAGGTCATAGAGGTTGTCGTTTGGGAATTTCTTTTCCTGAAATCTATGAAATGCAATGTAGAGCAATATTTGAAGCTTTAGCAGAACTTAAAAAAAATAAAATAAACTCAGCCTTTCCTGAAATAATGATTCCTTTGGTTTCAACAGAGGCTGAGATAAAAATTATGAAAGATTTAGTAATTAGAACTGCAAGTCAAGTTCAACAAGAACATAATTTGAAAATAGAATTTTTAGTTGGTACAATGATTGAATTACCCAGAGCAGCAATAAAAGCAAAGGAAATTGCTAAACATGCTGAGTTTTTTAGTTTTGGAACAAATGATTTAACACAAACTACTTTCGGGATTAGTAGGGATGATAGTGGTAAATTTTTAAATGATTATTTAGAAAACAAAATATTTTCTGTAGACCCTTTTATTTCAATTGATGAAGGTGTTTCAGATTTAGTAGAGATTGCTGTAGAAAAAGGACGAAAACAAAACAAAAATCTAAAATTGGGAATTTGTGGAGAACATGGTGGAGATCCTCAAAGTATATATTTTTGTTCTAGAATAGGACTTAATTATGTTTCATGTTCACCTTTTAGAGTACCAATAGCAAGATTGTCTGCAGCACAAGCGGAATTAACCAAACTAAAAGGTTGTAATTAAAAAAATTTTGTATAGTCAATATCCAAAAGATAGATGAAGTTTTATAAAATATGACAAAAAAGTTTTATGAAAAAACAGGAATGTATATTGATTGGCAACAATTGAGTAGTTTGCCTCAAATAGATACTTTAATTGATATTGGTGTTGGACCTAATGGTGCAAAAGATTTTTATAATTATTTTAAAAATTCAAAATTAATATTAATAGATCCTCTTGATGAAGCAAAAAAATATGCACAAGAAGTTTCAAAAACTAGAGAATTAGAATTTTACCAAGTTGCTCTTGGTAAAGATGATGATAAGCAATTAGAAATGAAATTGCAAAGAAAACGAGGATATAGTTCATTATTAGAAATTTCCTCAATTAATATGAAGTGTGATTATGATAAAATTATAAAATTACAATTAAAAAAATTAGATACTGTTTTAAAAGATAAAAAAAGTTTAGGAAGAATAGGAATTAAAGTTGATACTGAGGGATACGAATATGATGTAATAGTTGGTGCATGCGAGACGTTAAAATATACAAAATTTGTCATTGCAGAGGTAAGGCACAATCATGAATCTCTTGAAGGAGTCTACAAACTTCAAGATATTATGAATTTGATGAACAAAAATAATTTTATATTAACGAAAATTATCACGGCTAAACCCTTTATAGCAGATTTATGTTTTCAACCAATTGAAGATATATTTTAAAAATTTTATTTTATTTCTTTATTAATATTTTATAGAAGTTTTGCATAATTGAGGGGCGTTCTGTTGCCAGGTGCCCCAGACCCCGTTTGCTTAATTAACTAAGTTAATTATGCAGCAAGTGCGTAACTTTCGTTAGCAATTATAAAATAGCCCGTCACGGTGGAACAATCCCGAACGAAAGAATAGCCTTTAGTCACCCGTCGAATCTAGTTCACCCCCATAAGTTGTAATGGTGGAGGTGGTGGGTACTGCCCCCACGTCCGCAATGGTTATTACGAAATTCGTTTATCGTCGTAGTTGGAAAACCAACATTATTAATATAAAAGTAATTACAACAGATTCAATAACAATCATGAAATTAACTAAAGAACAACAAGAGGAGATAAAAAATCAACAATCTCAAAGCAATCAAACGAAAAGAGTTACTGCTCCTGAGCTTGAAAAAATCCTATATGAAGCAATTCCAGCTTTAGATCATGGTTTTGTAAGAGTTGTTGATTATATGGGTGATGACTCATCCATAGTTCAGTCAGCCAGAGTATCGTACGGAAAAGGAACCAAACAAGTTTCAACTGATAAAGGTTTAATAAAATATTTGATGAGGCATTGGCACAGTACTCCATTTGAAATGTGTGAAATTAAATATCATGTTAAGCTTCCAATATTTATTGCAAGACAATGGATTAGACATAGAACTGCAAATGTTAATGAATATTCTGCAAGATATTCAATTTTAGATAAAGAATTTTATTTGCCATCACAGGAAAATTTAGCTGCTCAATCAACTAGTAACCGACAAGGAAGAGGAGATGTCTTGGAAGGAAAACAGGCAGAGGAAGTTTTGGAACTTTTAAAAAGTGATGCTGAGAGAACCTATGATAACTATGAGACTATGCTTAATGAAAGATTTGATGGATCAATTATTGATGAAAATAAAAAAGGTTTAGCAAGAGAACTTGCTAGAATGAATTTAACACTAAATACCTATACTCAATGGTATTGGAAAACTGATTTATTAAACTTAATGAATTTTTTAAGATTAAGAGCTGATAGTCATGCTCAATACGAAATTAGAGTATATGCTGACATAATGCTGGATACTGTAAAAAAATGGGTTCCTACAACTTATGATGCTTTTATGGATTATAGAGTTGGTGGCACCGAGGTTTCTGCAAAAGGAAAATTAATTATTCAAAAATTTATCAAGGGTGAAAATGTAGATGTTGAAAGTTCTGGATTGTCTAAAAGAGAGTGGAATGAATTAATGACTGCTTTTGATATTAAAGATAAGTTGATTTAATTTTTTCAGCAAAATTTAAATATATTTTAGAAATTTCATGCTCCGGATTTGTTTCCACAATCGGCTTTCCTTGATCTCCAGTTTTACCTATTTCAGGATTAATTGGAATTTCACCTAAAAATTCTTTTTGAAATTCTTCTGCAGTTTTTTTAACCCCACCTTCTCCAAAAATTTTATATTTTTTTCCATCGTCTCCAATGAAAAAACTCATGTTATCAACTAAACCTAAAATTTTAACTCCAAGTTTATCAAACATTTTAATCCCCCTTTTAACATCTAAAAGAGCTACTTCTTGAGGTGTACTTACAATTATCGCACCATCCATTTTTATTTCTTGCGAAAATGTCAGCTGAGTATCGCCAGTCCCTGGGGGCATATCAACGATAATAAAATCTAAATCTTTCCAGTTAACTTTTTGAGTAAAAGTTTTAATTGCACTTGTTACCATAGGACCACGCCATATCATTGGAGTTTGTTGATCAGCTAAAAAACCAATCGACATACATTGAATGTCATATTTTGTGATTGGGTCTAATTTTTGACCATCACTTTTTGGTTTTTCATCAATATCAAACATTTTAGGAACTGATGGACCATAAATATCTGCATCTAAAAGGCCAACTTTGCATCCAACTTTTTTCAAAGCCAAAGCAAGATTCGTCGCAAAAGTAGATTTTCCAACCCCACCTTTTGCACTAGAGATTGCAATTGTAAACTTAGTTCCAAGAATAGGATTTTTAACGAATTTTTTAGGCTCTAGCTTACTTTTCATTGCGGCACTTAGTTCAGGTTTTTTATCACTCATCAAAGTATCATTACTTGTTTTTTGCAATAAAGACACTATATACTTTGGCATGTCAGACGATTTTAAAGGCCAAAGTCCTTGGGGAGCACCTCCTGGTGGAGGTGGTAGTGGTAATGGATCAGGTAGAGGTCCGACACCACCAAATGTCGACGAATTAATAAGAGATCTTCAAGATAAAATTAAAAGATTTTTACCTGGAGGAAAAACTTCAGGGGGAAAATCAATAAGTCTAATTATATTAGTTTTAGTTTTTGTATGGTTAGCGAGTGGACTTTACAGAGTACTACCGGATGAACAAGGTGTTGTATTAAGATTTGGTAAGTTTGTAAAAACTACACAGCCTGGCTTGAACTATCATATACCTTTTCCTGTTGAAACTGTTCAAACACCTAAAGTCACCAAGGTTAATAGAATGGATATAGGATTTAGATCTGAAAGAGACAGTGGTTTTTCTACAGGTGGTGGTGTTGCTGATGTTCCACAAGAAAGCCTAATGTTAACTGGAGATGAAAATATTGTTAATATAGATTTTTCAGTATTTTGGGTAATTAAAGATGCTGGGAATTTTTTATTCAAAATTCAGGACCCAGAGGGAACGGTTAAAGCAGCTGCTGAAACCGCAATGAGAGAGGTAATAGCTAAAAGTGATATTCAACCAATCTTGACAGAGGGAAGATCCAAAATTGAGCTTGAAACTCAAGAAATTATTCAAACTATTTTAGATGATTACGAAAGTGGAATTCAAATTACACAAGTTCAAACGCAAAAAGCTGACCCACCAGACCAAGTAATTGATGCATTTAGAGATGTACAAGCTGCAAGAGCAGACATGGAAAGATCTAAGAATGAAGCTGAAGCTTATGCAAACGATGTTATTCCAAGAGCACGAGGGGAAGCACAAAAAATTTTACAAGCAGCAGAAGCATATAAAAAAGAAGTGGTTGCAAAAGCAGAGGGTGAAGCAAGTAGATTTATAGCAATTTACAATGAGTATAAAAATGCAAAAGCAGTTACCCAAGAGAGAATGTATCTAGAAACTATGGAAAAAGTTTTAGCTGATATAGATAAAGTAATTATAGAAAAAAATGCAGGTTCAGGAGTAGTTCCATATTTACCTTTACCTGAATTAAAAAAGAAAGCGACAAATTAAGATGAAAGCTGGAAAAATATTAGCAGGGGTATTAGTTGCAATTGGTGTTGTAGCTTTTTTATCAGTAATTATAGTTAAAGAGGTTAATCAAGCAATTATTCTTCAATTTGGTGATCCAAAAAGAATTATAATGAAGCCAGGATTAAACTTTAAAATCCCTTTCATTCAAAATGTTGTTTATTTAGATAAAAGAATTTTAAATTTAGATGCTCCACCAGAGGAGGTTATTGCATCAGATCAAAAACGTTTAATAGTAGATGCATTTGCAAGGTTTCAAATTATTGATCCACTAAAATTTTACATTTCTGTTGGAAATGAAAGAGTTGCAAGATCTAGATTATCGACAATTATAAATTCAAGAATTAGAAATGTATTAGGTCAAGAGGAATTGCAAACATTATTATCTAAAGATAGATCTAAGCAAATGGCATTAATTAAAGAAGGTGTTAATAACGAAGCACAAAACTTTGGAATTAATATTGTTGATGTCAGAATTAAAAGAGCAGATCTACCTCAAGCAAACAGTGACGCAATTTATAGAAGAATGCAAACCGAAAGGGAGAGAGAAGCAAAAGAATTTAGAGCAAAAGGAGCAGAGATGGCAGTTACAATTACATCAACTGCAGACAAAGAAGTTACTGTAATCTTAGCAGATGCTCAAAAACAATCTGAGATCATGAAAGGAGAAGGTGATGGAGAAAGAAATAAAATATTTGCTGAAGCCTTTGGCCAAGATCCAGAATTTTTTGCCTTCTATAGAGCTATGCAAGCATATGAAAAAGCTCTTATTGGTGGTGAAACCTCTTTAATTTTATCACCTGATAGTGAGTTTTTTAAATTTTTTGGAAATATAAAACCTGAAATCCAACAATAACATTTAAATGCGTGAGCTAGTTATGGCTTTTGGTCTTTTGTTATTTATTGAGGGAATCTTGTGCGCCTTATTTCCAGCAAAAATGAAAAGTATGTTGAAAAAATTAGAACTTGTTAAAGATAGTCAACTTAGATCAGGTGGACTTATTTTTGCATTGATAGGTTTTATAATTATTTATTTTATTAAGAGTTAATATGAATAAGATTAAACTTATATTCTTTACCTTAGTTATATCATTTGGCTTTTTGTTAAATGTAAACTCCAAACCAGTTCCTGCTTCCTTTGCAGATCTTGCAGAAAAATTGATGCCATCTGTTGTAAACATTTCTACGACAACCACTATAAAAACAAATTCTAATCCTTTTCCTTTTCAATTTCCTCCAGGGTCTCCTTTTGAGGATATGTTTAAAGAATTTGGAACACCTCAGGAAAGACAATCAGCTGCATTAGGTTCTGGATTTATAATTGCGGAGAAAGGAATTGTTGTTACAAATAATCACGTAATACAAGATGCTGACGATATTATTGTTAGAGTAAATGGGGATCAAGAATTTAAAGCAAAGGTTCTTGGTGCTGACCCACTTATGGATATTGCAGTTTTACAATTAGAAACAGATGAAAAATTTATTCCAGTTGCATTTGGTGATTCTGATAAAGCAAGAATTGGTGATTGGGTTTTGGCAATTGGAAATCCTTTTGGTTTAGGTGGAACCGTAACAGCTGGAATTATTTCAGCTAGAAATAGATCAATTGGTTTATCAAGATATGAAGATTTTATTCAAACAGATGCTTCTATAAATTCTGGTAACTCAGGTGGACCTTTATTTGATATGGAGGGGAATGTAATTGGAATTAATACAGCAATTCTTGGACGTAATGGTTCTATTGGAATTGGATTTTCTATACCATCAAACAGTGCTCAAATTGTAATTAAACAATTGATCGAATTTGGTGAAACAAAAAGAGGATGGCTAGGTGTTAGAATTCAAGATGTAACTAAAGAAATCGCTGAAGTTGAAAAATTAGATAAAGCACGAGGAGCATTAGTTGCTAGTGTTGCAGAAAATAGTCCATCAGAAAAAGCAGGTATACAAGCTGGTGATATAATTTTAGAATTTAACGGAGAAAAAATAAATCAAATGAAAGAACTTCCAGCGATTGTTGCACGAACAGAAGTTGGAAAAAAAGTTGAAGTTAAAGTTTGGAGAGATAAAAAAGAGATTATTAAAAATGTTATTTTAGGAAGATTAGAAACTTCAGATGATTTTAAAATAAGTAAAAATCAAGAAACTGAAAAACAAAATAATGAAGAGATCATTGAAAGTTTAAAAATAGCAGTAAGACCATTAACTAAAGAAGATATTAAAAACAGAAAACTACCAAACCAAACGACAGGAGTTGTAATAACAAAAATTGCAAATAATAGTCCTGTAGCAAATTCAATTGAACTTAATAGTATTATTATTGAAGCTCAGAAGAAAAAAATTAGATCGGTCGACGATTTAAGAGAAATTACAAAAGAAGTTCTTAATTCAAATCAAAAAACAGTTTTACTTGCTATTTATAACAATCAAAATCAACGAAGATACATCGGTGTTAAGTTAGACTGATCATGGATTTAAAATCCAAGATCATATTAATCTCAGGTCCAACAGCTTCAGGTAAATCAAGTTTTGCAATTAAGTTTGCAAAAAAAGTCAATGGAGAGATTATTAATGCAGATAGCATGCAAGTATACAAAGAGCTTAAAATTTTGTCAGCTAGACCAGATCCAAAAAATTATCAGAAAATAAAACATCATTTGTATGGTTTTCATAATGTTACAAAAAACTTCTCTACAGGTGATTGGCTTAAGCTTGTAACTAAGAAAATTAATGAAGTTCAAAAAAGAAAAAAAACTCCAATTCTTGTTGGAGGCACAGGTTTATACTTTAAAGCTTTAACTGATGGTTTGGTTAAAATACCAAATATTTCATTAAAATTAAGAACTCAAATTAGAGATTTACAAAAAAAACTCGGACAAAAGAAATTTTATGAAAAACTATTAAAATTAGATCCATCCTCAAAAGGAAAAATAACCCCTACAGACACTCAAAGATCTATCAGAGCTTATGAGGTAAAAAAGTTTACAAAAAAATCTATACACGAATGGTTTAAAAACACAAAATCAAACTTCATAGAAGATGATTTTTTTAAAGTTTATATTGATTATCCTCGACAAGAATTAATTGAGCGAATTAATGTAAGAACAAGTGAGATGATAGAAAATGGAGCAATAAAAGAAGTAAAAGGTTTCATGAAGCTTAGGGTTAGAAAAGATAAAAGCGCCAACAAAGCTATTGGAGTTAATGAAATTAGAGAATATTTAAAAAAACAAAAAGATTTGAAGGATACTAAAGAAAAAATAGCCATAAAAACCAGACAATACGCCAAAAGACAAAGTACTTGGGCTAGAGGTAACATGATGAGTTGGATAAAACTAAAGCCACAAGACATAAATAATTTTTTGAAAAAAATTTAAATTTTTCATTCTTAATCTTGACCAATGAGTACAACTTCAGCTAGATTGCCTAATGCCAAAATTATTAACTGGAGCAGAAATTGTATTCAAATGTCTTGAAGACCAAAAGGTAGAACATATCTTTGGTTATCCAGGTGGCGCAGTACTACCAATTTATGATGAATTAAAAAATCATCCTTCAATAAAACATATTTTAGTTAGACACGAACAAGGTGCTGGTCACGCAGCCGAAGGCTATGCTAGGTCGTCAGGAAAACCAGGTGTAGTTTTAGTTACATCAGGCCCTGGAGCTACTAATGTTGTTACAGCATTAACCGATGCGTATATGGACTCTGTTCCACTAGTTTGTATTTCTGGTCAGGTTCCAACACATTTAATTGGAACTGATGCTTTTCAAGAATGTGACACTACAGGAATTACAAGACCTTGTACGAAACACAATTGGTTAGTAAAAGATATTAATGATCTTTCTAAAGTTATGCATGAAGCTTTTAGAGTTGCAACAACTGGAAGACCTGGACCAGTTTTAATCGATATTCCAAAAGATATTCAATTTGCAAAAGCAAAATATAAAAAACCAAACAAAGAAAAAAAATTAAACGGAAAATCCCAGAATAAATTTTCTCAAGATCAAATTGATGAATTAGTAAAATTATTAAGTAAGGCCAAAAAACCGATAATTTATAGTGGTGGAGGAGTAATTAACTCAGGTCCAAAAGCAAGTCAGGCTTTAAGAGAATTTGTTGAGCTAACCGGTTTTCCTATAACTTCTACACTTCAAGGATTAGGTGCGTACCCTGGAGACGATAATCAATTTTTAGGAATGCTTGGTATGCATGGTACTTATGAAGCAAATAATGCTATGCATGATTGTGATCTTTTAATTAATATTGGTGCAAGATTTGATGATCGTATTACTGGAAAAATTGATGAGTTTTCACCAAATTCAAAAAAGGTTCATATTGATATAGATCCATCATCAATTAATAAAATTATTAAAGTAGATCTTGCAATAGTTGGGGACGTTACGAGTGTTATTAGTAAAATTAATAAGACAATTGCTAAAAGAAAAAATGGTCATAGTAAATCAAATAAATCAAATTTAGCTAAGTGGTGGGAACAAATTGAAAAATGGAGAGAAAAAGACTCTCTTAATTTTGTAAATAGTAATGAAAGTATAAAGCCTCAACACGCTGTTCAAAGACTTTATGAATTAACTAAGAATAAAGACACTTATGTTACTACCGAGGTTGGACAACATCAAATGTGGGCTGCTCAGCATTATAAATTTAATAAACCAAATAGATGGATGACATCTGGCGGTTTAGGAACTATGGGTTACGGATTGCCAGCAGCAGTTGGTGTACAAATTGCTCATCCTGAAAAATTAGTAATTGATATTGCTGGAGAAGCTTCAGTTTTAATGACTATGCAAGAAATGTCTACTGCAGTTCAGTACAATCTTCCTATAAAAATATTTATTTTAAATAATCAATACATGGGAATGGTAAGACAATGGCAGGAGCTATTGCATGAAAAGAATTATTCTGAAAGTTATTCCGAAGCATTACCAGATTTCATGAAAATGGCAGAGGCTTATGGGTGTAAAGGAATTAAAGCTGACGATCCATCTGATCTGGATGACAAAATTCAAGAAATGATAGATTATGATGGACCAGTTATATTTGACTGTCATGTGGATCCTAATGAAAATTGTTTTCCAATGATCCCATCTGGAAAACCTCACAACCAAATGATCTTAGGTCCAAATGACCAAGAGGATAATAAAATCAAAGGAAAAGGCAAAGCCTTAGTATAATTATAATGCCGAAATCAAAATCAGCCTATAGTGTACCTACAAAGAAAGAGAAACCAGAAACATATATTTTTGTTGTGTGGGTTGATAATGAAGCTGGTGTACTTGCTAGAGTTGTTGGTCTTTTTTCAGGAAGAGGATATAATATAGAGTCTTTAGCGGTTGCTGAAGTTGATGCAATTAAAAACATTTCAAGAATAACAATCGTTACTACAGGAACTCCTCAAGTGATAGATCAAATTAAGCTTCAATTAACTAAACTGGTTCCTGTTCACAAAGTAGCGGAATTTCAGAGGGAAGATAAAAATGTAATTTTTAAAGAAATGGCTTTATTTAAAGTTGTTGGCAAAAGAAATAAAATAGAAAAATGTTTAAATGCTTGTAAAAGATTTAATCCCATAATATTAGACAAAACTAAAACCTCTGCCGTAATTCAGATTACTGCACTAAGAAGAGAGATTGATAAAATGAATAAAAAATTAAAGCCCTTCGGACTTATTAGCACTTCGAGAACTGGGGCAGTAGCTATGACAAGAGGTGCTAAAATATTTAACTAAATTAATAGGAGAGATAATATGAAAATGTTTTATGAAAAAGATGCAGATGTGAATCTAATAAAAAGTAAAAAGGTTGCTATTTTTGGATATGGAAGCCAAGGACACGCTCACGCACTTAATTTAAAAGACAGTGGTGTAAAAGATATTGTTGTAGCATTAAGAGATGGTTCATCTAGCGCAGCTAAAGCAGAATCGAAAGGATTAAAAGTAATGAATTTATCTGATGCTGCTGAATGGGCAGATGTAGTAATGATATTAACTCCAGATGAGTTACAAGCAGAAATTTATAAAAATCACATTGAACAAAGAGTACGAGAAGGAACAAGTATTGCGTTTGCTCATGGTTTAAATGTTCATTACGATTTAATTAAAGCCAGAAAAGATCTAGATGTTTTTATGGTTGCTCCAAAAGGACCAGGTCATTTGGTAAGAAGTGAATATGAAAAAGGGGGAGGAGTACCTTGTTTATTTGCAGTCCATCAAAATGGTTCAGGAAAAGCTAGAGATTTAGCTTTATCTTATGCTTCAGCAGTTGGTGGAGGAAGATCAGGAATTATTGAAACTACATTTAAAGACGAAGTTGAAACAGATTTATTTGGTGAACAAACTGTATTGTGTGGAGGTTTAGTTGAACTAATTAAAAATGGTTATGAAACTTTAGTTGAAGCTGGATATGAACCAGAGATGGCATATTTTGAGACAGTTCATGAAGTTAAATTGATTGTTGATTTAATTTATGAAGGTGGAATTGCGAATATGAATTATTCTATTTCGAATACTGCTGAATATGGTGAATATCAATCTGGACCAAGAGTAGTTAACAAAGAAGAAACTAAAAAGAGAATGAAAGAAGTTTTGGCTGAAATTCAATCTGGAAAATTTACTAAAGAGTGGATGGATGAATGCAAAAATGGTCAAAAAAACTTTCTTGCTACGAGAGCGAAATTAGCCGAGCACCCTGTTGAAAAAGTTGGTGCAGAACTAAGAGCTATGATGCCTTGGATAAGTAAGAAAAAATTAGTTGATAGCGATAAAAGTTAAATTTTATCAGTAAATTATTGCTACTATAATTCAATTATTTCACTTATACTTTTTTAAATAAATTTTAATAATGAGGGGAATAATGAAGACTAAAAATATAGTAAGAATACTATTGTCGTTAGTTCTAGTATTCGGATTTTCTTCAGCATGGGCAAAAACTATTAAATGGTCTATGCAAGGAGACAGTCTAACGCTAGATCCACATGCACAAAATGAGGGTCCAACCACTCAAGTATCTAGACAAGTTTATGAAGCTCTAGTTCAAAGAGGCTTGGACATGAAAATAGGACCTGCTTTAGCAACAAAATGGAAAGCTACTGATCCAAATACTTGGATTTTTACTTTAAGAGAAGATGCTAAGTTTTCAGATGGTTCTGGAATGACATCAGCAGATGTTGTTTTTAGTATATTAAGAGCAAAGCAAAGAACATCTGACTTTAAAGAATATATTAGTACTGTTGCTAATGTTGAAGCGGTTGGAGATTACTCAGTTAAAATAACTACAAGTAAACCTAACCCTATTCTTTTGAACCAATTATCTAACATTTTTATAATGTCTAAAGCTTGGTCAGAGAAAAACTTTGCAATGTCTCCACAAAATTGGGATGCAGGACAAGAAACTTTCTCTGCTACTAATGCTATGGGAACTGGTCCGTTTAAAATAACTTTAAGAGAGCCTAATACCAAGACAGTGTTTAAAAGAAATAAACATTGGTGGGGTGAAATGAAGGACAAAAAAGTAACTCAAATTGAATTAATGCCTATTAAAAATGCAGCTACAAGAGTAGCAGCTTTATTATCTGGTGAAATTGATATAGTTACTGATGCTCCTGTTCAAGACTTAAAAAGAATTGGATCTTCTTCAGGTCACAAAGTTGAAAGTACAGCTCAAATGAGAACAATTTTCTTAGGTATGGATCAAGCAGCTGACAAATTAAGAACTGGAAATACAGGTGATAATCCATTCAAGAAAAAAGAAGTAAGACAAGCTCTTTATCAAGCAATTGATATAGAAGCGATCAAGAAAAAAGTTATGAGAGGTTTAAGTGAACCAGCAGGAATTATAACTTTCCCAGGTGTAAATGGATACACGGCTGATCTTGATAAAAGATTACCTTACGATGTTAATGCTGCAAAAAAACTTTTAGCTGATGCGGGTTATCCTAATGGTTTTGACGTTGAACTTAGATGTCCTAATGACAGATATGTAAACGATGAGGCAATATGTACTGCTGTTGTTGGAATGTTGGGTAAAATTGGAGTTAACGTTAACTTATTTGCTCAAACTAAAAGTAAACACTTCAAAGAGCTTAAAGATGATCAAGGTGATTTCTATATGCTAGGATGGGGTGTTCCAACTTTAGACAGTCACTATGTTTTCCATTACCTATACGAAACTGGTGCTAGCTGGAACAAAGTTAACTTTAGTAACGCCGATGTTGATGCTGCAATTAGAGTTATGGAAGGTGAAGTTGATTTGGATAAAAGAAATGCTGCGATTGCAAAAGCTTGGAAAATTGTAAAAGATGATATTTCTTATCTTCCTTTACATCACCAAGTAATTTCTTGGGCATCTAAAAGCAATGTTAATGTTCCTATCAGACCGAATAACGAACCGTTATTCAGAACTGCTAGTTTTAACTAATTAAAAATTATTACAAGCCCTTTAAAAATTTAAAGGGCTTGTAAGTTTAAACCTTCACAAATTGATAAAATATTTTTTTAAAAGGCTGTTTCAATCTGCTTTGGTGATGTTGGTTGTCGCCTTTGTGTCTTTCTCTTTATTTAATTTTGTTGGAGATCCAATTAATAACATGGTTGGAGAAGAAACTTCTGATGAGGAAAGAGCAGAATTGCGAGAAACACTAGGTTTAATGGATCCAATTCATGTTCAATTTTCAAGATTTATAGTTAATGCTTCTAAAGGTGAGTTTGGAATTTCATATCAATTAAGAAGACCTGTTTCAGAATTAATAGTTGAAAGATTGCCTGCAACTATTGAACTTGTTGTTATTTCTGCACTAATTGCACTTGTAACTGGCACATTATTAGGTGTTTATACTGGCATAAATCGAAAAGGGTTTTTAAGTGATTTTGTTTTGGCAGTCTCCTTATTGGGGGTTTCGCTCCCCACATTTGTAATTGGTATATTATTTATATATTTGTTTGCAGTAATCTTAGGAATATTACCTTCTTTTGGAAGAGGAGAGGTTGTTGATTTAGGTTTTTGGACTACAGGATTTTTAACAGTCTCTGGGCTTAAAGCAATTATACTTCCTTCAGTAACATTAAGTCTTTTCCAAATGACTTATATCATCAGACTTGTGCGAGCAGAGATGATGGAAATACTACAAACAGATTATATTAAATTTGCACGTGCTCGAGGCATTAGTGAAAATAGTATTAAATATAAACATGCATTAAAAAATGGATTGATACCAGTAATAACTATAGCAGGAATAAATATTGGAACTTTAATTGCGTTTTCAATTATTACTGAAACTGTTTTTCAATGGCCTGGTATGGGTTTCTTATTTATTCAAGCAGTACAATTTGTCGATATACCAATCATGTCAGCTTATTTAGTTTTTATAGCTTTTGTTTTCGTGATGATAAATTTTATAGTTGATATTCTTTATTATTTAATTGATCCAAGAATAAGAGTTAAAGGAGATACTGCAAGTGGATAACAAATCTTTAAGTACTTGGGAAAGAATAAAAGATAGTGATATTTACCATAGCTTTATTAAATCTCCCACTGCGATTGTATCATCTACTATTTTATTTATAATTTTTTTCTGCTCTTTCTTTGTTGAGCTTATAACACCTTATAATCCTTTTGATCCATCCTCTCTTTCACTTATGGATGCATTTACACCACCATCATGGACAGAAGATGGTCTTGCTAAATTTATTTTAGGCACTGATGGACAAGGAAGAGATATGCTATCGACAATTTTGTATGGATGTAGGATTTCTTTAATTGTAGGTTTTTCTGCAATAATTTTTAGTTTAATCCTTGGAGTTGGATTGGGATTAACTGCTGGATTTTTTGGGGGAAAATATGAAATGATAGTAATGAGGTTAACCGATGTTCAGTTAACAGTACCAAGTATTTTGATGGCATTGTTGGTCGATGGAATAGCAAGAGGATTAATCTCGAGAGAAATGCATGACGAAATGGCAATTTATGTTTTAATATTTGCAATCGGTATTTCAGAGTGGCCACAATTTGCAAGAGTTTCTAGAGCCGCAACTTTAGTAGAAAAAAATAAAGACTATGTTTCAGCATCAACAATAATTGGAGTTTCAAATATAATAATAATGTTTAAACATATTTTACCAAATATTTTAAGACCGGTATTAGTAATTGGAACTATTGGTTTAGCTCTTGCTATTTTAGCTGAGTCTACTTTAAGTTTTTTAGGAGTTGGAGTGCCTCCTACCACACCTTCTTTAGGGACATTGATAAGACTTGGTAATGATTTTTTATTTTCAGGAGAATGGTGGATAACTTTTTTTCCAGCAATTTTCTTAGTTATTTTAGCATTTTCAATAAATTTATTAGGGGATTGGATGAGAGACACTTTAAATCCAAAATTAAAAAAATGACATTTTTAAAAATAAATAATCTTAGTGTTGATTATCAAATGAGAAAAGAAACAGTTTATGCTGCTAAGAATGTAAATATTGAGGTTAACAAAGGAGAAATTTTAGGATTAGTTGGAGAATCTGGATCAGGAAAAAGTACTGTAGGTAATGCTATAATAAATTTAATTGATGAACCAGGTAAGGTATCTAGTGGCTCAGTTATTTTAGGTGATCTTAATATTCATGAAAATTCTGATAGTATTGTTAATTATAGAGGAAATAAAATTGGATTAATATTTCAAGATCCTCAAACTTCGCTTAACCCAATTCTTACAATAGGTGAACAGTTAATTGAAACAATTCAAACTCATCTTAAATTAACTAAAGAGGAAGCAAAAAATAAATCTATAAATCTATTGAATGAGGTAGGTATAAAAGATGCAGAAACAAGATTTGATAATTATCCTCACCAATTCTCAGGTGGAATGAGACAGAGAGTAGTAATTTCTTTAGCTCTATGTTGCGAACCAGAATTGTTAATTGCAGATGAACCAACAACAGCATTAGATGTATCAATTCAATCTCAAATTTTAGAACTAATTAAAAAATTAACAAAAGAAAGAAACCTTGCGGTCATCTTAATTACTCATGACATGGGGGTTATAGCTGAAACTGCAGACCGAGTTGCTGTTATGAAAAGTGGCAATTTAGTTGAAATTGGTGAAACCAAAAAAATATTAACTAAACCGCAAGAAAATTATACTAAAAGTTTAGTAAGTTCAGTTCCACCAACTAATAAGAAAATTTCAAGATTTGTGATTGTAGAAAAAGAAAACAATAATAAAAAAGAAAATAATATAAAAATATTAAATAGATGGACAAAAAAAGAGATAATAGATCAAGATTTAGTACAGATAAAAAATTTGAGTAAAAGTTTTGATGATAATTTTTTTACAGAAAGTTCTAAGAATTCTGTGATGGCTGTTAATGATGTTTCTTTTGACATAAAAGAAGGCGAGTCTTTTGGTTTAGTGGGAGAAAGTGGAAGTGGAAAATCTACAATTGCTAAAATGATTGTAAATTTATTTAAACCTACTTCTGGAGATATCTTCTTTGACAACGTTTGTATTACAAAAATCAAACAAAGATCTGAATTAATGAAATTTAGAAAACAAATTCAAATGATATTTCAAGATCCTTATTCTTCACTAAATGGAAGGTTAAAAGTAAAAGATATAATTGCAGAACCAATTACACTCCACAATCCATCTATATCTACTTCAGATTTAAATAATTATATTTATGATCTGCTGGAGTCTGTGGAATTAACTCAAAAATCTGCAGATCGATATCCGCATGAATTTTCAGGAGGACAGAGACAGAGAATATCAATAGCAAGAGCACTTGCTACACAACCAAGGCTTTTAGTTTGTGATGAACCTACCTCTGCTTTGGATGTAAGTATCCAAGCCCAAATATTAAATTTACTTAAAGATCTTCAAGAACAGTTAAATTTAACAATTTTGTTTATTAGTCATGACCTACCTGTTGTTAGACAAATGTGTGATAGAATTGGAGTCTTAAAAGATGGCAAATTATGTGAAGTTTCAAATACTGAGCATTTATTTTTAAAACCAACACATGAATACACAAAAGAACTTTTACGATTAATGCCTAAAATTGAGTCTATTTATAATTAATTTTTCGTAGGCCTAAAATGGTCTATTAAAAGTAATTATTTAACTAATTATTTTGCAATCTCTCTCATAGATTGTATTATAGATTTTCTAAAAATTATAGTTATGAGCAATAAAGATAGAGTCTTTATATTTGATACTACTATGCGTGATGGTGAGCAATCGCCAGGTGCATCTATGAGTTTAGAGGAAAAAATTCAAATCGCCAGAGTATTTGATGAATTAGGTATAGATATTATTGAAGCAGGTTTTCCAATAGCTTCACCTGGGGATTTTGAAGCTGTTTCAGAAGTAAGTAAAATTTTAAAAAATTCTATTCCTGCAGGACTTTCAAGACACTCTGTAAAAGATATTGATAGAGCTTATGAAGCTCTAAAACATGCACCAAGATTTAGAATACATACATTTATTTCTACAAGCCCTTTACACATGAAGCATAAATTAAATATGTCTCCAGAAGATGTTTATGAATCAATTGGAAAACATGTTGCTTATGCAAGAAAGTTTACTGATGACGTTGAGTGGTCTTGTGAAGATGGAACAAGAACTGATATGGATTACATGTGTAAAACTGTAGAGCTTGCAATTAAAAATGGAGCTACAACAATTAACATTCCTGATACTGTCGGTTACACAATACCATCTGAGTTTACTACAATTATAGAAACTTTACTAAACAAAGTTCCAAATATTGATAAAGCAATTTTATCAACTCATTGTCATAATGACTTAGGTTTAGCAGTAGCTAACTCGTTAGCTGGAGTTCAAGCTGGAGCAAGACAAATTGAATGTACAATAAATGGATTAGGAGAAAGAGCAGGAAATGCTGCTCTTGAGGAAGTTGTTATGGCGATTAAAACAAGACCTGATTTAATGCCATATGAAACTGGAATTAATACAACACTTTTAAGCAAAGCTTCAAAAATTGTTTCAAACGCAACAGGATTTCCTGTTCAATACAATAAAGCCATCGTAGGAAAAAATGCTTTTGCTCATGAAGCAGGAATTCACCAGGATGGAATGTTAAAAAATAGACAAACATATGAGATAATGACACCTGAAAGTGTAGGGGTTAAACAAACCTCATTAGTGATGGGAAAGCATTCTGGTCGACATGCATTTAAAGATAAGTTAAATAGCTTAGGCTATCCAGATTTAACTGACGATGTAGTAGGAAATGCATTTGCAAAATTCAAAGTCTTAGCAGATAAGAAAAAACATGTTTACGATGAAGATATTATTGCCTTAGTAGATGACAGTTTAATTGTAGATAATAAAGTAAATGCAATAACTCTTAAATCTTTAAAAGTTTTTGCTGGAACAGGAGAACCACAAAAAGCAGAAATGACTTTGGATGTTTACGGTGATATTAAAAACGCATCAGAAACTGGAGATGGTCCAGTGGATGCTATATTCAAATGTATTAAAACTTTATATCCTCACGATGTTAACTTACAGCTTTATCAAGTTCATGCAGTCACAGAAGGAACAGATGCACAAGCAACAGTAAGTGTAAAAATAGAGGAAAAGGGCAAAACAACAGTAGGTCAAGCAGCTGATACAGATACTTTAGTTGCATCAGCAAATGCTTACATAAATGCATTAAATAAAATGATAATCAAACGAGATAAAACAGCTCCTATGGAGCAAGAAAGTCAGAAAGTAAGAGGAATATAATGGGGTTATTTAGCAGTGTTAAAAAAATATGGAGTCAAGATATGGCAATTGATCTTGGAACAGCAAACACACTTGTTGTTTTAAAGGGTCAAGGTGTAGTTTTAAACGAACCTTCGGTTGTTGCAATAGTTGATCAAGGTGGAAAAAAAAACGTATTAGCTGTTGGAGATGAAGCAAAAACAATGCTTGGAAGAACACCAGGTAACATTAGTGCAATTAGACCTTTAAGAGATGGTGTTATTGCAGATTTTATAGTTACTGAAGAAATGATTAAACATTTTATTAAAAAAGTTCATAAAGGAAGTACATTTGCTAATCCTAGAATTTTAATTTGTGTACCAACTGGTTCAACACCAGTTGAAAGAAAAGCAATTCAAGATAGCGCTCTAGCAGCAGGTGCAAGACGAGTTCAATTAATTGAGGAACCGATTGCAGCAGCTATTGGAGCAAATCTACCAATTTCTGAAGCAACTGGCTCAATGATTGTAGATATTGGCGGAGGAACAAGTGAAATTGCGGTAATGTCTTTAGGTGGATTGGTTTATTCTAAATCTTTAAGAGTTGCAGGTGACTCAATGGATACTGCGATAGTGGATTACATGAGAAAAGAATACAATTTATTAATTGGTGATACTACTGCTGAAAAAATAAAAAAAGAAATGGGAACAGCTGTTCCAACTGGAACAAACACTTACCCAGTAAAAGGAAGAGATTTAAGATCAGGTACTCCAAAGGAAGTTAATATTACAGAAGAAGATACGGCTGAAGCACTAAACGATATTATGAAACAAATGGTTGGTGCAATTAAAGATGCGTTAGAAAATACTCCACCTGAGTTATCAGCTGATTTAGTTGATATGGGTTTAACTTTAACAGGTGGTGGTGCATTGTTAAAAAATATCGATAAAAGGTTCTCTAAAGAAACAGGTTTACCAGTTCATATAGCAGATGATCCATTATCTTGTGTTGCTGTCGGTACAGGTAAAGCTTTAGATCAAGAAGAAACTTTTTCTACTATGTTATCTGAATATTAGGAAAAATGGCTACTGGCAGAGATGATTTTGTAATTGCCATTAGGTCAGCATTTTTAAAAAAAAAAGATAAACAAAAATTTTCTTTACTAACTTTAATTATTTTATCAATTTTTGTAATTGTTCTAAGTAATTTTAATTTTAAAGCAATAAAATTTGTTAAATTAGGAATTAATGAAGTAATTTATAGATCATCTCATATTGCATCAATCCCAGAAAATAAATTCAAAGAAATAACTTCAAAATTCAAATCACATATGGATTTATATGAAGGTCATCAGAAAGAATTAATTAAAATAGAAAATTCTGAACAACTTAAATTACAAAATAAGTTTTTAACTGCAGAAAATAAAAAGTTAAGAGATTTACTTGATGAAAGTATAAATTCACAAGAAATATTTGCCAGAGTTTTAATTGATAAAGACAGCCCATATTTAAAATCAGTAGTATTAAACAAAGGTACAAAAGATAAAGTAAAAATTGGAATGGCTGTTATTGATGATGTTTATCTAGTGGGCCAAATAATTGAGGTAAATTATACTAATTCAAGGGCATTACTATTGTCTGATCTTAATAGTAAAATACCATCTGTATTAGACCCAGATGACATACAAGCTGTAATTTCTGGTACAGGAGGTGATTTTGGAAAAATTGAACATGTTCAAGAGGAATTTAGAGAAGATTTTAAAAATAAAGAAATTTTTGCTTACACCTCAGGTCTTGGTGGCTTATTCAAACCTGGTATACCAATTGGAAAAATTAACAACATATCAGAAGGAAAAATAAATTTTTTTTCTGATTTTAACCAACTCAACTATGTAAAAATAGTTTCTTATAAAATAGGTGGAGAAGAATAATGTCATCACTTAATAAGAGTCCTTTTTTAAAAATATTCTTATCCTATTTACCATTTATAATGTTATTTTTTTCTGTATTTAATGAATTTGATTTTAATTACTTAAAACTTGATTATTTTTCTTTTAATTTTATTCATTTATTAATTTTTTTTTGGACTTTAAGAAATCCTGATAAATTAGGTTATCTAGCAATTTTCTTTGCTGGAATAATTAATGATGTTGTAATAGGTATACCAATAGGAATTAGTAGTTTTTGTTACCTTATTCTTTGCTCAGTAACAGCTTATATAAGAAACATTACTTTATCCCCAAACTTTATGAAGGATTGGATATCATTATTATTCACAATTTTATTAATAAATTCAATTCAAGTAATTATTTTAGATTTAGTCTTTTTAATTAAAGTTGATTACACTAATTATTTGATTAACTCAGGTTTTACTTTTTTATTTTATCCAATATTTTTTATATTTTTTAATTTTTTAAACGAAAGAATTTCATATCAAACAAATGATTAAATCTAATTCAGGAATAAGAAAAACAGATGTAATTAATAGAAGGATGTTCATAATCGGAGCAGCAAAAGTAGTAGTTTTTGTTGGTATCGTTGCTCGTTTATTTTCTCTTCAAATAAACGAAAATAAAAAATATTTAACACTTTCAGACAAAAATAGAATTAGAGAATGGAAACTCCCACCTACAAGGGGAAATATTGTTGATTATTTTGGAAATGTAATTGCAGGGAATTTAAAAGTTTATCAATTGCATATAATTCCAGAACAAGTTGAGAATTTTAATTATTTACTAGTTAGATTGAAAACTCTTTTAAATCTAAGTGAAAAAAGAATTGTAAAAATAAATAAATTAAAAGCAGAACTAAAACCGTGGGATAGTATTATTGTTTCTGAAAACTTAAGCTGGAGTCAATTTGTAAAAATTAATAATTATTTATATGATCTTGTAGGAGTCAAACCAGTAATGACAATCTCCAGAAACTATCCATTTAATGATGTATATACACATGTTCTTGGATATGTGAGTCAACCAAATGAACAAGAAATTTTAGAAAATGAAATTATCCAAGAAAGATTTGTACCAGGAATGAAAATTGGAAAATTGGGCTTAGAGAAAAAACTTGAAAATCATTTAATTGGAACAAATGCTATTCAAAGATATGAAGTAAATGCTTACGGTAAAAGAATTAATCAACTCGAGCATCAAAAAGGTGAGCAAGGATCAAAAATACGTCTAACTGTAGACACAGAAATACAAAAAGCTTGTGGGGAATTGTTAAATGAAAAAGCAGGATCTATAAGTGTAATGGATATCTATACTGGAGATATAATAGCAATGTATTCATCTCCATCTTATAATCCAAATTTATTTTTATTCGGAATAAGTCAAGATGAGTGGCAATTAATTAGAAATAATCCATTAAAACCACTTATAAACAAAACTCTTTCGGGTCTATACTCGCCAGGTTCAACAATAAAACCTATCGTTGCACTTTCAGCTTTAGAAAACAAAGTAATAGATACAAAGTTTAAAGTTAAATGCACAGGAAAAATGGAGTTATATGGACAAACATTTCACTGTTGGAAGGAAAAGGGACATGGTTGGGTTAGTCTGAAAAATGCTATGAAACAATCTTGTGATACATATTTTTATGAGGTTGCTAGATTATTAGGTGTTGATAGATTAAACATTACAGCTGAAAAGTTTGGCTTAGGTAAGAAAGTTCTCGGCGATTATTTTGATAATGAAAAAAGAGGATTATTTCCGAATACAAAATGGAAAAAAAATAATCTAGGCAAAGGCTGGGTATTAGGAGAAACTTTAATTACAGGTATTGGGCAAGGCTATATACAATCAACTCCTTTACAACTTTGCATGATGACTGCACAAATTGCAAATGGGGGCTTTGCTATAAAACCGAAAATAATAGTGGATAGCAATCCAATTTCTTATGAAGATGCAAAACAATCAATGGAAAGCGGGTTATTATTTGATACTGATTCTGAGGAATTGTTAGACAAAAAGTTATTTAAAAATCAAAAAAATATTAGGATTGTTCAAGAAGCAATGTTTGCTTCGACCAATGAAAGATTTGGAACTTCTTATAAATCAAGAATTGATGATCCTAAATATCAATTTGCAGGAAAAACTGGAACAGCCCAGGTCAAGAGAATTAGTAAAAGAGAAAGGGAATTAGATTTAGAATTAGAGCAAATACCATACAAAGATAGAGATCATGCTTTGTATGTTGCTTATGGACCATATGTTAATCCGCGATATGCGCTTAGTATAATTGTTGAGCATGGTGGTTCTGGAAGTAAGGCGGCAGCACCAATTGCAAAAAAATTATTTAAATTAATCATCGACAGACACGATTTAAGAAATAAACAATCAAATTTTGAAAGGATTACCGTTTAAATGTTTCAACATGACAGATTGAATAATGAGATTACATTATTACAAAAAATAAAAAGCTTAGATTATATATTATTGATTTCTGTCATCCTTCTTTCTGCATTAAGTGTATTTGTTATGTATTCTACAGATGGTGGTGAAATACTTTTTCATACAAAAAATCATTTTGTAAAACTTGCAGTTTTTTTTCCTTTAATGATTTTTGTGGCTTTCTTTAATATAAAATTTTGGCATAACTTTTCTTATATAATCTACTTTATAGTAATACTTTTATTAATTTATGTTTCGTTTTTTGGAATAAAGTCCTCTGGTTCACAAAGATGGATGGATCTTTATTTATTTGTTCTACAACCTTCAGAACTTATGAAAATAGCAATTATAATGTGTCTCGCAAAATATTTTCATAGAATAAAAATAGAAAATGTTAATTCATTTACTAGTATAACTATTGTCTTAACGATTATAATAATTCCAATAATTTTTGTAATTTCTCAACCTGATCTTGGTACATCAATATTAATTGCTTTAAGTGGATTAATTATTTTGTGGTTAGGAGGCTTAAAAATTAAATATTTTATATACTCATTTATTACTTTCTTAATTTCGCTTCCATTTATAATCTCATTTCTTAAACCATATCAAAAATTAAGAATATTAACTTTTTTAGATCCAGATAGAGACCCCTTGGGTGCTGGATATCAAATTATACAGTCAAAAATAGCTATTGGTTCAGGTGGCCTTAACGGAAAAGGTTTTTTAAAAGGAACTCAGAGCTACTTAGATTTTTTGCCTGAAAAACACACGGATTTTATATTCACTTTATTTTCAGAAGAGTTTGGTTTTATAGGTTCAGTTGGTCTTTTGATATTATACTCAATAATAATTTTTAGAATTGTAAGAATAGGAGCAATTTCGAGAAGTAATTTTGCTAGACTTTTTTGTTTTGGTTATGCTTTTGCGATCTTTATTTATATTGTAGTAAATTTATCTATGGTTTTGGGTTTGTTACCTATAGTTGGTTCTCCATTACCTATTATGTCCTATGGAGGTTCTTCAATGTTGGCCACTATGATTGGTTTTGGCATAGTATTAAGCGCAAAAATTAATCATAAACAAATGATTGCATAATTTGTCACTCTAAAAATTGAATATTTAATTGTATAACAATTTTATGAATAAAAATCTTAAAGTAGGAATAGTTGGAGCAGGAATTCAAGGAGTATCTAATGCTTTGTTTCTTCAAAAAAAAGGTTTCAATGTAACTATCTTTGACAGAGATAACCCAGGTAGCCATGCAGCCTCCTATGGTAATGCAGGTCACTTTTCACCTTATGCATCTCTTTCTTTAAATAGAACTGATGTTCTAGCAGATGTGCCTGCAATGTTACTTAGTTCTTCAGGTCCACTTGCTTTAAAATGGAATTATGTTCCTAAAATGATTCCGTGGTTTATAAAATTTATGATGAATACTACCAAAACTAAGATGATGCATACTGCCAAAAATATGCACCAAATTTTAGATTTAGCTTTACCTGCATATGATGAACTATTTGAAGAGATTGATCTAGAAGGTTTGGTTGAAAACAAAGGAATTCTTTATATATGGAATGATAAAGATCTAAAAAGTAGAGAATTAGAAATTAAAGTTAGAGATGAATTAGGTGTTGAACAACAATTAGTCACAAAAGCCGAAATACATGACCTTGAACCACACATTAAACCATTTTACCATGCTGGCGTATATTATCCTTATGCAAGACATGCAAGAAACCCAAAAAGAATTCTTTTAAAATTGTTTGATTCATTTTTACAAAAAGGTGGAAAATTTAACAAAGTAAATATTAAAGATATTAGTTTTGAAGAAGAAAAACCAGTTTTTAAAACTGAAACTAAAAGTTATGTTTTTGATAAAGCAGTTATAGCTTGTGGAGCTTTTTCAAAAAAATTAACAGATAATCTTGGCGAAAAAATACCCCTAGATACAGAGCGTGGATATCATGTTCATTTCAAAAATTGTGATCACTTATTAAGTAGACCTGTGATATTTTCTAACCGTGGATTTGGAATTACACCGATGGAACAAGGTTTAAGAGTTGTTGGAACTGTAGAATTTGGTGGATTAGATAATCCATTATCTAAATCAAGAATTAAGAATCTAATAAATAATGCAAAATATATGCTTGGTGATTTACCTGAGCATGAAGATGAATGGTTAGGATTTAGACCAACTTTACCTGATTTTTTACCTGTAATGGGGCCATCAAAAAATTATAAAAATATTTACTATTGTTTTGGACATCATCATTTAGGATGGACTTTAGGTCCGATTTCTGGAAAGATTGTGTCTGGAATGATAGCGAATGAAAATACAAATTTAGATTTAAAACCCTATAGCTCGCTTAGATTTAGTTAAGTGACTAAAGATAATAATTTTTTAGCTTATTTATATCTATTTTTAACCGTAACCTTTTGGGCAGGAAATTTTGTAGTAGGTAAACTTGCGAGTTTCTATGAGGTACCACCTTTTTCATTAAATTTTTATCGATGGCTTTTTGCTTGGTTAATTTTAGCACCTTTTACAATTCCTGAAATATTAGAGAAAAGGAACTATATTATTAAAAACTATAAACTTTTCATTGTATTAGGAGTTACTAGTATTACGGTATTTAATTCTATTGTTTATTATTCTTTAAATTTTACTCAGGTGATTAGTGGAGTATTAATGATCTCAACTATACCTGTGATGATTATGTTGTTTTCATCAATTTTAAAAATTGAAAAGACAAATATTTTTCAGATCATAGGAGTAATTTTTTCTTTTGCTGGCGTAATCATGATTATAACAAAAGCAAATTTAGAAATATTAAAAAATTTAGATTTTAATAAAGGTGATATAACTATGGTAATAGCAATGTTTTCATGGGCTTTATACTCAACATTGTTAAAGGGAAAACAATATGAGTTGACTCAAATATCATTACTACAAGTAGTAATTACTTTTGGTTTAATATTTTTAATACCAGTTTATTTTATTGAATATCAAATTGGCTTTAGAATTAATTTAGAATTACCTTTTATTTTAATTTTATCCTATGTAGTTTTGTTTCCAGGTTTGGCATCTTTTCTTTTATGGATAAAAGGAATATCTATGATTGGTGCTAATCGTTCAGGTGTTTTTTTACACCTAATGCCGATTTTGAGCGCGATAATGGCGATGATTTTTTTTAGTGAAAAATTTATGTTTTATCATATTTTAGGCGCTTGTTTTATTATAACAGGAATATTGTTATCAAATAAGAAAGTTAAAAATGCTTAAAGTAGCTATTTTAGATGATTATCAAAATGTTGCTCAACAATTTGTAGATTTAGAAAAACTATCTGGAAAATATGAATTTAAGATTTTTAGCGAACCTTTTTTAGATGAAGCAGATGCAATTGATCAGTTAGCTGATTTTGAAGCTTTACTAATAATGAGAGAAAGAACTCCAATTACAAAAAATTTAATTGATAATTTAAATGATTTAAAATTTGTAATCACAAGTGGATTAAGGAATAAATCTATCGATTTGGAGGCAGCAAAAAAAAGAAAAATTATAGTTTGCGGTACAGATATAAATTTAAACCCAACGCCTGAATTAACATGGGCACTAATTCTTGGTTTAGCTAGAAATTTTAAAGAGGAGTTTGACAATATGTATCAAGGATATTGGCAAACTACAATCGGAGTAGAATTAAAAGGAAAAATCTTAGGATTGATTGGTCTAGGCAGAGTAGGTAGTGAAGTCGCTAAAATCGGAAAAGCTTTTGGTATGCAATTAATGGCTTGGAGTGAAAATCTTAACTTAGATAATTGTAAAGAATTAGACGTATTACCTTGCAGCAAAGAAGATTTAATTACAAATTCTGATGTTCTTTCAATTCATGTTCAAGGAGGTGAAAGATACAAAGATTGCATTACTTTAAAAGAATTTGATAAAATGAAAAAAACAGCTTTTTTGATAAACACCTCTCGTGGACCTATTGTTAATGAGGATGATTTAATTATTGCATTGTCAACAAATCTAATTGCTGGTGCAGGAATAGATGTATATGAAAAAGAGCCTTTACCAGAAAATAATAAGCTTAGATTTTTACCAAATGCCTTGCTTACTCCTCACATAGGCTATGTGACAGCTGAAAATTATAGCATTTTTTATAACCAAATGATTGAAGGACTAGAGGCTTGTGTAAATGGAAAGCCTATCAGAGTTCTAGAGTAAAAATGGATCTCCCTGTTGTTAATCACGAGGATTATTTTGCTAAGATTGGTGATGATCATAAATTTCCAATTAATAAATTTGGAGAGTTAGCAAAATACTTAACTCAAAACAAAATAGTAAGTAAATTTCATAAACCTTCAGCCTGTTCATTTGAAACATTAAGCTACGCACATTCAAAAAATTATATCTTAGATATTAAAAATAAAACTTTAAGCAAAGAAGGAGTAAAAAAAATTGGATTTCCACTTGTAGATAGTGTTGTGCAAAGATCTTTAGTTGCTACAGGAGGAACTGTTCTCGCATCTAAACTTGCAATAAATTATGGTATTTCATGTAATACAGCAGGAGGTAGTCACCACGCAAGTTATGATGGAGGTGCTGGTTATTGTGTGTTTAATGACGTAGCAGTTGCAGCACATTATTTACTTAATAGAGGTCTAGCAAATAAAATTTTGATTGTTGATCTAGATGTTCACCAAGGTAATGGCAATTCAGAAATCTTTAAAGACAATAGAAGTGTTTTTACATTCAGTATGCATTCTAAAACTAATTACCCTGCAAAAAAATCAAATAGTGATTTAGATGTAGAACTAGAGGATAATTTAGAGGATGATAACTACCTCAAAACACTTAAACATTATTTAAACGAATTAAATCAAGAAAATTTTGATTTTGTTTTTTATATAGCAGGTGTTGATATTCATTTTAATGATAGATTGGGTAAATTAAAAATTTCTGACGATGGAATAAAACTTAGAGATGAGCTTGTAGTAGAAAATTTTTTTTCTAGACGGATACCATTTTGTGGAGTTTTGGGTGGTGGTTACAACAAGGATTTCAATAAACTTGTTGAATTACATTCAATGTTACATCAATCTTGTGTTAAATATATAAGATCATGACAAAAAAAATAAATCCAAATCTAACTGCTGAACAAAAATTAATTTTATTTGAGGAAGGCACTGAGCGTGCAGGATCAAGTGAACTAAATCATGAAAAAAGGGAAGGAAGTTTTCATTGTGCAAATTGTGGAGAAAAATTATTTGACTCGAAAACAAAATATGAAAGCGGATCTGGTTGGCCTTCTTTTTACGAGTCTTTACCAGATGTGTTTGAAACAAAAACAGATCACCACATAGGATACGCAAGAACTGAATATCATTGTAAAAAATGTGGAGGCCATCATGGTCATGTATTCGACGATGGACCTGAACCAACTGGTAAGCGATTTTGTAACAATGGAGTATGTCTAGTTTTTAAGCCTAAAACTTAAATATTCAGTATATACATAAGTTGTTTTATAATTTAAAATTAGTTGTGAAAAAATTTTATATTATTTTACTATCTATATTTATTATTACATCTTCTAATTCTGATGAAATTTCTAAAAAAGTTTCAGAGTATGTAAGTAATTTGATACCAGGTGATGGTGATACAGAAGTAAGTATTGATTTAAGAGAAAACTATAAGCCTGACTACAGTATTTTAGCAGTTAGAGAAATTGAAAAAACTGAAAAAGGAAATTTGTTTACTCAATTTTCATTATTCAACACTGAAAAAAATAATGATGAAAGAATAGTAGGTAATCTTGGAATTGGAAAAAGATTTTTAAGTGATGATAAGACTTTATTGACTGGTTTTAATAGTTTTATAGATTATGACGATGCTGGCAATGCAAGAAGTAGCTTTGGTATTGAAGCTAGAAGTGCAGTCATAGAGTTTGCGTATAATCAGTATTTTGGGATTGGAAACGCAACAGATGAAAAAGTTTTAGATGGTTATGATTTAAGATTAGCTTCACAAATACCCCATCTTCATTGGGCAGATATATTTATAAATACTTACGAATGGCAAGGTGAAGATAGGAACGATATCAAAGGTACCAAATTAGGATCTGAACTATTGTTAACACCCAATATTAATTTAGAGTTATCTTACGATGACAAAGATAAAAATGGTTTAGAGGATGAATGGTATGCAAATATTGAATTCATCTACCCACCTAGATCTAGACCTTCTCTTCAAGATGGATTTATTAATTCAATTGCATGGAAAGATGAGAAAGATATGTCTGGAGAACTATTAACAAAAGTAAAAAGAAATAATAAAATTATGGTTGAGTTCAAAGGATCATCAACAATATCAAGGGCTGACTGATGAAAAATTTACTAAAAATTTTATTTATATCTAAAGTTTTATTTTTATTTTTAGTCTTTAATTCTCAGGCTGCTAGTACAACAGGACAAGCAGATGTTTATAAAGTAACAATGAAAAAAGTAGAATTGTGTACTGCTAGCACAAGTGTATCTAGTTGTGTTGGGTCAGTAACAGTAGGTGATACCTCTAAAGTTGTTGATATCGCATCTGTATCAGCTGGAGCTGCGGCTGCTACATTTGGTGATCCTGCATTATTACCTCTCGGAGAAACTTATACTCATATGAGAGTTACAATTGATAGAAAATTTACAATAAAAGCTGATTTAGAAGTTTCAGGTGTAACAGATAATTGTACTACGACAGCTGCACTTTCTGGCTCTGCTTATCCTGGTGGATCTTTAAGTGGAACTGAAAAATATGATAGAACTCCAATTATTGCTGATGGTGGCACAGCTGCAGAGGCTGATTTATATTTAAAAAATAATCAAATGAAAACATGTACAAATGCTGCATGTTCAGCACTTAGTGGTGCAAATACAATTACATATGCCCAAGGTTCAGGATCATCTACTTATCAAACTCAGCATGCTGATGGTAGTACTTCTGATGATCATGTAATGGTTTATGAGCTTTCAAAACCATACACAGTAGCTTTAATTGGTCCAACTATAGACATTAGCTTTGGAACATCTGCTGCTATTAAAGCAACAGAAGTTGGTACAGATTTTTGTATGTTTGATCCTCAAGAACCAGTAGTTACAATCACAATTAAATAGAAAAATGACTGATCAATTTTCTGGTCAGATAATATCATCAAAAATAAAATTACGAAATAAATCTAAGGATTATGTTTTAAATTTTAAAAAAATTGAGGAATTTATAAAAAGGGAAATTGCAGAAATAGAAATTCTTAAGAATTCCTCAAAATCAATAATTCCTGAAATTTCTTTTAATGAACTTAATTTAACTAATAATAAAATAATAGAAAACATTCGTAAAAGAGGCTGCTTAATTATTCGAGACGTTTTTGAAGATAATAAGATAGAAAATATTAATAAAGAGTTAGAGGAATATATAGATAGTAATGGATATTACGAGGATCAACAAAAAAAGGCAGGTTTAGATAAATATTTTAGTGATTTAAAATCAGGAAAACCCCAAATATATGGTTTGTATTGGTCTAAAGCTCAAATTGAAATAAGGCATTCTGAAGAAATGGCAAAGGTTAAAAAATGGCTTAACAACCTTTGGAATTTTAGAAACACTGAATATACAGTTTTTGATCCAAATAAAGAACTATCTTATGCAGATAGATTAAGAAGGAGAGAGCCTGGAGATGATACTTTGGGTTTATCTCCACATTGTGATGCTGGATCAATTGAAAGATGGACTGACAGTTATTATCAAAAAATTTATAAAGATATTTTTTCTGACAATTTTGAAAAATACAATCCATTTGAAGCAAAGTATAGAGATAGAACAATAGAGTTCGAATCTCCTGCAGTTGCACATGTATTTAGAACATTTCAAGGATGGACTGCTTTAACGGAGCAAGGACCAAGTGATGGAACTTTACAATTAATACCAATTGCTAAAGGAATTGCTTATATTTTAACCAGAGCATTACTTGATGATGTTGAAGAAAATGAATTGTGTGGATCGAAACTTGGTAGAGCTTTGTCAGTAAATAAAGATTATCATTCATTACTGTTAAAAGGTTTAGTTTCAATTCCAAAAATGAAACCAGGTGACACTGTTTGGTGGCATCCTGACGTTGTTCATGCTGTTGAAGACAAACATTCAGGGAAAAATTATTCAAATGTCGTTTACGTTGGTGCAACACCATATTGTAAAAAAAATCTAGATTATACACTAAAACAATCAAAAAAATTTTTAGAGGGAAAGAGTCCACCGGATTTTGCGGCTGAGGATTATGAAATTAAATATAAAGGTAGAGTTAAATTAAAAGATTTAAGCTCTTTAGCTAAGAAACAATTAGCTTTAGAAGAATGGAATTAATTATTTAAAAGATCATGAAGTTTATTTTCTTTTTCTAATGCTCTTACTTCATCATAACCACCGATATGCTGGTCATCAAAAAAGATTTGTGGAATAGTTCTTTTTCCATTAGCTTTTTTAATCATTTCATCCATTGCTCCATCAACTTTTGAAATATCAATTTCATTATAAGGCGCATTATTTCTAGCTAACAATCTTTTTGCAGCCTCACAATAATTACATAGCGGACCTGTATACATGGTAATTTTTTTCATGGCTTATAGATAGTCACCTTTTTTAATTTTACTAGCTATTTCTTTTCTAGAATATTCAAATTTTTTTCGATGTTTTATACTTTTTTGGTTTACTCTTTTTCTCCATAACCTGAAAGACGATGGTCTTAGAGATCTTCGCATAATTTTAATTACATCAGATTCTTTCTTCCCTGTTTTTTTTTCAATTTCCTCGAAAGTGATCCTATCTGCCCAGGCTGCCCAAATGATCCAATCTGGATCGTCCATTTTGGGCTCAGGATTTTTGACTCTGGTAATTGGCCTGTGACCTTTTTTTTTCATAAATCCTTTATATTTGAAAAAAATATTTAATGCATTTTTTTTAGCCTTTGATATTATGTATAATATAGTCCTTCTTAGCCATCTTTAGCTCCCGGTTTTTAAGGACTATCTTTTTATATGCTCCCCCTAGATTTTATACTTTATCTACAGATAATTATTTTTTTATTTATTACACCCGGAACTCCTAGGATTGTAATTATCTCCTATTCAATGAATTACGGTATCGGAAAATGTATATGGTCTGCTTTAGGGGATGTAACTGCAAATTTGATTCAGGCAACTTTAGTTATTTTTGTCATTGGATCTTTTTTTTCAGAAAACTCAATGATACTTAATGCGTTTAAATGGATCGGAATAATTTATTTATTATATTTAGCTTATGATATTTATAAATCTCGACCAAAAAGTATTTCAAGTGAAGGAGAAATAGAAAAAAGTAACTTATCTTTTTTTAGAGATGGTTTTTTAGTTGCTGGTACAAGTCCTAAGGCTTGGATGTTTTTTCCTTTTATTTTTCCACAATTTATTGATTTTAATTCTAATTTATTGGTTCAATTTGTAATTTTAATTACAACTTACATCGTTTTAGATTTTTTATCTTTGATTGGCTATGCAATGCTTGCACAGAAATTAATTAAGTGGATCACTGCTAATCCAAAAACAATTAATACAATTTCTGCGAGTGTTTTAGTAATTATTGCCGCAATAATTGTTGTAACTCAACAATATTAATTAGATTTGGCCTTTATTGCCACTTGCATAAAATAAAATTTCTTTATTTAATCAGCACATAATTAATTAATTAAAGAGGAAATAAAATGAAATTAAATAAAATAATTTTAAGTTTTGTTTCTGCATTAGTGATTTTATTTTCAACTTCGGTTGCATCTTTTGCAAAAGTTGTTGGAGACAAAATTATTTTAGGTGCTGCGATTTCCCTAACAGGTAAATACTCATCAAATGGTGTTCATACTCAAAATGGTTACAACATGGCCGTTGACAGAATTAACAGCATGGGTGGTGTTAAAGTTGGTGGAAAGACTTATAAGTTTGACATTATTTATTACGATGATGAATCAAACCCTAAGAGAGCTGCACAGCTTGCAGAAAGATTAATATCACAAGATGGAGTTGAGTTTATGCTTGGCCCTTACAGTTCTGGTTTAACTAAAGCGATTGCACCAGTAACTGAAAAATATGGTGTTCCAATGGTTGAAGCAAATGGTGCATCTAGATCTTTGTTTACAAAAGGTTATAAATATCTATTTGCTGTATTAGCTCCAGCCAACTTGTATCTTGATGTTGCTATCGAAACAGCGGTTGAGTTAAATGGTGGAAAACCAGTAAGAATTGCACAAGCGTTTGAACAAGATGCATTCTCACAGGACGTTAGATTAGGTATTTTAGATGCTGCAGAAAGAACTGGTTCTAAAATTATAATCGACGATAAATTACCTAAAGAGCTAAATGATATGGCTGCTACTTTGGTTAAAGTAAAACAAATGAAACCAGATGTACTTGTTGTATCAGGTCACACAAAAGGTGCGTTAACTGCGATCAGACAAATTGCTGAAATGAAAGTTGATGTTCCTATGTTGGCTATGACTCACTGTGATGCTGCTAAGCTATCTAAACAGCATGGCAAGAACTCACAGTACGCTCTTTGTGCTTCTCAATGGCACAAGTCACTAACTTATAAAGATGATTTCTTTAAAGATGGTATGACTTATGCTGCAGACTTTGAGAAAGAGTTTGGATATGATCCACCTTACCAATCTGCTGAATCTTCAGCTGCTTTATTGGTATTCAAAGATGCATTTGAAAGAGCAAATTCTTTTGATCAAAAGAAAGTAAGAGATGCTCTTGCAGCTACGAATATGCAAACATTCTATGGAAATATTAAATTTGCACCTGGTGGTCAGAACGTTGACAAACCAATGGTACTTTTCCAAGTAATGTGTGATGCTTCAGGAAGTTGTGAAAACAAAGTTGTTGCTCCATTAAAATGGGCATCAGCTAAGTTGATACATCCAATTCCTAAGTGGTCAGAAAGATAAAATAAAATACTAAAGCCCCCTAGTCATAGGGGGCTTTTTTTTATATAACCCAAAAATACTTTTTATGGATTTTCTTGTATTTCAATATCCTATGATAACTCTTCAAGCTTGCTTGGATGGTATTTTGCTAGGAGTTTTGTTTGCATTGATTGCATATGGAATGGCACTTCAATGGGGCGTGATGAATATAATTAACATTGCACAAGGAGATCTTGTAATTTTAGGAGGATACATTGCATACTTTATGTATCTCTATGGTATTCATCCAGCATGGGGAGTAATTGTTGCGCCAGTAATAATGTACTTTGTTGGTATAGCGATTTACAAACTCGTAATTAATAAAGTAGTAGATAGAGATCTATTTATCTCTATTTTAGCTACTTTTGGAATAAGTATTCTTTTCATGCAATTAATGAATTTTGCATTTGGTGCAGACGTCGTACTTGCAAATTCTGGTTATGGAACAACTATGTTGTTTGATAACAATGTTGTGTTACCAAATTCAAAAATATTTTCAGCGTTTATTAGCATTGTATTTGCAGTTTGTTTGGTTATTTACATGAAAAAATCAAAGCTAGGACGTGCAATTAGAGCTACAGCTCAAAATGCAAGAGCTGCAAAGATTTTAGGTGTCGATACAGAAAAAGTTTATGCCGCAACATTTGGAATAAATGCTGCTCTTTGTGGTGTTGCTGGTGCTTTAATATCTATAACTTTCACAATTCATCCTTACATGGGACTGCCCTACACAATTAGATCTTTCATGATCGTAATTGTTGCAGGATTAGGAAACTTACCTGGTGTAGCAATGTCTGGAATGGGATTAGGAGTATTTGAAGAATTTGCAGATTATATACTGGGTACAGAATTTAGAATTGGTTCAGTATTTTTATTATTAGTATTAATCCTGGTTTATAGAAGATTTAAACTTTCAAGAAAAAGAGAATATTTAAAGTAAGATTGAGATGAAAAATGAATAAGAATTTTGTTTTATATGCAGCAATATTAATATTTGGATTAGCTGCCCCTTTTTTATTTCCAGCCTTTAAAGTTCAGCTGTCAATCCTTTGTGTTTTAATAGTTCTTGCTACTACTTGGAACATCCAAGGTGGCGAGATGGGCTATAATTCATTTGGAAATATATTATTTTATGGATTAGGAATGTACCTATGCGCTTCTGTTCAAGTTGGAATGTTTTTTCCATTAGCTGAATGGACAGAGAGTGGAGGGGAAAAAACATTTGTTCATACTCCAACACAGTTTTTTCAAGGTATGGCAGTTGGACTAGTCGTAGCTGCTGTAGTTCCAACTATTGTAGCTGGTTTGATAGGATATTCTATTCTTGGACTTAGAGGACATTATTTTGCAATTTGTACATTAGGTTTAGGTGTAGCTGCGGGTGAAATTTCTGGCGGCATAGAAATTATTGGAGCAGGTCAAGGCTTTACTACACCACCTTTTCCAAATGTTGGTAGCTTAGAAGCAAGGGGGGAGTTTTTCTATTTCTTAAGCTTCTTCACATTAGTGCTCACATTCATTGCGGTTCGTTCAATCTATTCTACAAGATTTAAATTAATACTTAACGCTATTAGAGATAATGAGGATAAAGCTGAAGCAATGGGTATTGAAACAATGAAGTATAAAATTATTGGCTGGATGATCTCAGCTTTCTTTTGTGGATTGGCAGGAGGAATAATGGGTGGCTTGGTTGGATACATCGATTCAACAGATGTTGCATTTGATGGAAGAGAAATGGGAGTATTTATGGTACTGATGGCAATACTTGGAGGTAAAGGAACTCTTTGGGGCCCAATTATTGGTGCAACTATATTTCATATTTTTAAAGAAGGCTTTTGGACATTCTTTTTGGGTTGGCAGTATGTTGCTCTAGGAGTTTTGATTGTTGTGATTGTGATTTATTTTCCAGAAGGAATTATGGGATGGCTAAGAGAAAAATATCCAGAGCGATTTGGTGAAGTGGTTGATGAAAAAGATCGTAAAGCACAGGTAGAACTTAAATGAGTATTTTAGAAGTTAGCAATGTAAGTAAATCTTTTGGTGGTGTTAAAGCTAACGTTGACATTTCAATGAATGTTGAAAAAGGGAAAATTGTGGGATTGATTGGGCCAAATGGTTCAGGAAAAACTACATTATTTAATTCGATTGTAGGAACTTACCCAATCGATAATGGATCTATTAAATTTAATGGAAAAGAAGTTTCTGAGTTACCAGTGCCTGTGATTGCTAAGTTAGGATTATTGAGAACTTTTCAGCAAACAAGAATTTATGGAAAGCTTAATTGTATAGAAAATATGCTTATTAGTCATAAAGGTAGTGACGCAGATTTAATGAAAATATTTTCAAAGATTCCAAAAGAATTAACAGATAAAGCTGAAAATTTATTAAATTTTGTGGGATTATATCAAAAAAGAAAGCTAAGAGCTGGAGATTTATCTTTTGGACAACAAAAATTACTGGAGCTTGCTATGGCATTAATGAATGAACCAGAGATGCTATTACTAGACGAGCCTACAGCTGGGATTAATCCAACACTAATAAATGGTATTATTGATAGATTAATTAAAGTTAACCAAGATTTTGGAATAACTCTTTTGGTTATTGAGCACAACATGAGAGTCATTATGCAATTAGCAGAGAATATTTTTTGTTTAGCTCATGGTAAAATGTTAGCCAATGGATCGCCAGATGAAATTAAAAATAATAAAAGTGTCATTGACGCGTATTTAGGAGCTCAATAATGTCTAACCAATATGAAGTGTTAGGAAAAGCTCCGACACCAGATGATTTAAAAAAATTATCTCCAAAAGAAGTTCATTTAACTATTAAAAATTTAAACGCAGGTTATGGAAAAATGGAAATTTTACATAACTTTGATTTATTCGTAAATAAAGCGCAGTCTTTATGTTTAATTGGACCCAATGGTGCAGGTAAATCTACAATTCTTCATTCAATATATGGTTTTACAAATATTTTTTCTGGTAAAATTGAACTTGAAGGAAAAGAAATTACAAATCTTACCCCAGCAGAAAAGTTAAAGTCAGTCGGTATAGCTTATATATTGCAAGATAACTCTGTATTTCCAGATATGACAGTAGAAGAAAACCTATTAATGGGAGGATATATAAAAGAAAAAACAGATGAGTCATATGAAGAGGCTGAAAGAATTTTTGAAAAGTATGAAAGGTTAAGAAATAGAAGAAACCAACCAGCAAAAGTTTTATCTGGTGGGGAGAGAAGATTGCTAGAAATATCTAGAGCATTAGTTATGAAACCTTCAGTGCTTTTAGTAGACGAACCGTCAATTGGACTTGAACCCAGATATATTGAGATGGTTTTTGAAATATTAAGAGATCTTCAGCAAAATGAAAAAAAAACAATCATTCTAGTAGAACAAAATGCCAAAAAAGGATTGGAGTTTGCAGATATAGGATACGTTTTAGTATCTGGGCAAACTGCAATTGCAGGTAAAGGAGACGATTTACTTCAAAATCCTGATGTTGGTAGACTGTTCCTAGGTGGATAATGATTAATAAAAATTTTTTCTTTAAAGGATATAGATCTATTTTTACTCATGATAGTCCAGCTATAGCTCTTACTTGTTGTTTTATAGCAATTGGTGCTCTCTTTAAAAATTTAGGTTTTAATATTCAAGAAAGTATTTTTTCAACTGTTTTAACTTATGCTTTACCAGGTTCATTGGTAATGGCAGAGTCAATGTTGATTGGAGCATCTTTATTAAATATTTTTCTAGCAGTTTGGTTTGTAAATGCTCGACTTTATCCAATGGCTGTATCTTTATTTCCATTAATGATGCACAAATCTCAACCTAAGTGGAAGTATTACTTTTCTTGTCATTTTATTGCTGTTTCAGCATGGTTAATCATGAAAAGCAATTATAAGAAAATTCCAAAAGAATATAGGATTGATTATTGGATTGGAATTGGAAGTGCAACAGTAAGTGTGTCTGTTATTGGAACATTTATAGGTTTTTATTTTTCAGAATTCATGAATAAAGATATGATGATTGGATTGGCAATTCTTAATCCAGTGTATTTTTTATGCATGATGGTTGGAGCATCTAAAACTATACAAGTTACATTATCAGTCTTACTTGGAATAATTTTAGGACCAATTATTTATTTATTTTCACCTGAGTGGTCAATTCTGTTAGCAGGTGTAATCGGTGGAACTATAGCTTATTTAGTTGGAGAGTATAATGTCAGCTAATATCGTTTATGCAATTTTAGTTACATCTCTTGCTACATTTTTATCTAGATTTTTAGGTGCTCTTACTTCTCAAGGTATTAAGGAAACATCAAAACTTTTTAAGTGGTTTAATTGTTTAGCCTATGCAACTTTAGCAGCATTAATAGCAAGAACTATAATTTTTCCTGCTGGCGTGTTAATAGAATCCAGTTATTACAGTAGATCAATTGTTGTATTTTTATCCTTGTTTGTTTTTTTTATTTCTAAGAAAAACTTTGTTTATCCTACAATTTTCTCAGCTATTTGTATGGCAATAATTAACAATTATATCTGATTAAATTGATTTATAAAATAAGGTAAAATAAAATTTAGAATGCAAAAAATTACAGGCATAGATATTCAAAAACACGATAAATCAAATAGGATTATAAAAATTAGTTTAGAAAATGATATAATAGATAAATTAATTTTCCCGTTTAATAAATTTGATTTAACAGCATTAGAGCTAAAACCATTTACAAGATTTACTTTAGCTAAAAGTTTAGATGATTTAACAAATAATAAATTAAGCGAATTAATGAACTCAATTATTAGAGATAGATCTACAGGTTGTTTTATTATTGGACCAAAAAATATAACTGCAAAAATTAATGATACATTTTTAGTTAAGTTATCAACTGCAATAGCTCATCTAATTGGTGTACCTAATCATGATGCCATGGCAGGAAAATATTATGCTCGTTTTCATGTTAAACATGAAGATAGTAGCGACTCTTATTTAAGAAAGGCTTATAGGAATATGGATCTTCATACAGATGGGACATATGTAAAAGATGTGACCGATTGGTTAATTATGACAAAAATTGATGAGCAAAATGTTGAAGGGGGTGAAACAGCTATGCTGCACCTTGATGACTGGGAGCATTGTGATGATTTATACAATGATCCAGTTGGGAGACAAAATTTTGTTTGGGGGTCACCAAAAAGTAAAAATATTGATTACAAGGTAGAGCACCCAGTTTTTTCAACTGATAAAGAGGGAAGACCAACAATATCTTATATAGATCAATTTCCAGAACCTCAAAATATGGATCAAGGAAATTTTTTACAAAAATTATCTGATGGATTAGAGGAAAGTAAAAATAAAATAATAACGAAATTACCTGTTGGATTCTCTGTGATTGCAAATAATTATTTCTGGCTTCATGGAAGAAAACCCTTCAAAGAAAACAAGGAATTAAGCAGAGAATTACTAAGAATTAGAGGTTCTTTTTTTGTTAATTAATTCAATATAATCAATATAAAGTATCCAAAATTATGAATTTAGGTTTTATTGGTACTGGAAAAATTGCAGCTTCAGTGATTACTGGAATATGTAAATCAAAAATTTCATATAAAAAAATCATTATTTCTCCAAGAAATAAAAAAATAGCTCTTGGGTTAAAAAGAAAGTTTAAAAAAATAGTTATTGCCAAGGATAATCAACAAATTGTAGATCAATCTAATTGGGTATTTTTATCTGTTACACCTACAGTCGGTGAAAAAATTATTAAAGATTTAAAATTTAAATCGACCCAAACGATTGTTAGTTTTATTTCGACAATTACTTTATCTCAATTAAAAAAAGCAATTAAAGTAAAAGCAAAAATTGTAAGAGCAATACCTCTTCCTCCAATTTCATTAAAAAAAGGCCCTGTACCTATTTGCCCTCCTAATTCAAAAGTTAAAGCGTTTTTCAATAACTTGGGCACAACTGTAGAAATTAAGAATGAAAAATCGTCTATAAATTTTTGGTCAACATCTGGAATGATGGCACCATTTTATGAGGTGTTAAGAGTTATGACTGATTGGTTGGTAAAAAGAGGGGTAAAAAGAAATAATGCTCAAAAATATATTACTTCTTTATTTTTAGCTTTATCTGAGGATGCTGTCGTAAATTCAAAAGAAAATTTAAAGAATTTAGTAAAAGAGTCTCAAACGCCAAAAGGATTGAATGAGCAAGGTGTTAAAGAATTAACTAAAGCAGGTTTTTATAAATCTCTTGAAAGAACATTAAATAGTATTCACAAAAGACTAAATAAATAAATCAAATGTCTGAAAATATTTTAGAGATTAATAATTTAAGTAAATATTTTGGTGGATTGGCTGCAGTTTCGGATTGTTCAATAAAAGTCAAAAGAGGAACAATCACTGGTATTATTGGACCAAATGGATCTGGTAAAACAACTTTATTTAATTTAATTGCTGGAAACTTAAAATCCTCTGGTGGTAATGTTGTTTTTGATGATGAAAATATTACTGATGTTCCATCTTATGAATTATTTTCTAAAGGTTTGTTAAGAACATTTCAAATTGCACATGAGTTTTCAAATTTATCTGTTTTAGAAAATTTAATGATGGTTCCAGGAAATCAATCTGGAGAAAAAATAATGACAGCATTATTTAAACCAGGTTTAGTTGCACAAGAAGAGGCTGTGGTTAAAGAGAAAGCGAAAGAAGTTGTTGAATTTTTAAATTTAGGACATTTATCAAATGAGCTTGCTGGAAATCTTTCAGGTGGACAAAAGAAATTATTAGAACTTGGAAGAACCATGATGGTTGATGCAAAATTAGTATTATTAGATGAAGTGGGGGCTGGAGTTAACAGAACTTTGTTAAAAGATCTTGGAACAGCAATAGAAAAGTTAAATAAAGAAAAAGGTTATACTTTTTGCATGATTGAACATGATATGGATTTTATTGGAAGATTGTGTGATCCAGTGATTGTAATGGCTGAGGGGTCAGTATTATTTGAAGGAAGTGTTGAAGAAGCAAAAAAAGATGAGAAAGTTATCGAAAGCTATCTTGGAAGAGGATCAAAATTAAAGGATACAAATTAATGGCATATTTTGAAGGAATAGAAATGACAGGTGGTTATGGTAATGGTCCAGATATCATTAGTTCTTGTTCTGTAAATGTAAATAAGGGTGAAATAGTTTCTATTCTAGGCCCCAATGGTGCTGGCAAATCAACTGCAATGAAAGCAATGTTGGGCTTGCTCAATTTAAAATCTGGATCAGTAAAGATTGATGGTAAGGATATTTCAAAATTATCCCCTCAAGATCGAGTTAAGCAAGGTATTTCTTTTGTCCCTCAGACTAAAAATGTTTTTGCAGGGATGACTGTTGAAGAAAATTTAGAAATGGGAGCATTTCTTGTTGAGGATGAAATAAAAAATATAATTGAGGAAATTTACGAATTATTCCCAATTTTAAGAGAGAAAAGAAATCAGATGGTTGGTGAACTTTCTGGAGGTCAAAGACAACAAGTGGCTCTTGGTAGAGCTTTAATGATTAAACCCACAGTTTTAATGTTAGACGAGCCAACTGCAGGCGTATCACCAATTGTGATGGACGAATTATTTGATCATATTGTAAAAGTTAAAAGAACAAATGTTGCTATCTTAATGGTTGAACAAAATGCAAAACAAGCATTAAGCATTTCAGATAGAGGTTATGTATTGGTCACTGGAGAAAATCGTTATTCAGGAACTGGAAAAGAATTATTAGACGATCCAAGAGTAAGAAGCTCTTTTTTGGGAGGGTAATATGGATTTTGTAAATGCAATAATTCTTTTATTAAATTATATTTTCATTCCTGCATTAACTTATGGTTCTCAGTTAGCACTGGGTGCAATATTTGTAACACTTATTTATGGAATTTTACGATTTGCAAACTTCGCAACTGGTGACATGATGTCTTTTGGGACCATGGCAACGATTTTATTTACATGGTATTTTCAATCTTTAGGTGTTTCTTTAGGTGTTTTACCTACTGCTTTATTGGCTATTCCTTTTGGAATAATTTTCATGATATTTTACATGCTTTTAATAGATAAGTTTGTCTTTAAGTATTACAGAAATCAAAAAAGTCCCCCAGTTCAATTTGCAATGGTTAGTATTGGTGTAATGTTTGTAACACAAGCTGTGGTCAGAATTATAATTGGACCTAGTGATAGAAGATTTTTTGATGGTGAAAAATTCATTATTAAAGCTCGTGAATTTAAAGAGATGACAGGTTTAAACGAAGGTCTTGCACTGAAATCCACTCAAGTGATTACTATTTTTGTAACAATAGTTTTAGTCTCTTTATTATTTTGGTTTTTAAATAGAACCAAAACTGGAAAAAGTATGAAAGCTTATTCTGATAATGAAGATCTTGCTTTGCTATCAGGTATTGATCCAAAAAAAATAGTTTTAGTTACTTGGGTTATTGCTGGTATTTTAGCTACAATCGGTGGAGCTTTGTATGGTTTAGATAAAAGTTTTAAACCATTTACTTATTTTAATAATATGCTTCCTATTTTTGCTGCTGCAATTGTTGGAGGAATTGGAAATCCATTTGGAGCCTTTTTAGGTGGATATGTAATTGCTTTTTCTGAAATACTCCTCACTTATGCATATAAAAAATTCTTTATGTATGTTTTACCAGAAAGTATGGAGCCAAATAGTTTAGTTCAGTTACTATCTACAGATTACAAGTTTGCAGTCTCGTTCTCTATTCTTGTAATTGTTTTAATTTATCGACCATCGGGAATATTTAAGGGGAAAGTATTGTGAGAAAAAACCTAAATGTAATTGCAGCTTACAGCATAATGATGGTGCTTATTTTAATGGTTGGGATATTTCAGTCTTGGAACATAGCGTTATCAATATTTAATCTTTGTTTGATTTCTGCGGTGATGACAATGGGAGCAAATATCCAATGGGGGTACGCTGGTTTAATTAATTTTGGAATTATGGGTTATACAGCTTTAGGTGGTTTAGCTGCAGTATTGATATCTGTCGATCCTGTTCAAGAAGCCTGGAGGGCAGGAGGTTTCGATATTCTAATGTCATTATGGCTGATAGTAGTAATGGTATTAGTTATAAGGTTTATTTTAAAAAGATTTGAAAAATCAAAAATCAGAACATACAGCATAGCTGCAATAATAATTTCAGGTATTTTACTTATTAGATTTTCTGCAGAGCCAGGCATAGAAGCTATTGAAGCAGTTGATCCTGCTAAAACTGGTTTCTTAGGAGGATTTGGATTACCAATTATATTTTCTTGGATAGTTGGAGCTCTTTTTGCAGGGGGTTTAGCATTTATAGTTGGAAAAGTTGCACTTGGCCTTAGAGCAGATTATTTAGCTATTGCTACTCTTCTTATTTCCGAAATTGTTATTGCAATTATTAAACACGAAGATTGGCTTACAAGAGGGGTCAAAAATGTTATTGGATTAAAAAGACCTGCACCTTATGAAGTAGATCTTCAAACAACTGATTGGTTTATTAAATTAGTTGAAAAGTTTAATGCAGGAAAATTAAGTGTAATTGAGAATTTAGCTGATAGACAAGCTGCTTTAAACCAACTTGTTATTGAAGGTTCATCAGTATTTGTAAAACTGTGTTATTCAGGATTATTCTTAGTAGTAGTAATTATTCTTTTAATTTTAACTCAAAAAGCTCTTTATTCTCCGTGGGGAAGAATGATGAGAGCAATTAGAGATAATGAGGAAGCCGCAAATGCAATGGGTAAAAATGTTGTTAAGCAACATTTATTAATTTTTATTTTAGGCTCTGCAATTGTTGGAATTGCGGGCGCAATGCTTGTTACACAAGATGGTTTATTTACTCCAGGAAGTTATAGACCTATGAGATATACTTTTTTGATTTGGGTGATGGTAATTGTTGGAGGAAGTGGAAACAATTTTGGGGCAATTTTAGGAGGATTTGTTGTTTGGTTCTTATGGATTGAAGCAGCACCAATATCATTATTTTTAATAAACTTTTTTACTGCGGGAATTCCTGAAACAAATGCACTTAAAGCTCATTTAATTGAAAGTGTTCCTTATTTCAGATTTTTACTGATGGGATTAGGATTGTTGTTTATCATGAGGTATCGACCTAAAGGTATACTTCCTGAAAAAATAGAAATAAAGTAAAACAAATGAAATATATTATATTAGGTGCTGCTGCTGCTTGGGCTTTGTATATGGCTGATAAGTATTTATTCTTTTAATGAATAAAAATCTTTCGTTACTTATATTAAGCCAGATTTTCGCTTTTACAGCTGCACCGGTCACCGTTTTTTTAAGCGGCATAATTGGTTCAAAATTTAGTCCAATAAAATCTTTAGCTACTCTTCCAATGGCTTTGTCAGTTGTTGGAATTGCGTTATTTGCTTTTTTTGCCGCAAAGCTAATGAGTATGATTGGACGAAAATTAGGTTTTATTTTTGCATCAATAGGTACATGTTTTGCATCTCTTTTAACTGCGTACTCAATAATAATAGAAAGCTTTGTCTTATATAATTTAGGATGTTTTTTAATTGGTGGAGGAATAGCTTTTAGCCATCAATATCGTTTTGCAGCAGTGGAGATTGTGGATAAGGATTATGCACCAAAAGCAATTTCTATCATTTTGTTAGCAGGAATAGGTTCGGCGTTTATTGGTCCAAACATTGCAAACATTTCTAAAGGACTGATCTCAAATCATATGTATGCTGGTTCTTATATTGCACTCGCCATTTTATCTATCTCATCAACAATATTTTTAATTTTTTATCAGGAACCAAAAACGATATCTAGTAATCAATATAAAACTGGAAGAAGTTTTTTTGAGCTTATCTCTCAACCTAGATTTTTACAGGCGCTCGTAGCTTCAGCTTTTGCCTATGCTGTAATGACTTTTTTAATGACAGCAACTCCTATAAGTATGCATCTGATGGAAAAAATAAGTTTAAGCAAGACTGGATTTGTTATTCAGCTTCATATAGCAGCCATGTTTTTACCTTCACTGGTTACAGGAAATTTAATTAAAAGATTTGGTCATAGTAAAATAATGTATGTGGGAGTTTTATTGTTTTTAGTCACAATTATTACTAGTTTATTTGAACAGAATTATATTAACTATATGGTTGCACTTATTTTCCTGGGGCTAGGGTGGAATTTTTTATTTATATCAGGAACGAGCTTACTTGTTTTGTGTTACAGAGAAGAGGAAAAATTTAGAGCTCAAGGGTATAATGATTTAATTGTTTATTCTATACAAGCATTAGCCAGTTTGTCTGCTGGAGTATTTCTTAGCTTAACTAGCTGGAAAACTATGAATTTAATATGTTTGATTTTTCTAATTATCATAGCTCTATCTACTATAAGAGCTGATTTAAAAAAAAACCCCAGTAATTAAATTACTGGGGTTTTTTGAATTAAGATAAAAAATTATCTTTGTTTTTTAGTTTTGAATTTTCCACCTTTAACTTCTTGTTCTAAGAAAGAACCTTCAGCTTCACCAACACTAGTAAAAGTTACTCCAGTAGCACCTTCGTAATTAATCTTTTTACCTTTTGCTAGTAAGTCTAAACCTTTCTTAAGTTCACCTGGATAAATTTTAGTTCCAGGAGCATTAGCAACATCCATTACATTTTTTGCAATTGATGCTCTGTCAGCAGAGTTACCTGCTTGCATTGCAAGAACGATTAAAGCAGCTGCATCGTAAGATTCACCTGTGTAAGGACCAGAAGCTTCTACACCCCCAGCTTTTGCAACTTCAGCAAATATACCTGCACCTTTACCAGTAGAACCTGGTAATGATCCAAATGATTTACTTAAATCTTTTCCGAATGCATCAACTAAAGATTGACCAATCATACCATCTGATAAAATAAATCTATCAAACGCACCTGAGTCTAAAGAAGCTTGAATAATTCCTTTTCCTCCTTGGTCAAGATAACCAATCACTGCTACAGCATCACCACCAGCAGAAGCAAGAGTTGCTACTTCAGATGAGTAATCTGCTTTTCCATCTTCGTGAGCAGTTACAGTTGTAACTTTAATACCATGAGCTTCAACTGCTGCTTTGTAAACATCAGCTAAACCTTTTCCATAGTCATTGTTTGTATAAGTGATTGCAACACTTTTTACTTTTCTGTCTTTAGTTATATCAGCTAAAATTTGACCACCTCTAGCATCTGATGGAGCAGTTCTAAAGAAATACCCTTTGTCATCTAGAGTTGTTAATCCTGGAGAAGTAGCTGAAGGTGAAATCATTACTACACCGTTTGGTACAGCAACGTTAGTTGCAATAGCACCAGTTACACCTGAACAGTCTGCTCCCATAATTGCAGCTACACCACCTGAAATTAAACCTTCAGCTGCAGCTGTTGCCGCCGCTGAGTCAACACAAGTTGAGTCTGCTCTTACTGGCTCAATTTTTTTTCCACCTAATAGTGAACCTGAGTCAGAGGCTTCTTTAAAAGCAAGCTCTGCAGATGCAGCCATAGCTGGAGTTAGAGATTCAATAGGACCAGTGAATCCTAAGATGATCCCCATTTTAATCGAATGTCCGTCTGCCATTACATTTGAACCAAAACTTGATACAAACATAAATACAGCGATAAATAGTTTTCTCATTATCTTCCTCTTTATTGTTAACAATTTATAAAATCCAATTTAAGTATGAATACAATCAATATTCAATGACAAAATTATCCTATTTTAGATGGGTAAATTGGTAGGATTATCTTATTGAGAAGGGGTCTAGCGAGGGTTCGTCTGATGTGTAGAACCAAGTTGTTTTTACTCTTGTGTAGTCTTTAATTGAGTCAATTCCTGCTTCTTTTCCATATCCACTATCCTTGATACCCCCAAATGGAGCTGAAGGTGAAATTAATCTATAAGTATTTACAAATGTTATTCCTGCTCGGATAGCATTAGATACTCTCATGCCTCTTGCAAGATCACTAGTATAAACACCTGAAGAGAGACCATATTGATTATCGTTCATTAATTCTATTACCTCTTTTTCAGTATCAAATTTCATCACTGATAATACAGGACCGAAAAGTTCATTCTCAGCAGCCGGTAAATTATGATTTTCACACTCAATAATTGTTGGAGGAAAATAATAACCTTCATTTGAAAAAGGATGTCTTTTACCACCACATTTAATTTTTCCACCTTGTTCAACAGTTAATTTAATATTTTTTTCTATTACTTCTAATTGTTTGAAGTTACTTAGTGGACCCATTTCAGTATCAGAGTCCATAGGAGTACCTATTTTAATTTTTTCTGCTCTTGATGCTAACTTATCTAAAAATTCGTTATAAATTCCTTTTTGTAAGTACAACCTCGAACCTGCTATACAACTTTGACCACTTGCTCCAAATATTCCAGCAGTTATTCCGTTAATTGCATTTTCTTGTTTGGCATCATCAAAAACAGCTACAGGACTTTTTCCACCTAATTCTAAACTTACTTCAGATAAATTTTCTGCAGAGTTTCTAATTATATGCCTTGCAGTTTCAGGGCCTCCTGTAAAGGCTACTTTCTCAACTAAGTTGTGAGTAGTTAAAGCTTTACCACATGGATCTCCAAACCCAGAAACTACATTTACAACACCTTCTGGTATTCCAGTTTCTTCAACTAACTTTGCAAATTCAAACATAGTTGCTGGTGCTAGTTCAGAACATTTGATTACTACCGTATTACCCATAGCTAAAGCAGGAGCGACTTTTGTTGCAGTTAAAAACATTTGAGAATTCCAAGGAATGATAGCTGCAATAACACCTATTGGAATTCTTGTTGTGATCGCTTGAATATTTGGTTTATCTATTGGAAGAACTGTTCCTTCAACTTTGTCAGCTAAACCTGCATAGTAATCGTAATATTCAGCAATGTATTTTGCTTGTTGATAAGTTTCTCTGTACAGTTTTCCTGTATCAATTGTTTCAATCTTTCCTAATAATTCAGAATTTTCTCTAAGTTTATTTCCGATTGCTCTTAAATATTTTGCTCTATCTCTTGCAATCATCTTTGGCCATTCACCTTCAAAAGCTTTTTGTGCAGCTTTTACAGCTCTATCTACATCATTTGCGCTAGCTTCAGGAACTGTAGCCCAAGGCTTATTATTTTCTGGATTTAAAGTTTCAAAAGTTTTTTTTGTATCAGAGTCTACCCACTGACCATCTATAAACATTTGATATTTTTTTAATTCAGGCATTATTTATATGTTTCATTATTGCATTATTTACTTCGTCTGCATATTCAATAGTGCATAGATGTTTTCCATTTTTGATTTCAACATATGTTGAATTTTCTATATCTTTATTTAAATTTTTAGACATATCAGGTGTAGATCCTGGATCATCCGATCCTGTTATTATTAAAGTATTTGTTTTTATATTTTTTATATTTTCAAGATTGTCCTGATAGTTTGCAAACACTTCATAAGATTTAATAAAATTTTCTTGATCAATTCCTTTCTTGTTAAGAATTTTCATAAACTCATCATATAACTCAGGATTTTGTTCAAGGTATTTATCTGAAAACCATCTCTTCATTGCCATTTGAGATATCGGCATATTTTTTTTTGCCAAATTCACTCTATCAATTACATTTTGTCTTTCCTCTGCTGTCCTTTGATATGTAGTGGATATTAGAGTTAAAGAATTTAAATAATTTTCATATTTTGAAGCAAATTCAATTGCAATCAAAGATCCGATAGAAAAACCAATTAAATTGAATTTCTCTATCTTTAGGTTTTTTACTAAATTTGATAATTGATCAATAAAATTTTCCATTGATAAATTTGGCTTTTTAAAAGGTGTTTTTCCATGTCCCAACAGATCATAAGTTATAAAGGAATTGTTCTTAAAAAATTCAATTTGTGGTTTCCACATTTGTTGATTTAAACCAACACCATGAATAAAGATTATTGGTAAAGAATTTTTGTTGTTAAAATAATAATGATTTTGATCGATATCAAAATTGTAAGACATCAATTAATTATCGATGCCCATCTCTTTCATATCTTGATATCTATCACCCGTTCTTGCATGAGCTCGTCCAGTTGGAGCGCCTCCAATTGCAACAACTATTTCATCTTCATTAGGTGCATCATGAATTGTAAATTCATGCGTTAGATAAAAAGGTCTTAATCCAGCATCAGTTTTATGCATCATTGGAATTGAAATTTTTGCACCCGCAGGACCTCTGGTATTTGTAAAACTTAAATAGGAAGTTCCACCAACGGCATCTCTAAATTTATTTCCAAATCTTAAAGTATGAATAAATGCAGATGCGTGTTCTATCTCACCATTTAATCCAACCATAGCAGCTTTTCCATAAGCTAAAATTTTTTCACCTGATCCAATTTCTTTTGTTAACTCTGGCACTAAAAAATCTCCTAATTGAGGTGCAAGATCTAGTATTTCTGGTTTTAAATCTTCTACAAAACCTTTTCCAGCCCAAGGGTTTTCTATAACAGCTGCAACCGAAACTAACAGAACAGGTTCTTTTGCTTTTTTCCCGCCTTCAATAAAAGTTTTATCAACAAATTTTGCAAATTTTCTAAGTTTTAAATCCATTTACTAGCTAGCTCTTTGTATGTTTGTATCTATTGGTTTTATATTTGGAATAACTTCTTCTGTAAATAACTTGATACTTCTCATACAGTCTTCATGCTTGATACCTGGAAAGTTAGACCAGACTTGTAAATTTTGAAGATTTAATTCTTGTTGAAGTTCTTTTATTTTTTCTATTACAAACTCTGGTGTTCCAAATAAAAGGTTTCTTTTATGAAGAAATTCATAATTTAATAAATCTAGCTTATTTTTTGTCTCTGGTAATTTTTCATCTGGGTCCATATGATTTCCTAAACCTCTCCAATGACAAACCCATCTCATATAATTCACGATATGTTCTCCAGCCATTTTTTCAGCCTCTTCCATAGTTTCCGCAACAAACATATCTCTAACCAAACTAATACCTTCACCCAGTGGCACATCTCTATTTTCAGCTTTAGATTTTGCCTCTTTATAAATTTCAAATCTTTTTTTCAAAGCTTTTACAGTTGGTATCCACATAATTGTATTAAGCCCATTTTCTGCTGCCCACTGAATTGATCTTTCTCCATCAACTACTTGAGAAATTGGTGGAAAGGGTTTTTGATAAGGTTTTGGTAAAACAGATATTTGTTTTAATTCATTTGTTTTTAAATCTACAACATTTTCTCTAGGAGGACTCATATCGTGCTGCCAAATAAAATTTGGTGAGGGATAAGTATAGAATTCACCTTGGTGAGAAAAGAAGTCCTCAGACCATGCTTTTTTCATTATGTCTAATGTTTCAGAAAATAATCTAAAATTTTTTGCTTGGTCTTTTAAGTCAGCCTCTTTATTCATGTTAATAGCTTCTCTTCCATAAACACCTCTTCCAATACCAACTTCAACTCTTCCTTTTGACATTTGGTCAAGGGTTGCAATATCTTCCGCAAGTCTTATGGGATTGTGAAATGTAATTACGTTGCAAGCTTGTCCTAAACGAATATTTTTAGTTCTTGCAGCAGCATCAGTACACATCATTAGTGGATTAGTGCAAGACTCCATTCCCTCATGATTAAAATGATGTTCGGTATACCAAATAGAATTCCAATTATTTTGATCACAATATTCAGTGATTTCTCTAGCTTCGTCTAGAAGTTGGGTATACGGTTTTTTATCCCAATTAGTAGTATTACAAAAATATCCAAAGTTCATAAAGCCTCCTTTAAAAATTAATTTAAAGACGACCGATCCCACTTTCGTAAATTTTTGAATTTAACGACGAGTTATGTATCGCTTTATAGTTAAACTTTATTATTACTATCGCTGATATTCAATAAATTTCTTTAAGGATTTGTTAAGAAATTTCTCATAAATTGGACCATTATTTTTGAATTTGCTTCCGTTTAAAAATGATTGGTTCATTTTGAAATCATAGGAAGGTTCAAAGAAAAAAGGAACAGAGAGTCTCTTACTTTTATTCCATAAAACTCTGTGATTAGTTGCTTTAAATTTACCTTTGCTTAGAAACTCCAAGGCTCTACCAGTGTTTACTACTAAAGCTTTTTGGTTAAATGGCACATCATACCATTTTTTATTTTTTCTATTTTGTACCTGCAATCCACCTTTTCTATCTTGATAGAGAACTGTGAACACACCACTATCAACATGCGTTTCACATCCAAGAGCAACCCCATCTTGTTTAGATATTTCTACTGGTTTTGTCTGATTAGGATAATAATTAAATCTTAATGTGCTTAATGTTTTTAATCTTGAAAAAGCTACACTAGAAATATCAGGATTTTTTTTATTAAGTTTTATTACACTCTTAAATAAAGTTTCACTCAATCTATAAATATTATCAAAATATTTGTTTAAAATATTTATTGAACTTTTTTTAAAACACTCATCTAGATTAAGAAATTCTATGTATTGATTATTTATATTTGAAGAATATTTTTTAGTTACTTTTAAATCACCTATATCCAAACCTTCTTTTCCGTTCACATCATTAGGAAAATATCCTCTGTAAAGATTTTTATTTTTTTTATTCCATTTTTTAGGTGATAATTTTCTTTTCTTACTGTCTGGTAAATTAAAAAATTTATTCCCAACTTCGCATGTTTTTTTAATTTCTTTTAGATTAATTCCATGTCCAGTAATTTGAAAAAATCCTACATTGATACAAGCTTTTTCAATTTCTTTAATTGTTTTAAATGCATTTTGAGTTTCAAAATTATTTTTTATTAAAGGAGAAATATTAATTGTTGGTATAAAGTTCTTGCTCATCTTCTAACTGGTGTTTCTGTTGCAATAAATTGATCTCTAACTCTCTCTCTCATGTAAATATAAATTCCAGCTGCTATAATACACGCAACACCAATAAACGTTCTAGTCGTTGGTACCTCATTAAATAAAAAGTAGCCAGGTATCATAGACATAATTATTAATGAGTACTCAAACAAAGAAACAACAGAAGGTGATGCAACTATATATGCTGAAAAAATACAAACAAAAGCTATTGATGCAGCAAAACCAAAAAATAAAATAAATTTCCATGTATATTCAATATTTGAAAACCATTCTCTAAAGATGAATTGTATTGTTGGATCAAAGTTTGAATTATTAAGCTGACCACTACCCATAAAAATATATAAAATTACACACAGTAATATTGCAATCAGATAAAAGTAATATAGTTGAGTGTTAACATCATCTTTATCAGATGTATATTTAGTGATAGTCATAGATGCAGCATAACAAAATGCACAAAAAACTGGTAAAAGACTTCGATATTCAAAGTCTGAAAAATTTGGATTTAAGACTATAAAAACGCCAACAAAACCAAAAACAATTGCTGACCACCTTCTAATACCAATAGTTTCTTTTAAAAATAACTTTGCAAATATTGATACGAAAAAAGGGGAGGAAAAAAATAGAGCATTTGCTGTTGCTAAAGGCATAAAAGTTAGTGAGATAAAAAAAGCAGAAAAAGCAATAAAATGCAAAACTACTCTTAGTATTGTTAAAAAAGGATAGTGAGTTTTAAGAGAGACTTTTTGTTTTCTGAATTTTATATAACCAAATAGCAAAATTGCTGCAACAAAATATCTTCCAAAAAATATTTCATATAAAGCTGCTTTTTCAAAAATGAATTTAATTAAAGCATCCTGCATTGCAAAAAATGTCATTGCAGTAATAATTAAAAGTATTCCTTTTGAATTATTATTAGCGCTCATTATGCACCTATATCAAAAAAAAATTGTATAGAATATTTAATTATTTCTTTAATTTAGAAGAGAATAGAAGACCTTCGCTTGAAAATTTTGACTTATTTTCTTCAATAAAATCTTTCATTAATTTTACTTTTTCTTCTTCAAATTCAGTAACTTTTCTTTTGCTTAAATCTATATATAGCGATATCCATTCCATAGAAGCTGAAAGTTTGTTAGTTTTTTTTGAAATCATTTCCATTTTTAAATGTAATCTTTTTTTATCATGATCAAAATAAGTCAGATTAACATTGACCATTTCTCCCTCTTTTACCTCACTTAAATATTTAGTATTAGTTTCAACAACCATTGTACTTCTATTAAGATTTTTTGCTGCTGTTCCACCCATTTTAAATTTTTCAAGAGCAACTTCCCATGCTTGATCAAAAACAAGCACATAATAAGCCATGTTCATATGATTGTTGTAATCAACCCATTCCTTTTTTACTTCGAAAGTTTTTAATAACACTTTATGATCTTGTTAATGAAGACTGTAATTCTTGGTTTGAAATGTATCCTTTTACATTTCCACTTTTATCAACCACTTCACAATTTGAGTCAGAACAAACAATTTTTGGTAAAAAATCTTCAATAAACTCATCTTCATTTACTTTTATTAAGTTTGATTTATCTATGTCATTAGCTTGATCAGCAGTTTTCATAATAATTTTTGCCTTGATGACTTTTGCTCTATTCACATCTTTTACAAAAGCTTTTACATAATCATCAGCAGGGTTCATAATAATTTCCTCAGGAGTTCCTACTTGAACTAATTTTCCAGAATTTAATATCCCGATATGATCTCCCAATCTTAAAGATTCATCCAGGTCATGTGTGATAAATACAATCGTTTTTTTTAATTCTGCTTGAAGATCAATTAATTGTTTCTGCATATCACTTCTAATCAAAGGATCTAGAGCGCTGAAAGCTTCATCCATTAACATAATATCTGTATCAGTAGCTAATGCTCTAGCTAAACCAACACGTTGTTGCATTCCTCCCGATAATTGAGCAGGGTATTGATTTTCAAAACCAGTAAGACCAACTGCATCGATTTTTTCCATTGAGATTTTATTTCTTTCATCTTCACCTTTCCCTTGCATTTCTAATCCGTAACCAACATTTTGAATTACTGTTTTATGCGGGAATAAACCAAATCTTTGAAATACCATACTCATTTTATGTCTTCTAAATTCAATAAGCTTATCTTTATCAAGCGACATTACATTCGTGCCCTCAACTAAAATTTCACCATCAGTTGGATCGATTAGTCTATTTAAATGTCTTATAAGTGTTGATTTTCCTGATCCCGATAAACCCATACAAACAAAGGTTTCTCCTTCTTCAATTTTAAGAGAAACATTATCTAATCCAACGGTATGACCAGTTTGCTCTAAAATTTCATCTTTTGTTGCACCTTCTTTTACCATTGGCAGTACAGAAGATGGGTTGTTTCCAAAAATTTTGTATACGTTGTTGATCTCAATTTTTGACATGATGTAATGTTCTAACAGTTACAATCATCATATGTAAAACAAATATTATACAACTTATAATTGTTTTAAGAAATAAAGGTTGTATTTATTTGCTTTTAATTATTTTTTAAATAAGAATTTTGTATATGGCGCAAACAGATAAAGATGTGCGACTAGAGTTGTCTGCTCTCTATAGAATTTTACATATGTACGGTATGACAGACCTTGCTAACCAATGTGCGGGTGCAAGATCTGCTGAAGACAAGAATTGTTCTTTTGTTCATCCATATGGAATGTTTTATGAAGAAATTACTGCTTCATCTTTAGTTAAAATTGATCAAAACGGAAAAAAATTAGATTCAGACGGACCTTGGTTAAACGACGGATGCATTAATCTTGCTCAATGGATTTTTAATAAAAGAAATGATGTAAACTTTTATGTTCACGGACATGCCAATGATGTGATGGCAGTTGGTGGCACTAAAGAGGGTTTAATGTATCTTTCACAGGCTGCAGTTTATTTAAATCATCTTGTTGGATATATTGACTATGAATTTGTTGAGGACAAAGAATTTGGAAGTAAATTTGAAAATCTAATTAGCAAACATGATATTTTGATTACTAGAAATCATGGATATTACACAGTAGGAAAAACTGCTGCAGAAGCATTTTTCAGAGCTTATTATCTAGAGCAAGCATGTTCAGTTCAGGTAAAAAATCTTGCTATGGGTTTAAATAAACATGAAATAGATAAACAAAAAGCTGCATATTTCTGGGAAAACATGAGTGACTCTGATGATTATAATTATGATGGAAAAACAGAGTGGGCTGCTTTATTAAGAAAACTAGAGAGAGAGCATTCAAATTATAAAAATTAATGGAACAAAATTTTACAATTAAAAACATAACTAAAAATTCTACAAATTTAGAAGTTGACTGGAGCGATGGAAAAAAAAGTAAATTTAATTATTTATGGTTAAGAGATAATTGTCCAACTGCACACGATAAAGACTCACGTCATAGAATGTTTAATATTTTAAAAGTATCAAACAAAATTAATCCAAAAAAATTTACAGTAAATAATGAAGGCAAGCTTGAAATTGAATGGAGTGAAGGTGACCACGTAAGTTATTATGACCAAAATTGGTTAAGAGAAAACTGCTATACTATAAAAAATAATTTAGAATATAAATCTCCATATCAACTTTGGGACAACTCTTTACAAAATGATCTGAAATCAATTGAGATTGAACATGATGAAATTATGAGTTCAGATGAGGGACTTGTCAGATGGCTGGAGCTCTTACACCACACTGGAATTGCTATAGTAAAAAATGCTCCAACTGAAAAAAATTCTGGCTTTAAAATTCTAAATAGAATTAGCCATACCAGAGAAACTTTTTTTAAAACACCGTTTGAAGTAATTAACATTCCTAAACCAAATAACTCTGCTTACACAGCACATGCTTTGAGAAATCATATGGATTTACCATGGTTTGAAACACCACCTGGATATCAATTTCTTCATTGTTTAGTAAATTCTGCATCTGGAGGAGACTCGTCCGCCGTAGATGGCTTTGCAGTAGCGGATTATTTGAGAAAAAATGAGAAAGAAATATTTGAAACGCTAGTAAACGTTCACTTGAAATTTAGAGACATGGATTATACACAAGAGTCTGTAAGAAGTTATTATGCACCCGCGATATCTCTAACAAAAGATAACGATTACCACGATATAAGGTTTAGTGTAGCAACCATGGATGCTTTAGACTGTCATCCTGATTTGATGGATAAAGTTTATAAAGCTCATCACCGATTTGGAAATTTGCTTCATGACGATCAATTTCAGATTAAATTTAGATTAGGGCCAGGCGATATTTTTTCTTTTAACAATAGAAGATTATTACACGGTAGAACTGAATATGATCCAAACTCAGGACATAGACATTTACAAGGTTATTACATGGATCGAGATGAAATTATTGGAAGACTTAGATATTTAAAAAATTTGGTTAACTCCAACCAGTAACATTCTTTACTTCAAGATATTCCTCAAGGCCCCAAACACCTCCTTCTCTCCCATTACCTGATTGTCTGTAACCACCAAATGGAGTTCCGGCATCTGCCCCATTTCCATTAATGTAAACACTTCCAGATCTTAATTTTTTAGCAACCCTGTGTGCTTTTTCTTTGTCTTCAGTTTGCAAATAATTTCCAAGACCATAAGAAGTATCATTTACAATTTTGACTGCCTCATCCTCAGTTTCAAATGGAATTATAGATAACACAGGTCCAAAAATTTCTTCTTTAGCAATTCTCATTTCATTAGTTACATCTGTAAAGATAGTTGGTTTGATAAAGTATCCTTTGTTCAAACCATTTGGTAACTCAGGCCCACCTGCTGCAAGAGTTGCACCTTCAGAAATTCCACTTTCAATAAGATTTATAATTTTATCATATTGAACTTTAGAGATGACGGGTCCTATATGATCTCCTTTTTTTGAAGCTTGATCTACTTTAATCTTGTTTGCTTCATCTACTGCTTCTTTAACAGCTCTTTCATAAATTGATTTCTCAACCAGCATTCTTGTTGGTGCATCACAAGATTGACCAGAATTGCTCATTACATTTCGAATGCCATCTCTTACTGCATCTTTATAACTGTCAGCAAAAACAATGTTTCCACCCTTACCACCTAATTCAAGACAAACTCTTTTAATTGTTTCTGCAGCGTTTTTTGAAATTAATCTTCCTGCTCTTGTTGAGCCTGTGAAAGAAACCATATCAATATTAGGGTGGCTTGAAATTTGGGTTCCCACTCCTGCACCGTCTCCATTTACCAAATTAAATACACCTTTTGGAAAACCTGCTTCATCAATCATTTCTGCAAATAGCATTCCAGAAATAGGAGCAATTTCTGATGGTTTTAAAATCATTGTACATCCAGTTGCGAATGCTGGAACAACCTTCAAAGCAATTTGGTTAATTGGCCAATTCCACGGGGTGATTAATCCACAAACTCCAATTGGCTCATAATAGATATGATTATTTGATTTATTATCAAAGTGTTCATCAAATTTAAAATTTTTTAATCTTAAAATAAAATCATCTAGATGATCTTTCCCTGAAGCTGTTTGAACATCTGTTGCCCAATCCATCGGTGCACCCATTTCAAGAGAAATAGCCTCAGCCATTTCATTAAATCTTTTTTTATAAACTGATGATAATTTTTCAAGTAAACTGAGCCTTTCTTCCTTGCTTGTTTCTTTCCAAGTTTCAAAGGCATTTTTTGCTGATTTAACAGCCAAATCTGTATCCTCTTTTGAACCTAAAGAAATAACAGCAAACGGGTCTTCATTGCATGGATTAATGACTTCAAAATCATTTTTTTTTATTGGATCGACCCACTGACCATTTATGTAAAATTTTCTTTTATCTAACATTTTTTATCTTAACACATTAATTAAATTTCATATCCTTTTTCCTCAGGTTCATTATCAACCAACTCATCAGGAAAACCATTAGCTCTAAAATTAATATTATTTAAATCTTCCATCCTTTTCACAATCATTGAAGACCAAGCTCTCGAACCATATTTTTTTTGACCATCTTTAAAAATTTCAACTATTTGTGGAGAAATTTCTAAAGGAGCATTTAGTTTCTTTGCAAGATTATCAAATAGACCTGTATCCTTTAAAACTAAATCCATCGTAAAATTAATATTGTAAGATCCATTTAATATAACCTGACTTTCAGTTTCATGAACAAATGAATTACCTGAGGAAATAGCAATTCCTTTATAAGTTTTTGCTAAATCTAAATTAGATTTTTTTGCTACAGTCCAAGCCTCACCTAATGCAACTAAATGTGCAGATGCTAGATAATTTGTAATTACTTTTAATACACTTGCTGTACCAAGCTCACCAGTGTGTAATATTTTCCTTCCCATGACAGTTAATGCAGGTAAAATTTTTTCAAATGCTTTTCTTTCCCCACCAACAAATATAGCAATATTACCTGTTGCTGCTCTATGACATCCACCACTCACAGGTCCATCCAAAGGAATAGCTTTTTTTTCTATTATTTTTTTCCCAAGTCTTTTAACTTCATTTTCATCTGTGGTGCTCATTTCTAGCCAAATTTTATTTTCTGATAAACCATTTAGAATTCCATCGTCAGCCTCCATTACTTCAGCAGACACTTCAGGCGATGGAAGAGAGGTAATAATTAAATCGGATTGTTCTGCTAATTCTTTTGGAGACTTTGCAACTTTAGCACCTAAGTCTTTCAAAGAATTTGTTAAAGTTTCATCTAAATCTCTTACTGTAAGATCAAAGTTATTTCTTAATAAACTTCCCGCAAGTTTTCCTCCAACATTACCTAAACCGATAAATCCAATTTTCATTTTATTTCCTCTTCTTTTTTGTTTTTTGTAAATACAATTAAAATCACACCAACTATGATTATTGCACCACCTATAAATAATTCTGGAGTTGGTTTTTCTCCTAAAAGAAAAATAGCAGCTAATAAACCTGTTGGTGGTATCCCCATAGTTACAATCGGTAGTACTTTATAAAGTGGGTTGTTTTTCAAAACATAATAGAAACAACCATAAGTAATTGGTTGCATGATGAAACCTATATAAATTGCAATAATCCAATGATCAAATTTTGCATTTGTAAAATAATTAATTGTGTTTCCATCAATTATTGCAGATAGCATCACTAATATTGGTCCAGAGAATAAGGCTAACCAAGCAACTAACGCTAAAGGATTTATTTCTTTACTCAAAGGTTTAACCATAACTTGCCCAAGAGCCCATACAGCTGAACCTAAAATAGTAAGTCCAATTCCAATAAATTTTCCATCCAAGTTAGGAGATCCGGTTAAAATATAAACACCAACAAAAGCGATAGCTATACCAATCAAAGCTCTGATAGTTGGTTTTTCTTTAAGCATGAAGTAAGCAAAAATAACTCCAAACGGAACCTCCGTTTGAACCAAAAGAACTGCTGCAGATGCATCAATTAAATCTAAACCAGTATATGTAATGCTATATTGCAACGTATTAGCTACTAATGATGCAGCAAAAATTCTTTTTAAATATCCTTTTGGAATTGGAAACCACCAAATTAATAATGATGCTGCAAACGTAAATCTGATACCCATCAAAAGAATGGGAGGGAAAGACTCAAAAGCTGGTTTAGCTATTACAAAACCAAAGCCTAAAAAAATAGGCACCAGGGATGCTACGAAAGTATCTTTTATATTCATACCTATTTTTTATATTAATGATTATTAAAGAACTTCTGATATATTCACCTTTTAAAATATGAATTCAACAAAAATAGATCCTAAATATATTACTAAATCAAATCCAAGAATTGGACTTATTGCGCTTGCAAGCGATTTTATGATTGAAAGAGATTTTATAAACGTAATTAAAGACAGAGAAGTTGATTTCTTTGTAAATCGTATCGAATGCTATAACCCACTAACAAAAGAAAATTTGATCAAAATGTCAAACAAAGTTACCGAGGTAACAAAAGATATATTACCTGATCAGGATATCGATTGTGTTGTATATGGTTGTACATCAGGAACAATTGCTGCAGGTTACGAGTCTATTGAGAAAAAAGTAAAAGCTGCAAAACCTATGGCAGAAGTAACAACCCCAAGTACTGCTGCAATCAAAGCTTTAAAGAAATTAAATATAAATAAAATAAGTCTATTTACACCTTATAGCAAAAAACTTAACGATGAAGTTTTGGAATATTTTAAAAACGAAGGATTTGAAGTTTCTTCAAATTCTTACTTTGATATAGAAGCTGATTACGATATCGGAAAAGTTGATCAGAATTATTTATATAATGTTCTATCTGAAATAGATTTAAATGGGGCAGAGGCACTCTTTGTTTCTTGTACTGCTTTACCAGTATTGCCAATTATTGATAAATTAGAGAAAAAATTAAATACTACAGTTTTATCTAGTAATCAGGCTTTGATTTGGGATACGTTAGTTAAAATAAATAAAAATAATTCTGTTGAAGGATTTGGTAAATTATTTAAAGAAAATTAATGTTGTTCACAAAAGAAGAATATAAGAAAAGATTAACAAAAGTTAAAAAAATGATGCAAGAAAAAGGCATCGATCTTTTAATCTCACACGATACTAACAACATGAATTACCTTACAGGATATGATGCTTGGTCTTTTTATTATGCACAATGTGCAATTGTTCATATAAATGCAGACGAACCTTTGTGCTTTGTGAGAGCTCAAGATGCTGGTGGCGCGTATATAAAAACTTATTTAAAGGATGAGAATATTTTAGTTTATGATGAAAATTATATTCACACATGGCCAAAACATCCCTACGACTATTTAGTTGAAATAATTAAAGAGAGAAAGTGGGACAAGTTATGTATTGGTTTAGAGATGGATGCGCATTACTTCACTGCATTTTGTTATGAAAAAATAAAGCAGGGATTACCTAACGCAAAAATCAAAGATAGCGATCGTCTAGTTAATTGGGCAAGGTTAGTAAAATCAGATGCTGAAATCGGTTTTATGAAATCTGCTGCAAAAATTTCTGAAAAAGGAATGAAGACTGCAATGGAGGTTATTAAACCAGGTGTCAGACAGTGCGATGCAGTAGGGGAAATTCAAAAGACCTTATTTTATGGTACAGAGGAATTTGGAGGTGAATATTCTAGTATTGCAACTTTACTTCCAACTGGAAAAGGAACTTCAGCATCACATTTAACTGCAACTCAAGATAAATTTGTAGAAGGAGAGGCAACAATTATTGAATTATCTGGAGTTTATAAGAGATATCATGCTCCAATGGCTAGAACAGTTTTGCTTGGAAAACCTAATCAATTAAAGATTGATACAATGAACAAAACAATTGAGGCTTTAAATGCAGGAATAAGTCAAATTAAACCTGGGAATACAGCGGATGATGTTGCGCAAGCTTTTTGGAAAATATTAGATAAATACGGAATAGAAAAAAAATCTCGAACAGGTTATTCAATAGGAATTGGTTATCCTCCAGATTGGGGCGAACACACTCTTAATATTTATAAGGGAGATATGACAGTTTTAGAACCTAATGTTTGCTTTCATATGATAGCAGTGATGCAGTTCGGTGATTGGGGTGTTGAAGCATCAGAGGCTATAAGAGTTACAGAGAATGGATCAGAATTGTTCTGTAATTTTCCAAAAGAGCTTCATATTAAGAGTTAATTAGCTATTGAAATCTATTTACACAAATGTTTTATATTCACCTTTATGTCTAAAAATCCAGAGTTTGTTAAATTCGATAAAGTAGATAAAAGTTATGACGGTAAGGTTCTTGTCGTCAAAGATCTACAATTAGATATTGCAGAAGGTGAATTCATAACAATGCTTGGTCCATCTGGTTCAGGTAAGACAACTTGTTTAATGATGTTGGCTGGTTTTGAAACGCCAACTCACGGTGAAATATTATTAGATGGAAATATAATTTCGAATATTCCTCCTCATAAAAGAGGGATAGGAATGGTTTTCCAAAACTATGCATTGTTTCCTCATATGACAGTTTATGAAAATTTAGCTTTTCCATTAAGAGTAAGAAAAGTTGAAAAAGATGAGATTGATAAAAAAGTTGATAAAGCATTATCGATGGTTTCATTAAGTGGTTTTGAAACTAGAATGCCTACTCAACTTTCTGGTGGTCAGCAACAAAGGGTAGCAGTTGCAAGAGCTTTAGTATTTGATCCAGCGGTGGTATTAATGGATGAACCACTTGGAGCACTAGATAAAAATTTAAGAGAAAGCATGCAATATGAAATAAAACATATTCATGAAAGTATTGGTGTAACAGTTGTGTATGTAACTCATGATCAAAGTGAGGCATTAACTATGTCAAACCGAATTGCAGTATTCAATGATGGAAAAGTTCAACAGCTTTCAAATCCAGCTGAGCTTTATGAGAAGCCAGTAAATTCTTTTGTTGCTGAGTTCATAGGTGAGAACAATACTTTTAATGGTGAAGTTGTGGATATAGATAAAGACAAATGTAAAATTAAATTAGCAAATTCAGAAATACTAGCCAATCCAATTTCTGTTAAGTCTAAAGGTGAAAAAACAACCGTTTCTTTAAGACCTGAAAGGGCGTTAATTAATCCAACCGATAAGATGGATAATATGTTTACAGGAAAGATTGAGGAAGTAATCTATCACGGTGATCATACAAGAGTTAGATTAAATCTTTTAGGAAGTTCAGAGTTTATTCTTAAAGTACCCAACAGCACATCAAATTTAGAGTTAAAAGTAAGTCAAGATATAAATATTGGCTGGAATAGTACTGACGCTAGAGCATTAGACCCAAAATAATTACATTATAAAATATACATATCTAACATATATTTTAACGACAAAATCAGCTGTTGACTTAATCATCCCTATTTGTTGTACTTTTACTTATATAAATTAATTTATATCAACGTTTAAACGGAGGAATAATGAGAAAAATAAGTAAATTATTACTAGCTCTCTCTTTTGTTGTATCTCTTACATCTTCAGCCTTTGCTGTTACAGTAGCATCGTGGGGTGGAGCTTACACAGAGTCACAAAAGCTTGGGTATGGTGATCCAACTGCTAAAAAACTAGGAGTAGATATCAACTGGGTTGATTATTCTGGTGGTTTATCAGAAATCAAAGCACAAAAAGAAGCGGGTGCTATAACTTGGGATATCATAGACGTATTTGCATTCGACACAATTAACGGATGTGATGAAGGTTTATTTGTTAAATTTGATTTTGACAAAGACTTCCCAGCTGCACCAGATGGAACTGCTGCAAGTGAAGATTTCTTTGCACCAATGCCTAGTGAATGTGCTGTAGGTAATATCTTATATTCTTGGAACTATGCTTTTGATACAAGAGCGTTTGGTGGTAAAGAGCCTAAAACAATTAAAGATTTCTTTAACACTAAAAAATTTCCTGGAAAAAGAGCAATCTATAAAAGTGCTCTAACGAACTTAGAAATCGCTTTAGCAGCTGACGGAGTGAAGTTAGGTGATGGTGGTTCAAGAGTTTACAGAAAACTTTTAGAAGACGGTGGAATCGATAGAGCAATGAATAAAATTAAAGCTCTTTGCCAAGATCCTAATGGTGGATGTGTATTCTGGTCTGCAGGTGCTCAACCGCCTGAACTATTAGTTGCTGGTGAAGTTGTAATGGCAACTGGTTGGAATGGAAGATTCTTTAACGCGGAAGTAGGTGAAAATGCTCCAATCAAACAAGTATGGGATGGTCAAGGTCTTGACTATGAATATTTCGTTCTTGTTAAAGGTGGACCAGATGAAGCAAATGCTAAAAAAGCTTTAGCTATGATGACTAACACAGAAATGTTAGCTGGTAGCGCGAAGTACATTGCATATGCTCCATATAGAAAATCATCTCTTGATGTAATTACTGCTGGAGAGCCTTGGTACAAAGATGGCAAAACAGAAATGATGCCACAAATGCCAACTGCTCCTGCAAACACTAAGAATTATTTCTTAGTAGACCCTTTCTTCTGGGCTGATAATAATACTGAGATCAGTGAGAAATGGGAAGCAATGAAAGCAGGTCTATAATTTCAGTTTTAAACACTGAATTTATATAATATATTTAGGGCGGTTATTTATAACCGCCCTATTTTTTTATGAGCTCTGAAACAAAACAAATTTTAACAACTGACGGAATACCCTTAGAGGTCAGTTTAAAAAAAGCAGAAAAGAAGAACAAAATTAGAGCGTTTCTTCTAGTAGCTCCATTACTATTATTTCTTGCAATTACTTATATTTTTCCAATTGGTGAAATGTTTATGAGAAGTGTAGATGACAGAATGGTAACAAATATGCTTCCAAAAACATTTAAAGCTATGGAGAAATGGGAAAATTTAGAAGAATTACCATCAGAAGAAGTATATCGAGCATTTTACGAAGATTATAAATTACTTGTTGAAAATCAACAGCATGGAAAATTAGGACAAAGATTAAATAAAGAAAAAAATGGTTTTAATACGATTACTAAAAAACTTTTTAGACAGATTAAAAGAAAAAAAATTGATGAAAGCGCAAGTTTAAAAGAGCAAATCAATAAAATTCATAAAAGATGGAGAAATGTAGAATTTTGGCAAGCAATTAAAAGAACTGCACCTCCCTATACAGCTGCAAAATATCTAAAGGGGATGGATATGTATTTAGCTGCAGATGGAAGTATTGCTCAAGTAGATGAAGATAGAAGAATTCACAGAATTTTATGGCTTAGAACGTTAGAAATTGCATTTTTTGTAACACTTTTTTGCTTCTTTATGGGATATCCAATAGCTCATTTGTTGGCAACACTCCCAATGAAATACAGCAACTTATTGATGATCTGTGTATTACTTCCTTTCTGGACATCTTTACTTGTAAGGACAGCTAGTTGGATGATTTTGTTGCAACAGCAAGGAATAGTAAACGACTTCTTTGTAATGATTGGTTTAGTTGCGGACGATAACAGGCCAGAGATGATGTACAATAAAGTTGGAACATATGTTGCAATGACACAGATATTATTGCCTTTTATGGTTCTTCCACTTTATAGCGTTATGAAGACTATCTCACCAAGCTTAATGAGAGCTGGTAAATCTTTAGGAGGAACACCTTTTGTTGCGTTTTGGAAAGTTTACTTCCCTTTAACAATACCAGGTATTGGTGCTGGATGTTTATTAGTTTTCATACTAGCTATTGGATATTATATAACACCAGCTTTAGTTGGAGGTGCCTCAGGAACATTAATAAGTAATCAGATTGCGTTTCATATGAAGACTACTCTTGATTGGAGTTTTGCATCAGCTATGGGATTAATGTTATTAACTGGAGTTTTAGTAATTTATTGGATTTATAATAAACTAGTTGGAGTAGATAATATTAAATTAGGATAAATATGGCATTACCAAGTTATACAGAAACGCGTTATAGAATTTGGCATTATATTTATCTGGCTATTTGTACATTTGTGTTTTTCTTTTTAATTGCACCACTATTTGTAATATTTCCATTATCTTTTAACGCTGAAGAATTTTTAGTTTTTTCTGAGGGCATGAAAAATCTTGATCCTGATGCTTTTTCTTTAAGATGGTACAAGGATATGGTCTATGGAACTAAAAACCCATGGGGATTAGCTGCAAAAAATAGTTTTATAATTGCAATATTTGCAACCATTGGTTCAATAATTTTAGGTACTTTGGCTGCACTAGGTCTCAGTAGTAGACACATGCCTTATAAAGGTTTGATTATGGCAACTTTAATATCTCCAATGATTGTTCCATTAATTATATCAGGTGTTGCAATTTTCTTTTTTATGGCAAAAGCTGGTTTAGCTGCAACACATACAGGAATAGTATTAGCACATATAATTTTAGGAACACCATTTGTTGTCATTACTGTAACAGCCACACTTTCAGGTTTTGATCATAGTGTAACAAGAGCTGCTGCAAGTTTAGGAAGTAACCCAGTAAATACATTTATGAAAATAACTCTTCCTCTGATTTTACCTGGAGTAATTTCTGGAGGATTATTTGCTTTTGTAACATCTTTTGATGAAGTTGTGGTGGTGCTATTCCTGGCAGGTTTAGAAAATACGACTATTCCAATACAAATGTGGACAGGTTTGAGGGAACAATTGAGCCCTACAATTCTTGCAGTTGCTACATGTTTAATTCTTTTATCAACTTTAATTCTTGTAACTGCTGAATTATTAAGAAGAAGATCTGAGAGATTAAGAGGAATAAATAGATAATTTACCCAAATAATTTATTCATATATAGAAGTTGTTATGGAAATTAAAAAAGTTGTAGTTATTGGTTCTGGCACAATGGGTAGTGGAATAGCAGCACATTTATGTAATGCGGATATACCAGTTACTCTTTTAGATTTGACAACTGAAATTAGTGAAAAAGCTAGAGAAAGAATTCATAAATCTAGACCTCCCTTGCTAATAGATAAAAGTAAAATTCATAATATTAACGTTGGGAATATTGATGAAAACTTTGACGTAGTAAAAGATGCAGATTGGGTCGTAGAGGCAGTAGTAGAAAGAATTGATATTAAACACAATATTTACGAGAAGATATTCAAGAATAGAAAAAAAGGTGCAATAGTTTCTTCAAATACCTCCTCAATTCCAATTAAAGTTCTATCAGAAAAATTAAATGATGAAGAAAAAAAAGACTTTTGTATCACTCACTTTTTTAATCCAGTTAGATACATGGGATTGTTAGAAATTGTTAAAAACGAAAATAATGATTTAAATAAAATCAATTCTTTAAAGAAATTTTGTGAAGTAGAGCTTGGTAAGGGAGCTATAGTTTGCAACGATACCCCAGGTTTTCTAGGTAATAGAATTGGTGTTTATGCAATGCAAGTTGCTATGACAGAAGCATTCAAAATGAAACTTTCAATAGAAGAAGCGGATGCAGTTTTTGGTAGACCAATGGGTATACCTAAAACAGGAGTATTTGGATTGTATGATCTAATTGGAATTGATTTGATGGCTGATGTATTAAAAAGCTTTATAAAGGAACTTTCAGAGAAAGATGAATTTCAAATTGTTGCAAAAGAGATTCCATTAGTAAAAAAATTAATTGAGACTGGTTATACAGGTCGTAAAGGAAAAGGTGGCTTTTATAGAATGAATAAAAGTGGAGATCAAAAAATTTTAGAGGCAATTAATTTAGAAACAGGAGAGTATTCAACAACAAAAAAAATAGATTTAGGAATTGAGACAGTTGACATCAATAATTTAATCAATCGAAAAGATAAGTTTGGTGAGTATGCTTGGATTGTAATTTCAAAAATAATTAAATATGCATCTTCACTTGTTCCAGGAATTACTGATAAGTTCAATGATATTGATGAAGCTATGAGGCTAGGTTTTAATTGGGCAATGGGTCCTTTTGAAATGTTGAGATCTATAGGGGTAAAGAATTTCTTTGAAAGAATTAATAACTTTGAAAATAACAAATTTTTAGAAAATTTATCAAAAACAAAAGATGAAAACTTTTATGGAGAAAGACAAATTTATACAGATATTCAAACTTTAGGAAAAATAAGACCCTCAGCAATTAAAGTAGATAAAAATAATTCAGCTGAAATTCATCGATTTAAAGATTTTAATATTGTTGAGTTTACGACAAAAGCCTGTGCATTAGATTATGATTCAATGGATGCACTAAAAAATGCAACTGACAAACCTTTAATAGTAATTAATGAAAGCATGCAATTTTCAGCAGGTGTGAATTTAAGTTATACTATGAATTTTGCCGACAAAGGTGATTTTAAATCAATTGAGAAATTTATTAAATATTTTCAAGATACTTGCAAAACTTTAAAATACTCTAAGTACCCGGTTGTATCAGCACCTTCTGGACTTACACTTGGAGGAGGATTTGAGGTTTTAGTTCAAAGTAATTTTGTTGCCTCACACACAAATTTAGTTATTGGATTAGTTGAAACTATTGTTGGATTAGTTCCAGCAGGCGGAGGATGTAAAGAAATGTTGTGGAGATGGTCACAAACAGAGGAAGCAAAGTCAGATCCAGATTATGCCCCACTAAAAGTTTTTGATATTATTGGTTATGCCAAAACAGCCACATCTCCAATCGAGGCTGAGCCATTAAAGTATTTAAGACCAGAAGATAAAAAAATAATGAACAGAAATAGCCTTTTTGTGGAAGCAAAAACTTTAATTAATCAAAATACTGATTTTTTTCCTCCAGAGGAGTGTAAATTTAAGCTTTCTGGAAAGCCGTTGAAAGATAAAATGATTAAGGTTTTAGAGAAATTATACAACGAAAAGGTAATTTTAGATCATGGTATGCATGTTGGAACTGAGCTTGCAAACGTTTTAAGTGGTGGAGACACTACTATTGAAAAAGTATTGTCAGAGGATGATCTGTATAAATTAGAACTAGATTCCTTTATGAGATTGATAGAAACAAAACAAACTCAAGAAAGAATTAAACATACATTATCGACGGGTAAACCTTTAGTTAATTAGAATTAAACATTCTAAAGGTTTTAATATAATCAGGTCTTAAAACATAAATAGCCTTATCACCTGTTTTAATTTTAGTTAATATATCCAAACCATAAACTACTTTACCAATTGGAGTATATTCACCTTGATAAATTGGAATTTCTTTTAATGTAATAAAGAATTCACTATCTTCTGTATCAAATTCTGTTGCTCTAGCAAAACCAACACTTCCCTCTGTAAATTTAAAATTGTTGCTTAGTTCTGATTTTAATATTCCCAGTCCAGACTTTCCACTACCAATTTTGGAATAATCTAAATTATTTATATTTCCATACTCAATATCTCCAGCTTGTACAAAAGTATTTTCTGAAACTTTATAAAAAGCAGAACCATCATACATTTTTTGTTTAATTAAAATTTTAAATCTTTCAACCGCTTTAGGAGAAATATCCGGATAAAGCTCAATTATTACATTTCCGCACTCAACATTCATTACTGCAATATTATCTGGATTATTAAAATTAAGTTTACTTAAATTATTTTTTTCTACAAATAGACATTTATTTTTTAATAAAAAAAAAGATGTAAAAGCAAAAATTGAAAGACAAATTAAAAATATAAATAAAATTTTTTCTGATTTTGAGGCTTTAATAGTTTTAATCATAAAATATTTTTGTCTATTTTAGCTAAGTTTAATTTTATAAAATTCACTTTGTTATTTAGGATTTTGTCACTATTAATCTTATCTTCAATTGTTTCCTTGTCTGTCATTAAAAATGAAAAAATTTCCGCCATATCTTCAGATGGGATAGATTTAGAATATTCTGTTAAAAAACCATCAGTTTTTTCATATAGATCTAAATTTAACCTATCAGAACAAGTTGAACATTCAGCGTAATTAAATGATTTTAGATTAAAAGAAGAAAATTCATCCTCGTCGAAATATTCAATGTGAGTATTTTGTATCATATGAAAAATTTCATGGTGCATCATTCTTTCAAAATATTTTTTATTAAAATTAATATCTAAAATTAATGTTCTGTTTTTATTATCAGGTATTCCTCCAGTATTAATTTCAGAGATGAATAAATTTTCACAAAATACAATATATTTTAATTTTATCTTATTAAGAAAATTAGAATTATATTGATTAAGATTTTTTTCAATTAAAGGAAATTTTGAATTTAAATTATTTATATTAACTTTATCGCAAGAAATGTTCTTATTTATACCAATTTTAAAATTACCTTTAGCGCTTAAATAACGAATATTATTATCGTTATTTAATTTATAAATTTCTAAATTTGGAATTTTTATCAGATTATAAATTTCATCAGCATTTACATGCAAAATATGAAAAATAAGAATAAATAAAAATAAAATTTTCATTAAATTATTATAGACGAATTAGATGAGATAATATTATCTTAGATTATTAAAAAATGAAAAAAGAAAGAAACAAAAATCCAATTCAACCAGTTAGCGGAACTAAAGTTCCAAGATTTGCTGGCCCAAGCACATTTGCAAGATTACCTGAACTAAGAGATGTGGAAAGTTGTGACGTTGCAATTGTTGGAATTCCGTTTGATGCTGGAACAAGTTATCGACCCGGAGCAAGATTTGGTCCACAAAGCATCAGGCAAGCTTCTAGACATTTGAGAACTAATTATCATCCTAATTATGATGTTGAGCCTTTTAAAATCCAACAAGTAGCTGATGCTGGTGATATCGCTTGCAACCCTTTTAGTATTGATGAAGCAATTAAACAAATAGAAGTAGGCGCAACAGATTTATTAAAGAAGGTTGGAGGAATTATAAGTTTAGGTGGAGACCATACTATTGCTGTACCATTGTTAAGAGCAATAAATAAAAAAAATAACGGCCCTGTATCTTTAGTTCATTTTGATGCCCACTTAGATACTTGGGACACATATTTTGGTGCACCTTATACTCACGGAACTCCATTCAGAAGAGCTAGAGAAGAAGGATTATTTTTAGATGATGCTTCTATGCATGTTGGAATTCGTGGACCACTTTATAGTAGAGATGATATTAAAAATGATGAAAGTTTTGGATTTAAAATAATTCATTGCGATGAGTTTCAAACAGAAGGAACCGATAAAATAGCAGAAAGAATTAGAAAAAGAGTGGGAGACAATCCCTTATACTTATCAATTGATATTGATGTTTTAGACCCTGCATTTGCTCCAGGTACTGGTACACCGGAAATTGCAGGAATGACTACAAGAGAAATGGTAAATGTTTTAAGAGGTTTGTCTGGATTAAATTTAGTTTCAGCAGATGTCGTTGAGGTTTCTCCAGCATATGATCATGCAGAAGTAACATCTTTAGCAGCAGCGACTATTGTCTATGAATTAACTAATTTATTGGCAAAAACATAAAGAAAGGATAACGTCAAAACATGTTAGACAAAAAAAATTTTTACATCAATGGAGAGTGGGTTAAGCCAAATAGTTCTGAGGAAATTAAAGTAACTGATCCGGCTACAGAAGAAAATTGTGCAGTAATTACTTTAGGGAACAAAGCTGATGTTGATATTGCTGTTAATGCAGCTAAAGACGCCTATGAATCTTGGGCCTTTTCTTCCAAAGAAGAAAGAATTGGATTATTAGAAAAACTTTATGAAAATTATAAGAAAAGATGGGCAGATATTGCAGAAGCTATAACTCTTGAGATGGGTGCTCCAAAAGATTTTGCAACAAAATTACAAGCAGGTACAGGAGCAAGTCATATCAAATCATTTATTAGATATTTAAAAAATTTTGAATTTGAAAAACCGTTAGGAGATCATGCTCCTAACCAAAGATTAATTTATGAACCAAAAGGTGTTTGTGCATTAATAACACCATGGAATTGGCCGATGAACCAAGTTTGTTTAAAAGTAATGCCAGCAATAGCTTCAGGTTGTACAATGGTTTTAAAGCCATCAGAATTAGCACCACTCTCATCAATGATACTTGCTGAAATTATTGATGAAGTAAAATTTCCAAAAGGTGTGTTTAATTTAGTCAATGGTGATGGAGCAACAACAGGCGATGCTCTCACAAGTCATCCAGATATTAATATGATATCTTTTACTGGATCAACAAGAGCAGGAGCTTTGATTTCACAAAATGCTGCTAAAGATTTTAAAAGAGTAAGCTTAGAATTAGGAGGCAAGGGTGCAAATATAATTTTTAAAGATGCTGATCCAGAAGCTATTGAAAGAGGTGCTTTAAGATGTTTTAGAAATTCTGGACAATCTTGTAATGCACCGACAAGAATGTTAGTTGAAAAATCAATGTATGAAGAAGCTATTGAGAGATTAAAAAAATATACCGAAAGTTTTGAGGTGGGTGATCCTAAAAAAGAAGGAGAACATATAGGTCCTGTTATTTCAGAAACTCAATACAATAAAATACAAACTTTAATACAAAAAGGAATAGATGAAGGTGCTAAATTAGTTGCTGGAGGAACAGGTAAACCTGATGGATTAGACAAAGGATACTTTGTTAAACCAACTGTTTTTGCAGATGTAAACAATGATATGGAAGTTGCAAGAACAGAAATTTTTGGACCTGTTTTATCTGTTATTCCATTTGAAACAGAAGAAGATGCAATTAAAATTGCGAATGATACTGCTTATGGACTAACAAACTATATTCAAACCCAAGACTCTCAAAAAGTACAAAGAGTTGCAAGAAAATTAAGATCTGGAATGGTTGATGTTAATGGAGCTGGTATTGCAGTTGATGCACCTTTTGGTGGTTTTAAACATTCTGGAATAGGTCGAGAAGCAGGTGAACACGGTTTAGAAGAGTTTTTAGAAGTAAAAGCCGTGGGTGGTTGGAGTTAATTTACAGATTTATCTTTCACACCTTCTAAAAATTTAAGGCACTTTTTCATTTCATTTAATTCTATGAACTCGTCAATTTTGTGAGCTTGTTCTATTGATCCAGGTCCACAAACAACAGTACTGATTCCTAGTTCTTGAAATAAACCAGCTTCTGTTCCAAAAGAAACCACTTCTCTTGAATTATCACCAGTTATATTTGATACAAATTCACATGCTTCAGACTCATCTAATCTGTTAAAACCAACAACTTCACCTATCACTTCTTTTTTAATATAAGAATCTGGAAATACTTTTTTCATTTCTGGTAGAAGTATTTCATTTGCATATTTATCAATTTCTTTTGTAACAAATTCTCCATCTTCTTTAACAACTGGTCTTGTTTCCCATTCAACACTACATTTATCTGCAATGACATTATGAGCAATACCACCTTTAATTCCACCAATTGACAAAGTTGAATGTGGAGGATCAAAAATACTATTTTTTTGAACTCTTTTTTTTAATTCTTCTCTAATTTCTAAAAGTTTTCCAACATATCTAGTAGCATATTCAGCTGCATTTACTCCTAAATGTGGTTTAGAACTATGTCCCGCAAGTCCTCCAAAGTGAACTGTGTATTCATTCATACCTTTGTGCGCGTCAATAATTTTCATTTTAGTTGGTTCACCAATTATACAAATTCCATTTTTGATTTCTCTTTTTTTCAATTCCTCTATTAGTAAAGGGGCTCCAATACATGCAGTCTCTTCATCAAATGTGTAACAGAAATGTAAGTCTCTATCTAAATTACTTTCTTTGAAGATGGGAGCATAAGCAAGTGTACATGCAATAAAACCTTTCATATCACATGAACCTCTTCCATATAATTTATCATTTTTAATAGTTGCAACGAATGGGTCACTGCTCCAACCTTTAGATATGGGAACCACATCAGTGTGACCGGATAATATAATTGGTTTTTTTGTGCTTTGATTTTTTGCTTTTAGAGTTCCAAAAAGATTTACTCTTTTTTCATCATCATCATAAACTTTAAAAGTATCTATTCCGATGTTATTTAAAATTTTTTCACAATAATCAATTAAATTACTGTTATCTTGACCTGAGATAGTTTTAAATGCGATTAAGTCAGTTAAAATCTTGATTGATTTTTCATATAAATTGTTATCTATACTCATAAACTTAAAACACTATATTATATTATGATTAAAGAGCAAATTACCTATAATGATTTTGATAAAGTAGATATTAGAATTGGTACTGTAATTTCTGTAAAAAAAAATGAAAAGGCGAGAAAGCCATCTTTAGTGGTTGTAGTTGATTTTGGAAGCGAAATTGGCATTAAACAATCTTCAGCTCAAATTACTCATTATTATAATGAGGAGAATTTAAAAGGAAAACAAGTTATTGCTGTTTGTAATTTTCCTGAAAAAAATATTGCTGGTATAGTTTCTCAAGTTTTGGTTTTAGGTGCAATTGATGCCGATGGCAAAGTTATACTTGTTCATCCTTCTCAAAAAGCAGAAAACGGATTACCGATTGCTTAGTAATGCATCCTGAAATTCTTTCTATAACTTTATTTGGAATTGTTGCAGCATTTACTCCTGGACCAAATAATTTTGTTGCTTTCTATTCTGGTTTCAATTTTGGTATTATTAGAACACTACCACATATAATTGGTGTAACTTTGGGATTTCCATTTTTGTTATTATGCTTAGCTCTAGGGCTGATAAATATTTTTAAGCTTTATCCTTTAATTCAAGAGGTATTAAAATATTTAGGAACTTTATTTTTAATTTATTTAGCATACAAAATTTCTTTTTCAGGACCTTCAGATCAAGAAAATAAAAATAAAAATCCAATTAAGTTTCATGAAACTTTTATTTTTCAATTTTTAAATCCTAAAGGAGTTATTGCATCAATTATTCTTGTTTCAACTTATATTAATCCAGGAGAAAACTTTGTAAGTTATACGACTCAAATTATAATTATGGCCTTAATTGTTTCAGTGACCAGCATAACTCTGTGGACTTTTTTAGGTAAATTTTTCAGGAAATTTGCGACAAATCAGAAATTTATTAATTACTTTAATTATGCTATGTCACTGCTTCTTTTAACAAGCATAATAACTTTTTATTTATAATATGACCCCAGGAAACAAAAATTCTTATAATTCACTTAAAAAAATCAAAGTTAATGACAAAGAGTATAATTATTACTCATTAAATGAAGCAGAAAAAAATGGACTTGAAGGAATAAATAAACTTCCAAAATCTCTTAAAGTTTTACTAGAAAATTTATTAAGATACGAAGACGATTTAAGTGTAACGAAATCTCAAATAGAAGCGATTAAAAACTGGCTAAAGACAAAAAAATCTAAAACTGAAATTGCATATAGACCAGCAAGAGTTTTGCTTCAGGATTATACAGGAATACCTGCGGTTGCAGATTTAGCTGCAATGAGAGAGGCAGTCAAAGAAAAAAATAAAGATCCAAATACAATCAATCCATTATCTGCAGTTGATCTTGTAATTGATCACTCTGTACAAGTAGACCAATCTGCAAAAGCAGATTCTTTTGAAAAAAATGTTGATATAGAATTTGAAAGAAATGGTGAAAGATATTCTTTTTTAAAATGGGGACAGCAAGCATTTGACAATTTTAGAATAGTTCCACCAGGAACAGGAATTTGTCACCAAGTAAATCTGGAATATTTGTCAAAAGTTGTTTGGTCAGAAGAATTTAAAGGTGAAAAATATCTTTTTCCAGATACTTTAGTTGGAACAGACAGTCATACAACAATGGTAAATGGTTTATCTGTTTTAGGATGGGGTGTTGGAGGAATTGAAGCTGAAGCAGGAATGTTGGGTCAACCGATTTCAATGTTAATACCAGAGGTTATTGGTTTTGAAATGAAAAACAAAATGCCAGAAGGAACCACTGCAACTGATTTAGTCTTAACTGTTGTTAAAATGTTAAGAGATAAAGGAGTGGTTGGTAAGTTCGTTGAATTTTATGGGGAAGGTTTAAAAAATTTAACTCTTGCGGATAGAGCTACAATTGCAAATATGGCACCAGAATATGGTGCTACTTGTGGCTTTTTTCCTATCGATGAAGAAACATTAAAGTATTTAAAATTTTCTGGAAGAGATCAACAAACTGTTGATGTCGTAGAAAATTATGCCAAGGAACAAGGTTTATGGGTGAGTAACGAAATAGAATTTACTGACGTTATATCTTTAGATATGTCTACAGTTGTACCAACTATTTCAGGGCCTAAAAGACCTCAAGACAAAGTTCTGTTAACAGATGCACCTGGTTCGTTTCAAAAAGTATTGCAGGAAGCTACAAATAAAAATGAAAAGTCAATTTCGAAAGTATCAAATACAGATTACGAAATTAAAGATGGCTCAATATTAATTGCAGCAATAACTTCTTGCACGAACACTTCTAATCCAAATGTTCTAATTGGGGCTGGACTATTAGCTAAAAAAGCTATTGAAAAAGGTTTGCAGGTTAAACCCTGGGTAAAAACTTCTTTAGCACCTGGGTCTCAAGTAGTTACAGACTATTTGGCAAAAGCTGGATTAAACAAATATCTTGATCAGCTTGGTTTTAATTTAGTTGGGTATGGCTGTACAACTTGTATTGGAAATTCAGGACCACTTCCAGAAAATATTGTTGAAGCAATCCAAAAAAAAAATATTTATGCAGTTTCAGTTTTATCAGGAAATAGAAATTTCGAGGGAAGAATTTCACCACATATAAAAGCTAACTATTTGGCTTCACCTCCGTTAGTTGTTGCATATGCAATTGCAGGACATATGGAAGTTGATTTATACAAAGATCCATTAGGAACAGACAAAGAAGGAAAAGATATATTTTTAAGAGATATTTGGCCTTCTAATAAAGAGATAGAAGATACTTTAAAAGATTCTCTTAATGCAGAGATGTTTATACAAAGATATTCAAATGTTTCTGCGGGCCCAACTCAATGGCAAAAAATTAAAACTGATAAAAGCAGCATCTATAATTGGGATGAGGGATCAACATATGTAAAAAAACCTCCGTTTTTTGACTCGTTACCAGATAAACCAGAGGGATTTAAAGAAATTAAGGATGCAAGACCATTATTAATTTTAGGTGATATGGTTACCACTGACCATATATCGCCAGCTGGCAGTATTCAAAAAGATAGTCCAACTGGTGAATATTTCATGGAACACCAAATTTTACCTAAAGATTATAACTCATATGGTTCAAGAAGAGGTAACCATGAAGTTATGATGCGTGGAACTTTTGCTAATATAAGAATTAGAAATGAAATGGCTCCTGGTACAGAAGGTGGTTTTACAAAGTTATATCCAGAAGAAAAAGTTCTTCCTGTCTATGATGCAGTAGTTGAATATAAAAAAAGAGGAACAGATTTAGTTGTTATTGGTGGAAAAGAGTATGGAACTGGATCGTCTAGAGATTGGGCAGCTAAAGGAACAAAATTACTTGGGATAAAAGCAGTAATCGCAGAGAGTTTCGAAAGAATTCATCGATCTAATTTGATTGGAATGGGAATATTACCGTTACAATTTATTGAAGATGTAAACAGAAAAAACCTAAAATTAATTGGTTCTGAATTAATTAGTATTCTAAACATAGAAAAGGGTGTTAATCCTTCAGATGAAGTGACAGTCGAAATCAAATATGCTTCTGGCGAAATAAAAAAAATTAAAACTTTATGCAGAATTGATACAAAAAATGAATTAGAGTATTATAAAAACGGAGGTATTTTGCAGTACGTTTTAAGGAATATGATTTAGTTATGGAAGAAGATTTATCAATTATAAATACCAATACCAGAAATGAAAAAATTAAGAATTTTTTTGTAAACAATAAAAATAAAATTATTTCAGGTATAATTATTTTAATAATTATTATAGTAAGTGTTTTCAGTTACGATAAATATTTAATTAATAAAAAAAAAGATATCTCAGATAGTTATAATTCAATAATCATCGATTATTCTGAAAAAACAAAAGAAAAAACAGCTAGCAGCCTGATTGAAATTATAAACAAGAAAGATCCGACTTATTCACCTTTATCACTTTACTTTATCATTGATAATAATCTTGTAAGTGATCAGTCCAAAATTAATTCATTGTTTGATATATTGATAAAGGATACTTCATTAGACAGTGAGATTAACAACTTAATTATATACAAGAAGGCACTCTACAATGCAGATAACGCTCAAGAGGCTGATCTTTTAAATATGTTAAATCCACTGATCAATTCAAAAAGTGTCTGGAAATCACATTCTTTATATTTAATGGCAGAATATTTTTATGCAAATAATCAAAAACAAAAAGCTAAAGAATTTTTCAACCAAATAATAGCATTAGAAAATTCAAACCCAGATATAAGGCTTCAAGCAGAGAAAAGATTAAACAGAGACTTGAGTGAATAAATTAATTATTACTTCTATTGTATTTTTTTTTCTTAATAACTGTTCATTCAACGAAAACTCTAGAATTTGGAAAGACAAAGAAAACAAATTAGAAACAGATAAAAAAATAACAAAAGTTTTTGCAGAAGAAAATGTAAGTGTTTCAGAATTTAATAGAGATTTAAAATTAGATTTATCATCAATAAAAATAAATAATAAAAAAAATGAAAATCAAAATAATCTTGGTTTGCAAAATTACAAAGGTGAATTAACAAAGATTGGTAACTTTAAATTTTCAAAGCTAGAGGAACTTAATCAATTAGATTTCGAACCGATTTTTTTGAACAATGGAATAATATTTTTTGATAAAAAGGGTACAATTATAAGGTATGGCAATAATCATAAAGTAATTTGGAAAAAAAACCATTATTCAAAAGCTGAAAAAAAATTAAAACCAAAACTTAATTTTTTAGTAGATGGTCAAAATCTTTTAGTAACCGATAGCATAGCAAAATATTATTCTGTGAATATTAGTACTGGAGAACTAAATTGGTCAAAAAATAATGATTATCCATTCAATTCAAATATTAAAAAGTATAAGGATAAAATATTTGTTATTGATTATAAAAATACATTAAGGTGTCTCAAAATTAAAGATGGTTCTGAATGTTGGAATTTGCAAACAGAGGACTCATTTACAATTTCAAATATTAAATATTCTTTAATTATTTTAAACGATAATGTTATTTTCAATAATTCTATAGGAGATATTACAGCTGTAGATATTGAGACAGGTTTAATTACATGGCAACTACCTACACAGAGTAGCTCGATAATAAATGAAACTTATAATTTTAAGACTTCTAAACTAGTATCAGATGGAAACTCTGTATTTTTTTCAAATAATAAAAATCAGTTTTATTCAATTGATTTAAAAACAGGAACAACAAACTGGATAAATGAAGTTAATTCTAATGTAAAACCTATTTTGGTTGGAAATCTAATTTTTACAATCTCTAATGAGGGTTATTTATATTTAATTGACAAAAATAAAGGCAATATAGTTCGAATTACAGATCTATTTCTGAATTACAAAGATAAAAAAAGAAAAAATATTTATCCAATTGGTTTTGTAATTGGAGATAAAAACGTATTTTTAACTAACTCAGATGGTAAGATGATCATAGCCGGAATTGAGAATGGAAAAATAATAAAAATTGAAAAAGTTTCTGGTGGATCAGTCTCTGAACCGTTTATATTTAATAACAATTTATATGTAGTAAGAAATGGTTCAATTGTACAATATAACTAAACATGTTTTTAAAATTTTTAGAAAAAATTGGCAGAAAAAAAGTTGTATTAGATAGAGGACCTTCACACCCAAATTTTAAAGAGGCAAAGCCTTGGATGAACCGTTACTATGTTTTGATGAGGTATCGACCTAAATGGTTTCCATTCAATATATTAATTCATGAGATGCTAGCAGATGACCATGGAGAAGGTGTTCATAATCACACTTTTCCTTATATCACTATAATTTTAAGAGACGGTTATTGGGAAACATTAAGCACTGGTAAGTTTTGGCGTCCACCAGGGTATATTGGTTTTAGATCAGCAAACAATTTGCATCGAGTAGATTTGGAACCAGGAACCAAACCATTAACTTTATTCATCTCAGGTCCCTTTGGGCTTAGGAAAGGACCAAGATCAGAGTATGGTATTGACTTTAAAACTAAAAAAAATTGATGCCAAAAAAATTTGAAAAAGAATTCATATCTTATTGTGAAAATCAAAATTTAGAAGTTAATCCTAATCAAATCAAAGTTATTAAAAAATTAGAAGATTACCATAATAGTAATTACAAATCATTTTTTTTTAAATTATTTTCCAAACAAAAAACTAAAAAAGGATTTTATTTATATGGTGGTGTAGGGGTTGGTAAAACAATGATTTTAAACTTCTTTTATGATCATCATGAAGAAAAAAAATTAAAAAAGCATTTTAATGAATTTATGTTAGGTTTTCATGATTTTGTCTATGAGCAAAAAGAAAAAAATGAAGAAAATGTAATCAATCAATTTGTTAAAAATTTAAAATCAAAAGCTTCATTAGTTTATTTAGATGAGTTCCAAGTAACAAACATTGTTGATGCAATGATTTTAGGAAAACTATTTGAACAAATATTTAAAGAAGATATTAAAATTATTCTTACTTCAAACACTAAAATTTCAGAACTTTATAAAGAAGGTCTTCAACGTGAACAATTTATACCTTTTATAAAAATAATGGAAGATCAATCAATTGAGTATGAATTAAAAATTGAGGATGATTACAGAAAATCTAATGACAATCAAAAACAAAGATATTTTTTTCCACTTAATCAAGAAACTAATTTTAAGATTAACAAATTTTTTAGAACTTTAACAAAGGATAAAAAACAATCTTCAATAAAAATTAATGTAAAGGGAAGAGAATTTAAAATAGAAAACTTTTATGAGGGAATTGTTAGATGTGACTTTAATCAACTTTGTGATCAAAATTTAGGAGCGGAAGATTATTTAGAAATAGTTAAAAACTGTAAATTTATGGTAATAGATCAAATACCTCAATTTAATGATGTAAATTCAAATCAACAACAACGTTTTATCACTTTGTTAGATCTAATTTATGATAAAAATATTTCATTAGCAGTTACAGCTGATATAAATTTAGATCAATTTACCTCTTCAAGATTATTAGAAAAACCATTTAAACGAACCATTAGTCGTTTGTATGAGCTTACATCGAACGAGTATAATTAATGAAACAAGAATTTTACAATCTTCATATTAACACCAATGGTCAAAAGTTATATGAATTTACTAATGATACAATTCATTGGATTGGTCAAAATGACTTTAAAAATGGTATTCTTAATTTAAGTATTCAGCACACAAGCGCCTCATTAATTGTTCAAGAAAATGCAGATCCAGATGTACAAACAGATTTAATAAATTATTTTGATAAATTAGCTCCTATGGATAACAAACTATATGTTCATACCACGGAGGGAAAAGATGATATGCCTGCACATATTAAATCTGCATTAACAAATAATCAAATTTCTCTAAGTGTGAAAGAAAGTGAATTGTTGCTTGGAACTTGGCAGGGTATATATTTATTTGAACACAGATTAGAGGCTCAAAAAAGAACTATAATCCACCATTTTATTGGAGAATAAAAATAAATTTATTTTTTCTTCAAAGATTGAAACGCTTCAAGAGCTGCAGCTCTAGCTTTTTCATGAATAACAATAGGACCCGGGTAATCTTTGCCAATAATTGTTTTTATAGCTTCTTGATACTTTAATTCCATTTCCCATGGTTTGTGAATAAATTTATTTGGAACATTTTTAAGTTCAGGAACCCATTTTTTTACATAATTGCCTTCTTTATCAAATTTTTCACCCTGAAGTATTGGGTTGAATATTCTAAAATAAGGTGCTGCATCTGCACCACAGCCAGCAACCCATTGCCATTGAGCAACATTATTTGCTTTGTTAAAATCTAGTAGACAATTTCTAAAATGCTTCTCACCTTCAGTCCAATTAATTCTCAAATGTTTGACTAAAAATGAACCAACAACCATTCTTATTCTATTATGCATCCATCCAGTCTCATATAGTTCTCTCATACCTGCATCGACAATAGGATAACCGGTCATTCCTCTTTTCCATGCTTTTAAGAATTTTTCATTTTTTGCCCAAGGGAATTTATCAAATTCTTTTCTGAAATTTCCTTTTAAGAATTCAGGGAAATAATTAATTAAACTATGCGAAAACTCTCTCCAACCAAGCTCATTAATATATTTTCTATAACCAATTCCTTTTGATTTAATTTCAGAACATTTTTTCCAAATACTGTCTACATGAATTTGGCCATGTTTGATGTAAGGAGATAATTTAGAGGTTCCTTCTATAGATGGTATATCTCGAGAAGTTCCATAATCCCTAATTTTATTTTCAATTAAATTTTTTAATATTTTTTTTGAGTCATTTTCTGAAACTTTCCAATATTTTTCAAATTTTTTATACCAATTTTTTTTTGGTAAAATATCTATTGGTTCAATACACTTTTTAAAAATTGTAATCTTTTTTATTTTCTTTTTAACAATATAGTTTTTGCTTGGTGGTTGATTTAAATAAACTTGCTCCGCATTTCTCCAGAAAGGGGTAAACACTTTAAAGGGAGTTCCATCATTTTTTGTTATCTCTTGAAATTCATTTAAAATATTTCCTTTGAAATATTTATAATTGATTTCATTTTTAATAAATAGGTCACGTATTTTTTTTCCTTTAGCTATAACATCTGGCTCATAAATTTTATTCCAATAAACTGAAAGCTTATCCTTTTTATTAAATTTAGAAAAAATTTCTAATTCATCGCCTTTTACTATTTCAAGATTAATTTTATAATCTGACAATTCTTTTTTTAAAGTTTCTAGAGATTTATAAACCCACCATTTTTGAGCTTCTCTTTTGTTGTCAAAATCATTATTATTATAAATATATAATGCAATTACATTATCATGATTTTGTGTTGCAAAAGATAAAGCAGGATTATTTTCAATTCTAAAATCCTCTCTTATCCAAAAAATACCTGTGCTACTCATTGATTTAATTTTGGTTAATTAACTTTTGATACATTTCTTGATCAGTATCTCCCTCACAACCAAAAACCAAAACATTAGATTTTTCATTTAGATCTAATTTTTCTTTAATTGCTTGATCTTCACAACTTGTAATCAGACTGATCACGCCAGGTGCTGAGTTTTCTCCTGCAATTATTTTATCATCACTAAAGCTTGAATTTCCAAGTAGTTTCATAGTTTTTGCAATATCATCATCTGGTAAACTAATACAATATTTAACTGAATTTTTTAATATTTCCCATGGGACCAATGATACTTCACCACAAGACATACCACCCATTAAGCTTTCTCTTTTAATATCTATTTTTTCTATTTTTCCAGTTTTAATACTTTCCATTACACACGCGGCACTATCCGGTTCAACAACTATAATTGTTGGAACATAGTTCAAATATCTTGCAATACCTGCAACCATGGCAGCAGCCATGCCACCAACACCAGCCTGTAAAATGATGTGAGTTATTTTATCTTCCTGGATTTGATTAGTTATCTCCTTCATCATTACCGTATAACCTGCCATTGTATACTTAGGGATGACCATATAATCTTTCCAAGCAACATCCTGAACTATTTGCCAATTATTATCAGTAGACTGTTTTATGCATTCCATTAATGATTTTTCATAATTACCTTTCACTTTAACTACGTCTGCTCCAAGTGCAGACATAGCTTTGCCTCTTGCATCACTTACAAATTCACTAATAAATATTTTACATTTTAATCCCAATCTTCTTGCTCCCCAGGCAACAGATCTTCCATGATTACCGGCAGTAGCTGTTGCTACCACTATATCTTTATTTCCTTTGGTTACTTTTTCTACCGCATAAGCTCCGCCTAAAGCTTTAAAAGATTTTAAATCAAATCTTTTATTTTCATCTTTATAAAAAATTTTGTTTAAATTTAATTCCTTTGAAAGTTTATTTAAAGAGAGCAGGGAAGTAGGAGAATAACCTTTCCACTTAGAAATACTCTTATAAGCATCATCAATTTCTTCTGTGGTTAAAGAATTAAGAATTTCTTTTTTATTAAATGAATAATTTTTATTATCAGTAAATTCTGTGTATTTCCATTGATGACCGTTAGATAATATAGTCATGTACTAACAATCTAAAGTATTATCTTTTTCCCACTTTGTAACATCTTTAGTTTTATCAAAACTATCTTTTGATTTGAATTCATTCATTTCTGAACTTCTTAATTTTATATAACTATTAATTACATCTTTGCCAAAAGCATCATTCATATCTTTATTATTTTTTAATAAGTTTAATGATTGTGCAAGTTCATCAGGTAGTTTAGGTAAGTCTGGATATTTATGATGATCTTCATACATATTACAATCCAAAGGTTTACCTGGATCAACTTTATTTTTTAAACCATATAGACCAGCTGCTAAAACACTTGCTTGCAATAAGTAAGGATTAGCAGAACCATCCATTAATCTTAATTCAAATCTTCCAGGATCAGGAATTCTTATCATGTGTGTTCGATTATTACCTGTGTAGGAAATACTACTTGGTGACCATGATGCTCCAGATTTTGTAGGTGGTGCATTTATTCTTCTATAACTATTGATTGTTGGGTTAAAAAACGCAGATAAAGATGAAGCATTTTTAATTACTCCACCTAAAAAATTATAGGCCATTTTACTTAAACCAAGTTTATCTTTATTATCTAAGAATTTATTTTTGCTTCCTTGCCAAACTGATACGTGAGCATGACAACCATTACCGGTTAAATTTCCAAATGGTTTAGGCATAAATGTTGCTCTTAATCCGTGCTTTTCAGCAATTGTTTTTACCATAAACTTAAAAAAGGTATGTCTATCTGCAGTTTTTAGGCAATCTGAATAATCCCAATTCATTTCAAATTGACCGTTAGCATCCTCGTGGTCGTTTTGATAAGGGCCCCATCTCATTTCAATCATACAGTCACAAATTTCCTTAATTAAATCATACCTCCTCATTAATGCAGATTGGTCATAACAAGGTTTAGATTGTGTATCTCTTGGATCCGCAATTGAGTTGCCATCAGGTGAAATCAAAAAATATTCACACTCAACACCTGATTTCATTGTCAAATTTTGTTTTTTAAGTTTTTTTATCTGTTTTTTTAACATCACTCTAGGTGATGCATCTACTGGTTTACCATTCATCCATAAATCAGATGCTAACCACCCAACTTCTTTGTTCCAAGGAAGCTGAATTAAGCTATCTGGGTCTGGAATTCCAAACATGTCTGAGTCAGCAGGTGTCATATCTAACCATGC
>CACDTF010000003.1 GCA_902555665.1 uncultured Pelagibacteraceae bacterium
ATAGAAGAAAACTTGCAAGTAATAGTAGCTGCAAAAAGAGTTGATGTAATTGATGGGTACGCGGAATCACTAAAAATTGATAAATTTGATCTTACGATTGATTGGGGTTTCTTGTACTTTTTAACACGTCCTTTGTTCACTGCTTTAGAATATTTCTTTAAAATATTTGGTAATTATGGATTAGCAATTATTGCTGTTACTGTCTGTATTCGTGTAGCATTTTTTCCACTTGCTAACTTTTCATTTAGAAGCATGGCTAAAATGAAAGCTCTTCAGCCTGAGATGGCAAGACTTAAGGAATTACACAAAGATGACAAGATGAAATTGCAACAAGCAATGATGGCTCTTTACAAGAAAGAAAAAGTAAATCCCATGTCTGGATGTTTGCCAATTCTGATTCAAATACCTGTATTTTTTGCTTTGTATAAAGTTTTATTTGTAACGATAGAAATGCGTCACATGCCTTTCTATGGTTGGATCCAAGATTTAAGTGCTAAGGATCCTACTTCTATATTTAATTTATTTGGATTGTTTCCATATGATGTACCTTCTTTCCTTGTAATTGGAGCATGGCCAGTTGCTATGGGGGTATCTATGTGGGTACAACAGAAGTTAAATCCAGCTCCAACAGATCCAATGCAAGCAAAAATATTTATGTTCTTTCCTTTATTTTTAACAGTAATTCTTGCACCATTCCCAAGTGGGTTAGTAATTTATTGGACAGTTAATAACATTTTAACAATGGCTCAGCAGGTTGTAATAATGAAACGTACAACAGTTAAAACTGTAACCTAATAATTGAAAAATAATAAATGGACCTTGAAAAGATATTACCTAAAGATGGGCCACCAATTAATGAAGTAATTAAATATATTGAAAAATACAAAAATGATATAATTGTAATTAAATACGGTGGAAACGTTTTAATTGATAGAAACGTATTTAATAATTTTATAACTGATCTTAGTGTTTTGAATAAATTGGGCCTTGCAACTGTGGTAGTTCATGGTGGTGGACCTAGAATTAAAAGAGAGCTAGAAAAATCAAATATTCAATCAAAATTTATAAGAGGACTAAGAGTAACTGATAAACATATAATTGATATTGTTGAAACTGTTTTGATTAATTTTAATGATGACATTGTTAATTCTTTAAAAGACAAAGGAACAGAAGCAATCTCTATTCATACAAAAAATAATAATATTATAAAAACTATACCAGAAGCAGAAGAGCTAGGATTTGTAGGAATACCAAATGAGATTAATAATGAACAAATATTAAATATAATTAATCAAAATAAAATTCCAATAATTTCACCTTTAGGATTAGGTAAAAAAAATCAAATATATAATATTAATGGAGATACTGCCGCAATGGCTATAGCAAAATCTTTAAAATCAAGAAGACTTTTATTGATGACGAATGTGGATGGTGTTTTAGATAAAAATAAGAAATTAATAGAGGAAATTTCTTCATCTGAGGTTCTTGAAATGATTAAAGATGAAACTATTACAGAGGGTATGATACCTAAAATAAATGCGTGCTTAGATGCTGTAAATAATGGTGTAACAGCAGTTGGTATAATCAATGGTACAAAGCCACATTCGTGTTTATGGGAAATATTCTCTGACAAGGGCTCTGGGACCCTAATAAGACAATGAAAGAATTAAAGAATATCAAAAACATATTATTTGATTGTGATGGGGTACTCTATAGTGATCTTGAAGGAGTATTTGGTCAAGTAAGTAAAAAAATGACTCAATATATTTCGAATAAATTAAATGTAGATTTAAAAAAGGCAAAAGAATTACAAACAAATTATTTTCATAAATATAACACTAGTCTTAATGGTTTAATGATACATCACGATATACCTCCAAAAGAATTTTTAGACTATGTGCATGATATTAATTTAGATTTTTTAGAAAAAGATACTGCTTTAAGGAATGAGCTTGAAAATATTAATCTAAACAAATTTGTGTTTACAAATGGTAGTAAAGAACATGTTAAAAATATAACTACTCACTTAGGAATTGATGATCAATTTGATGATGTATTTGATATTGTTGATGCGGAGTACAGTCCAAAGCCTGGGGCAAAAGCATTTGATCTGATGGTCAAAAAATTTCAAATCGATCCAACTGAGACACTTTACATCGAAGATATTGCAAAAAACTTATCAATTGGAAAAGAAAGAGGAGCAAAAACAGTTTGGTTAATCAATGATGAATACTGGGGGAAAAAAGAGTCTGATAAAGAATATATTGATTACAAAATAGAAAATCTTTCTTTATTTTTAAAAGAAATAAGGTTATTAAAAAACTCATAAAATTATGAGTATTGAAAAAACTATAAATGAAGCTTGGGAAAATAAAGACCAAGTAAACCAAAATTCAGATAAATCTTTAAAGGATGCTGTTAATCAAATTATTAATGATTTAGACAGTGGAAAAGCAAGAGTAGCTGAAAAGATCAATGGTGAATGGGTTACTCATCAGCATCTAAAAAAAGCTATCATGTTAAGCTTTAGGATGTATCCAATGGAAAATTTAAATGGTCCATACAGTAGCTGGTATGACAAAGCTCATTTACTTAAAGGAAAAACAGCTGGATGGACAAAAGAAGATCATGAAAAAGCTGGTTTTAGAATGGTGCCTAATTCACCTGTAAGAAAAGGATCATTTGTAGGAAAGAATGCGGTTTTGATGCCATGTTATGTAAATATTGGAGCGTATATTGATGAAGGAACAATGATGGATACATTTAGTCGTGCAGGAAGTTGTTGTCAGATTGGAAAAAATTGTCATATCTCAGCTGGTACTGGAGTTGGAGGTGTATTAGAACCTGCTCAAGCATTACCAACAATTATTGAAGATAATGTTTTCTTAGGAGCAATGTCCGAAGTAGTAGAAGGCGTAATAGTTGGAGAAGGCTCTGTTCTAAGTATGGGAATGTATATTGGACAATCAACAAAAATTGTTAATAGAAAAACTGGTGAAATAACTTACGGAAAAATTCCACCTTATTCAGTGGTAGTTCCAGGATCCTTGCCGGATAAGAACAATCCACAAGCACCATCTTTATATTGTGCGGTAATAATTAAACAAGTTGACGAAAAAACAAGATCAAAAACATCAGTTAATGATCTTTTAAGAGAATAAAAATGCAAAAAATTAATGAACTTCAATTAGCTAAAGAGCTAATTAGTTTTCCATCTGTTACAAAAACTGATGCCGGTGTTATTAAATTTTTGGAAAAAAAATTAAAAAAAATTGGCTTTAAAACTAAAATTCTCGAGTTTAAAGATAAAAATAGTTATCCTGTAAAAAATCTTTACGCAAGACTTGGTACTTTAAGTCCAAATTTTTGTTATGCAGGTCATTTGGATGTAGTGCCACCTGGTAATTTGAATGATTGGATTGTTAATCCATTTAAACCTGCTGTTAAGAAAGGATACTTAATTGGCAGAGGCGCAAATGATATGAAAAGCTCAATAGCTGCATTTGTTACTGCGGTAAGTAATTTTGCTAAAATAAATAAAAAATTTGATGGGTCTATCAGCCTTTTAATTACTGGGGACGAAGAAGGAATTGCAATTAATGGAACAAAAAAAGTTGTTGAGTATTTGAGAAAAAGAAAAGAAAAAATAGATTTTTGCTTAGTAGGAGAACCTACGAATCCAAATAAATTAGGAGAAATGATTAAAATTGGTCGTAGAGGTAGTATGACTGGAAAATTGACTGTCATTGGTATTCAAGGTCATGTGGCTTACCCTAACAGAGCTAACAATCCATCAACAGCTTTAGTCCAAATACTAAAAGAGTTAAAAGTAATTAAATTTGATAAAGGAACAAAAGATTTTCAACCTACAAATTTAGAAATAACAAAAATTAACATTGATAATTTAGCTGATAATGTAATTCCAGGATTGGCTAGTGCTTCCTTTAATATAAGATTTAACAACAAACATACATCTGTCAAATTAAAGAGTAAGATTAACAAAATAATTAAAAAAATTTGTAATAAAAATAAATCAAAATTTAAAATTGAATATAGTGTTTCTGGTGAGGCCTTTTTAACTAAACCCAACAAAACTACATTTATGATTCAAAATACAATTAAAAAAATTACTAAAATTAAACCGAAATTATCTACGACTGGTGGTACTTCGGATGCTAGATTCATAAGAAAAATAGCTCCATGTTTAGAATTTGGATTAGTGGGAAAAACTATGCATAAGGTAGGGGAATGTGTGTCCTTATCTGATTTAAAAAGATTAACTTTAATTTATAGCAAAATCTTAGATAACTATTTTAAGTGAAAACTGGTTTAATTACATCAGACACATCTCAAAATCATGATACAGGTTCTGGGCATCCAGAACAAATAGCAAGAGTATCAGTCATAGTAGAAAATTTTAAAAAACTTAATTATAAAAATCTTATATGGAAGAAACCATCAAAAGTTTCAGATGATATTCTATTAACCACACATGAAACAAATTACTTAAATTTAGTAAAAAGTTCTTTCCCAAAAAAAGGTTTTTCTTCACTTGATGGTGACACAATCATTTCACCTGGAAGCAAAGACGCAACTTTTGATGCAGTTGGATCAATAATTTCTGCAATTGATGGTGTGGAAAAAAAAGAATTTAGAAATGCATTCTGTAGTGTTCGACCTCCTGGACATCATAGTTCACAAAATAAGGCTGCTGGTTTTTGCATTTTAAATTCAGTGAGTATTGGTGCAAATTATTTGTTGAAAAAATATAAATATAAGAGAGTTGCAATAATAGATTTTGATGTACATCACGGTAATGGAACACAGGATATTTTTTATGAAAATGAAAATGTTCTTTTTATATCAACTCATCAATATCCCTATTACCCAGGGACTGGTTCAGAACAAGAAAGAGGTAAATTTAACAATATCTTTAACATACCTTTACCAGCTGGCATAAGTTCAGAAGAATATTTAAACGTATTTGACCGTGTATTAAAAAAATTGGAAGAGTTTAGACCAGAGTTTGTATTGATTAGCGCTGGTTTTGACGCCCATGAAGATGACCCTCTCGCTCAATTTAATTTAAAAACAGAGGATTATTTTACTATTACTAAAAGAGTATTAGAGACTTCTAAAAAGTTTTGTAATGGAAAAGTTGTTTCAATTTTAGAGGGCGGTTATGACCTAAATGCACTTCGAGACAGCACTAAAAGACACGTTGATGCTCTTTTAGAATTTAATTGATAATTCTTAAGAAAACTCTAAATAAAAAATTTCATGAAGTTATATAAAATAAAAAAATCAGGCATTGATAATAAAGGGAGAGGACTTTATGCAACTCGCGACATTAAAGAAGGAACAAAAATAATTGACTATGTTGGAAAACTTATAACAAAAAAACAAACACAAGACTCTGATAAGTACGATAATAGTAAACCGATATATTTATTTACAATAAATAAAAGATACGACCTAGATGGAGATTTTTCATGGAATACCGCGGGTTTAATTAATCATTCTTGTGATAATAATTGTGATTACGATGGAAAGGGATTGAAAGTTTGGGTCAAAGCAATCAAAGATATTAAAAAAGGTGAGGAGTTTACCTGTGATTATGGATTTGGTTATGATGAAAACTACAAACAATTTCCTTGTAAATGTAAATCAAAAAACTGTTGTGGGTATATTGTGAGAGCTGAGTCTAGATGGCGAATAAATAAAAAGTTTGCTATGAGCAATAAAAATAAATTAATAAAGAACTTTAAATAAAAATAAACCACTTGGTGGTGCTGGAGGAGCACACAGTGTTCTTCTTTTTGACTTAAATCTCTTTTCAAAAGTTTTCAAATCCCATTTAGTTTCTCCCAAGTATTTTAAACAACCAACCATAGATCTAACCTGATGTTGTAAAAATGATTGAGAACTAAATTGAAATTCAATTTTATTTTTTGATGATTTGATTTTAATTGATTTAATAGTTTTAATTGGACTTTTAGCATGACAACTTGAAGATCTAAAAGTTGAATAATCATTAGTTCCTAATAACTTTTTTGCACCCTTTTTCATTAAGTCTAAATTTAAAGGCCTACGAACATGCCATGCTCTATTTTTTTCAATTATTGGTTGGCTTATTTGGTTAAAAATAAAATATTTATAAATTCTTTGTTTTGCTGAAAATCTAGCATGAAAATTATTGTTTCTTTTTTTTATATTTTTAATTGCAATGTCTTTTAAATTTAAAAAATGATTTATGGATTTTAAAAATTTAATTTTATCAGTTATTTTATTTTTGCAATCAAAGTGTGCGGATTGCTCAAACGCATGAACCCCTGCATCTGTTCTTCCTTGACCATGTAAAATAATTTTTTCTTTTAATAATTTTGATAATTTTTCTTGAATTAATCCTTGAATTGTTGGGCCCTTTTTTTGAATTTGCCATCCTCTAAAATTTGTCCCTACATACTCAATAAGTATTTGGTATCTATTCATTATAAAAATGAACCCTTTTTAATTTGTGTTCCTAAAACAAATTCTCCAATACTTTGAGGTTTTTTTCCTTGTCTTTGTATTTCTTTAACTTTTATTGATTTTTTATGTCCACATGAAATTTCTAAATGGTCAGATAAAACCTCACCTGGTTTTCCTTGTGCTTGTCCAATTTCTGCTTTTAATATTTTATATCTCTCACCGTTAAACATGAAATAAGCTCCTGGAACCGGATAAAGTCCATTTATTTTACCAATTATAATTTTAGCATCTTCTTTCCAATTAATCTGCCCTTCTAATTTTTGAATTTTTGATGCGTATGTAGCTGAGGAGTGATCTTGTTCTATAAAGTTTGCTTTATCCTCATATATATCATCGATATTATCTAAAATTTTCTCTGCAGCCAAACTTGATAGCTTTTCATTAATATCTTCAGCATTTAAATTATTTTCTATTTTAATTTTATAAACATTACATACAGGTCCTGTGTCTAATTCCTCCCCTATTTTCATAATACTAATTCCTGTCTCTTTATCTAAATTCATAATTGATCTTTGAATAGGAGCAGCGCCTCTCCATTTTGGAAGAATAGATGCATGTATATTAATAAATCCTTTTTTAGTTAAATTTAAATATGACTTTGGTATAATTTGACCATAAGCAACAACTATTGCCAAATCTGCCTCTAAAGATTTAAAATATTCTAATTCATCTAAATTTTCTTTTAATGAATTTGGTGTTCTAAATTCTATATTTAAAGTCTCTGAAATTAATTGAATTGGTGACTTGTTAATTTTTTGACCTCTTTTAGATTTTTGAGGTGGTTGAGTGTAAACACAAGAAATAGGATATCCATTTTGATAAAGTGATTTTAAAATTGGAACAGCGAACATGGGAGTACCCATAAAAACTATTTTTTTTTGCATGTTTAAAGAACTGCTGCTGTAGATTTTTTCTTAGATAACTTTTTAATTATCATTGACCTTTTTAATTTTGAAAGATAATCAATAAATAGTATCCCCTCTAAATGGTCCATTTCATGCTGAATACATGTTGCGAGAAGACCATCAGCCTTTAGCAATTTCTTTTCTCCATCGTAATCAAGATATTCTACTTCACACTTACTAGGTCTATCAATTTCTGCAAACTGATTTGGCACGGAAAGACATCCTTCCTCATAAGTTGCTTTTTCTGGATCTTTATTTTTGATAACCGGATTTACGAAATATCTTGGCTCCTTTTTACTCTCATCTTTACTTATATCCATAACAATAATTCTCTTTGGTACACCAATTTGTATCGCAGCAAGACCAATTCCGTTTGCGTCATACATTGTCTCTAGCATATCATCCATCAATTTTTGCTCTTCTTTACCAACACTATTGACTGGTTTAGAAATTTGTCTAAGTAATTTATTAGGTTCTGTTATTATAGTTCTGATAGCCATAACTTGATTTTATTATAATTTTTATACTTTTAAAGGAAGAACTTTTAGTAATAGTTTGTTTCTAATTAAATCAACATTTAATTGATTTAAAGTATTGATAATAAAATAAACTGTATCTTCATCAATATTTTCAATTTTGTCAGGTCCAATTACCTCAATTATTCTCAACAATGCGGCACCCATCTCATTATTATCTAACATTGTTTGAATATCGGCAGGCATTTCTGATTGCTTCACCTCATAAAGACTGTCATATTTTTTTGAAATTTCAACTCCATCAGATTTAAGCGCCTCTAGAAAAATTATATCTTTTTTTGATAAAAAATATTTTTTATCTTTTTTAATTTTCTTTAAAAATTTATCTAGGTCTTCTTCAATTTTAGATTTTGCATAGTCCCCATTGAAATAATTTATAAGTTTTGATTGATGTAAAATTTTACTATTATATTTAATCTTTTTATCTGCTGTCTCTTTCTTGTTTAGATTACTATTATAAAATGTTGTAAAATTTGAGGGCACATCCTCAATATTAATTTCACCTAAAAATTTTTTTAATTCCAAATCAAAGGCATCACCAATATCATCAGATATAAATAGATCCTTTAATATCTTAATAAATTCTAACTTAATTTTTGGTTCTTCTGTTAAAAGAGTTCTTTGATATAAAAGAGCGCGTCCCTCAATTGAAGATAGAGATTTATATGCCTCTTTTGCATTTAAAAATTGATTAATATTGAATTGGAATTTTTTATAAAATTCGAATAACTCCTCCTCAGAATAATTTTTATCATTAACAGCTTTTTCTATTGTAGAAATTTTTTCTACATCAGTAATTTCTATATCCTGGATTTTAAAAAGTAAATTAGCAGCTGAAAGATATTTCCAAATTATTTTAGGTGTATCTTCACTTGGTTCATAAGAAAACTCAGGGTTAGTTCTATGGGCTAAATGAAAATCTAAAATTGAATTTATTGATATTACTTTATCTGCCTCATCTAAATATCCAAATAAATAATTTATTTTGTTTTCGTAATAACTATCCTCAAAACCTAACTCTTTTTTTAAATCTAAGATTAGTTGTGCTTCTTCATTTTTTCCATAATTGATTAAACAATATAAATTAAATTTTGATAGATATTCATCCTGAATGGGTTCAGAATTTTTAGAAAAAAACTCACATGATTTTTTTACGTTTGATTCTGATAAATAAGTATCTACCAAATATCTTGTTAAATTTGGATGCAAATTTATTATTTGATTTTTAATTAAATATTCTTCTATTAATTCTAAGTTTGCATCTTTTATTAACCAATCAGATTTAAAGCTCATAAATTCTTTCTCAGTAATATTTTGAGTTGGAGAATAAGCATTGGTTAATAAAGATATGTGCATTATATCAGATGCATCCTCTGATAAATTAAACTTATTAATATTCTGAAATAAATTTTTTAATTTAGTTCCATCAGAATTTAACCACATATCCATACTTAAACCGTATTCACTAGGATCATATAGCCCAACAATTTTAATTTCTTTTGATGAAAATTCTTTATCAAGTTTAATAGTATCTGTTTGTTTATTTGTTTGTAGTTCGTAAACACTATTCTGAGTAGTGCCGCTAGAATTTTCACTTGAAATATTTGTTTCTGAAATAACTTGATTATCTTTTTTTTCTATATTCCAAATATCAATCGGTTTCTCCTCTGCAAACGCAGGTATAAAAAAAATAAGACAAACTAATTTAATTGAAAGAATTTTCTTATTTAACAATTTTAAAATTTTCATTTGGAATAATTTTTTCAATTTCTTTTTTAGGTGCAGGAAAATCAATTGTGCTTAGAAAAAAAATAATACCTAAAATAACCCCTAATCCAATTATAGATTTAATCACAAGTCCTATGATACTTGCTTTGCCTGAACTTGTGTTTTTAATGAATTGCATATACTTTTAGATAATTTCAAATTAAGACATATTTATGTTTTTTCAATAAAGAAACTTATGAAATCAAAAGAAAATCTAGTTTTTTTGGGGATGATGGGTTCTGGTAAGAGCTCTATTGGATCCTTAGTGGCTAAGAAATTAAAATTAAATTTTGTCGATATTGATAAAGAAATTGAAAAAAATTTAAACATTAAAATAAAAAAAATTTTTGAAGTTAAGGGTGAGAATTATTTTAGAAAAATTGAAGAACAAACAACTTTAAAAAAACTTAAATTAAGCTCTACTGTGATTTCACTTGGTGGGGGCGCTTTTACAAATAACAATATTAGGAAAGAAATTTTAAAAAATCATTTATCTTTTTGGCTAAATTGGAATGATAAAACATTGTTAAATAGAATTAAAAATAGTAAAAAAAGACCTTTAGCGATTAATGCAACAGATAATGAGTTAATTGATTTAATTAAGAAACGATCTAACATTTATTCTAAAGCTTTATATGAGATAAAGTGTGATAATCTTACTAAAATTGAAATAGTAAAAAAAATTGTAGAAATTTATGAAACAAACTAGATTAAATATAGTAACTAAAACCGAAAAATATCCAATAATTATTGGATCAAATTTGACCTCAAGTGTATCAAAAATTTTTAAATCAAATTCAATTGATTTTGATAAATGTTTAATTGTTGTTGATAAAAATGTTCCAAAAAAATTTGTCTCAAATATTAAAAAGTCTTTAAAAAATAAAAGTATTTTTGTGTTATTTTTCAATGCTAGTGAAAAAAATAAAAATATTAATAGCGTTAATAAAATTCTAGAAGTTTTATTAAATAAAAACTTTTCAAGAAATGATGTTTTAATTTCTTTAGGAGGAGGAATTACAGGCGATGTAAGTGGTTTTGCGGCCAGTCTTTTCAAAAGAGGCCTAAAGTTTGTAAATATTCCAACAACTCTTTTAGCTCAAGTTGATTCATCAATAGGTGGAAAAACTGGAGTTAATTCTAAGTATGGTAAAAATTTAATAGGAAGTTTTTATCAACCATCATTGGTTCTCTCAGATATTCAATTTCTTAAATCTTTATCAAAAAGACAGATAATTTGTGGATATGGAGAAATATTGAAGCATTCATTAATTGAAAATAAAAAATTTTTTATTTTCTTAAATAAAAATCTTAAAAAGATTTTAAGTCTTTCATCTCCATTTATTGAAAAAGCTATCTATGAAAGTTGCAAAATTAAAAAAAAGATAGTCGAAAAAGATGAAAAAGAAACAGCATTAAGAAAAGTATTAAATTTTGGTCATACATTTGGCCATGCTTATGAGGCAGGCTTAGGGTACAGTCATAAACTGAATCATGGTGAAGCTGTGATACTTGGAATGAAGACAGCACTTAATTTTAGTTTAAGGGAAAATATGCTCAGTAAATATGAATATAATTTAATTATAAATCATATTGATAATTCTGGTCTACCTTCTTCAGTAAAAAAACATTTTTCTATAAAAGATTTAAATAAGATTTTATCTTTTATGATTAAAGATAAAAAAAATAATTCTAAAAAAATCAATTTAGTTTTATTAAAAAACATTGGTAAGCCAATTTTCAACAAACAATTCTCGAAAAAAAAAGTAAATTTATTTTTAAGAAAATTTTTAATTAATTAAAATTTGGATTGAGTGTATAAATTCTTTTAATTCTTGATCTAAAATCTTGTAAATTTTTTTATTACTTTCAATTTTACTCATTTTTTTTAGTTCTTCAGAAACAATAATTAGTTTTAAATGATATTTTCCCTCTTGATTTCCTTTGTGATTTTTATGAAGAAAAGATTTGTCTTCAATATTTATACTTTCAATATTAATTTGATTAAATAATTTATTTTTTACAATTGTAATTAACTCATTTATATCCATATATGTTATTATATATCATGAAAAATATTTGTGACTGGAATAATTGTAATGAAATAGGTGAATATAAAGCACCAGTTGAAAAAGATAATAGCAGAAAATTTAGAATGCTTTGCCTTGAGCATGTAAAAGAATTCAATAAAAATTGGAACTATTTTTCAGGAATGAATGATGACCAAGTAATAGATTTTTTAAAATCTGATATGACTTGGCATAAACCGACACAAAGCTTTAGCTCTTCAGATAATTTTTTCAAAGTGTTATGGAATACAACTTTGAGAGATGAGTTCGATAAAGAAAAAATAAATGGAGATTATGATCATATGCGTCAATTTAAATTCGATCATAAAGATATAAAAGCTTTTGGAATATTGGGGGTTTCTGTGGGTTTAAAGTGGAAGAAAATACAGGATAAATTCAAATTACTTGTGAAAAAATTTCACCCTGATATGAATTCTGGAAATAAAAAATACGAGGAAAAACTTAAACTTATAACATTAGCTTATACACAATTAAAAAATACCTATAGAGAAAAAATTGACACCAAATCTTAACACAGAACCAGATATTAAAGTTTCACTAAAACAAACTTTTGGAATTGATTCAGAAATGGAAGTTGACGCATTTTCAAAAAAAAATGAATACGTTCCTGAAATTGATAAAAACTATAAGTTCGATAGAGATACTACTTTAGCCATTATTTCAGGATTTGCGTTTAATAAGAGAGTTTTAGTTCAAGGGTATCATGGCACTGGAAAATCTACTCACATTGAGCAAATTGCTGCAAGATTAAATTGGCCTTGTATCCGTGTGAATTTAGATAGCCATGTAAGTAGAATTGATTTGATAGGAAAAGATGCGATCGTTCTTAAAGATGGTAAACAAGTAACTCAATTTAACGAGGGAATTTTACCCTGGTCTATACAAAATCCAGTTGCACTTGTTTTTGATGAATATGATGCTGGTAGACCTGATGTAATGTTTGTAATTCAAAGAGTTTTAGAAGCTGAGGGAAATTTTACATTACTAGATAAAAACAAAGTAATTAAACAAAATAAATTTTTTAGATTATTTGCTACTTCAAACACTGTTGGACTTGGTGACACGACAGGTCTTTATCATGGGACGCAACAAATTAACCAAGGTCAGATGGATAGGTGGAATATCGTTACAACGTTAAACTATCTTAGCTTAGATAAAGAAATGGACATTGTTTTGTCTAAAAATAAAAACTTAAATAACCCAAAGGGTAAAGAGAAGGTCGCTAACATGATAAAAGTAGCATCTTTAACGCGTAAAGGATTTATTGCAGGAGATATTTCGACAGTGATGAGCCCAAGAACGGTGTTACATTGGGCAGAAAATGCAGAGATATTTAAAGACACTGGTTACGCTTTTAGAGTAACTTTTCTTAATAAATGTGATGATATTGAAAAAAATACTATCGCAGAATATTATCAAAGATGTTTTGGTGAAGAGTTGCCAGAATCTTTGATTAATATTCAAATCTAATGAGCACTAAAGAAAATAATTTAAAAGAAAAATTTAAGATTGCTTTAACTTCTACAGCAAAAGTAATTGCTGATGATTTTGATTTAAAAAAAAAAAATTCTGAAGAAAAAAAAATAAAAGAATTTAATTTTCTAGAAATTGATAATTTAACTAGTCCAGCTGACTTTATAAGATTACGTGCAGAAACAGATTCGTCTGCTTTAAAAAAAAATTTTGTAATGAAAAAATTTATAAAAAAAACCTTCCCTCAAATACTTCTTCTAGATCTCTATATAATATAGCTGAAAAAATACGTTATGAGACCCTGGGAGGAAAAATGCTGAAAGGAATTAAGAAAAATTTTCATGAAAATTATAATCAATTAATAAACCGTAAGAGAAAAGATCAACTAAAAACTAAAGAGGATGTATCTGTTTCAGAAGCATTCGAGCTATACATGCTTAAAAACTTTCATAAAATTAATCTAAATCCTCTAACCACAAAAATGCTTAATTTTTGGGAAAAAGACTTTGAAGACGCTATAGACAGACATAAAGAATTTTTGCTTAAAAATCTAGAAGATCAAAATATTTATAGTTCTAAGTTTACAGAAATATTGGAAGAAATGGATATTTTTCAAAGTGAAGATGAGGATGAAAGAAAAGAAGAAAATCAAGATCAAGGACAAGATAACCCGTCAAATGAAGATGAAAATAACGAGAAAGAGGATAATAAAGACGAAAAAGATGAAAATGTATCTGAAGCTTCATTAGATGCTGATTTTAGTGTTGATGAATTTAATTTTGATGAACAGTTATCAGACACAGATTCAGATGAACAAAGTTCAGAGCAAGTAGCTCAAAAAAAAATAGATAATATAAATTTAGATTATAAAATATTTACAACTCAATTTGATGAAGTTGTAAAAGCTGAAAATCTAGAAAATGCTGATGAGGCAACAAAACTAAGAAGAAATTTAGATCAACAATTAATTGGCTTTCAAGATATTATAACAAAACTTGCAAATAAACTTCAAAGACAATTACTTGCAAAACAAAATAGAGCATGGGAATTTGATTTAGAGGAGGGATTATTAGACAGTTCAAAACTTCCAAGAATTATTATGGATCCATATAATTCTTTGTCATTCAAAAAAGAAAAAGATTTAGATTTTAAAGATACAGTAGTGACTCTGCTCATTGATAATTCTGGATCCATGAGAGGAAGACCAATCACTATTGCAGCTATTTGTGCAGATATTTTATCCAGAACACTAGAAAGGTGCTCTGTTAAAGTTGAAATTTTAGGTTTCACAACTAAAAATTGGAAAGGTGGACAGAGTAGAGAATTATGGACCAAAAACTCTAAACCCAAATTACCAGGAAGATTGAACGACCTAAGACATATAATTTACAAAGGAGCAGATACCCATTGGAGACAGGCAAAAAATAATTTAGGGCTAATGCTTAAAGAAGGATTGCTTAAAGAGAACATTGATGGAGAAGCTATATCGTGGGCCTATAATAGAATTAAAAAGAGAAAAGAGGAAAGAAAAATATTAATGGTTATTTCTGATGGAGCCCCTGTCGATGACTCAACTCTTTCTGTAAATTCGGGTGATTTTTTGGAAAAACATTTAAAAAAGATTGTGAAATTTATTGAAAATAAATCAGATATTGAAGTTTTGGCAATAGGGATTGGTCACGATGTTTCAAGATATTACAATAAAGCTATCAAAATTACTGACGTGAATGAATTAGGAGATGTTATGATATCTCAATTAAGCTCATTATTTGAAACAAAGAAAAAATACCATTAAATATTAAATAATTCTTTATTCTTCCATCTAATAATTACTTCAGCACCACTACGTGTTTTTGAATTTCTACAATTGACTGATGCAAAATTTTTTTCTAATAAAGTTTTTCCAATAAACAACCCTAGTCCTAAACCCTCTTTAGACTTATCTTTTGAATAATTTGATTTTAAATATGGTTCTCCAATTTTCGATATAATATCTCGTGGATAACCATTACCATCGTCTTCTACTGTAAGCTCTGTAAATTCACTATCACTTTTTAAATTAATAAAAATAGAATTTTTAGCAAATTTATTCGCATTCCCTATAAAGTTTCTCAATCCATAAACTATTTCAATAGATTTACTTATTTTTTTTGGATTTGAATCTTGATCAAAATTGAAGACGAACTCCTTTTTACTTATTTCCTTAAATGAGGAGATAATTTCATACAAATAATCTCGAATATTAATATCTTTATCAATAAATTCATCTTCCTCCACAGGATTTAAAGTTAATCTCTTTAAAATTTCATTACATCGCTCGACTTGGCTATTCAATAACTCTATATCTTTCTCTAAATCTTTTTGCCCCTTAAATTGTTTCATTAAATCATGTGCAATTATTGTTATTGTGGAAAGTGGTGTTCCTAAAGAATGTGCGGCTGCAGCAGCTTGACCACCCAAAGATAAAAGCTCATGTTCTTTAGCCATTACCTCTTCCATTTTTCCTAATGCCTCTTTTCTTAATCTAGATTGTGTGCCAAATGTCATTGCAAAATAATTTAAAAAGACCAAGGCAATAATTAAGGATGTTGGTATAGAATAGTAAAAATAATGATTGTTATGAAAATCACTGTTTAAATTAATTGGCAAATCTTCATAATTAAAAGTGAGAAAAATAATTATAATTATTGTTAAAGCTACTAATAATGTATTGGTTTTTAGGCTCAAATTTGATGAAGAAAAAACACTTGGTATTAATATAAAAATTATAAATGGATTAGTTATTCCCCCTGACAAATAAAGAAGGATGCCTAATTGCAAAATATCAATAAATAAGAAGATAAAAGCAGATCTATCTGATAATTGTGTTTTTTTATAAATAAAAGTTAAATATAAATTACTTAATATTCCTAAAAATATAACTAAATTTGAGGTAATAAAATCAAAACTAGGATTTAGAAATAAATATACAAAATTTACTGCAATTAATTGTCCAATAATTCCGATCCATCTAAGAGTTATATAAGTTGATTTTTTAAAAGAATGATATTTTGAAGTTTCAAAGAACTTCATTTTTAAATATCAAGATTTTTAACATTTATAGCATTAGAAACTATAAAATCTTTTCTTAATGCCACATCATTACCCATTAAAGTATGAATTAAACTTTGATCTTTTTTCAAATCTTTTGAGTATTGTACTTGAAGTAGATTTCTTGTTTCTGGATCTAATGTAGTACTCCACAATTCTTCTGGATTCATTTCTCCAAGACCCTTGAATCTTTGTATATTCATTTTTGATTTTTCCTCATCAATTTTTTTTAAATAATCTTTAGATCCTTTTTTAATTTTTTTTAACTCCTTATTATTATTTATTATGTAATCTTCTAAATCTTTTTCATCCTTAATATAAATACCTTTTGATCCTTTATTAATTTTAAATAAAGGAGGTTGTGCTAAATAAACATGGCCATTTTCAATTAATTTATTAAATGGTTTGTTATTAAAAAAAGTTAAAAGAAGAGCTCTTATATGAGAACCATCTACATCAGCATCCGTCATAATAATAATTTTTCCATATCTTAAATCTTTTAAATCAATCTCTTGTGCTTTTGGGTCCAAACCTAAAGCATTAATCAAAGTAACAATTTCATTTGAAGAAATCATTTTGGACAAAGCTTTTGTTCTTTGATCAGATCCATTTCCATTGCCGTTACCATTTTTTTTCATATTAAAATCTTCAACATAAGTATTAAGTATTTTACCTCTGAGTGGTAAAACAGCTTGATTTGCTCTATTTCTTCCTTGTTTAGCAGATCCACCAGCTGAATCCCCCTCTACGATAAACAATTCAGTTCCCTCTTGTTTGCCTATTTGACAATCAGCTAATTTTCCAGGAAGACCGCTTAATTCAAGGGCTCCTTTTCTTCTTACATTTTCTCTTGCTTTTCTAGCAACATCTCTAGCCATTGCAGCCTGGATAACTTTAGCTAAAATAATTTTTGCAACAGAAGGATTTTGATCAAACCAAATAGATAATTTTTCATTTACTAGTGTCTCTACAATCATCCTTACTTCCGATGAAACTAGCTTATCTTTTGTCTGAGATGAAAATTTTGGATCAGGAATTTTAGTTGAAAGCACACAAGTTAGACCTTCCTTGATATCATCACCTGAGATTGCTAGTTTATTTTTCTTTAGTAAATTATTTTCATTGGCATATTTATTAACTACCCTAGTTAACGCACTTCTAAATCCCAACAAGTGGGTTCCACCATCTTTTTGATAAATATTATTTGTATATGGAAATATATCTTCAGTATATCCCGCATTCCATTTTAATGAACATTCTAATTCAATATTATTTTTTTTTCCTTCAATATAGATTGGTTTTCTAAATAAATCATTTCCATTTTTGTTTTGTAACTTTTCTCTTTTTTCATCTAAGAAATCTACAAATTCTATAACACCACCATCATATTTAAACTCAGATGTTTTCTCTTTCTTTTGACTAGCATCGGTAAATATTATTTTAATTCCTTTATTTAAGAATGCTAATTCTCGCATTCTTTTGATGATAATATTTGCACTAAATTTCGTTGAAGAAAAAATTTCTTTTGAAGGTAAAAAAGTAATTTGTGTACCAGTTTGCTTTGCTTTTCCTAGTAACTTTAAAGGAGCTTTAGCTTCACCATTTTGAAATTCTATGTAGTGTTTTTTTCCTTCTCTAAATATCTCTAACTGTAATTTTTCTGAAAGTGCATTAACAACTGAAACACCAACACCATGTAATCCACCTGATACTTTATAAGAATCATGATCAAACTTACCACCAGCATGAAGTTGGGTCATAATTACTTCTGCTGCTGATTTTTTTTCACCTTTATGTATATCAACAGGAATACCTCTTCCATCATCATTTACTGTAATTGTTCCGTCAGAGTTAATTTTTACATTAATATTTTTACAATATCCTGCTAATGCTTCATCAATAGAGTTATCTACAACCTCATAGACCATATGATGTAAACCAGTTCCATCATCTGTATCTCCAATATACATACCTGGTCTTTTTCTAACCGCTTCAAGACCCTTTAAAACTTTGATGGAGTCTGCCTGATATGTATTTTTATTTTTCATTTTTTTAAATTTTGGAAAAAGAAAATTATAACATTTTTTATGAAAATTGCTGATTTATCTTAACAAAAAAAACTAAAAATGCTTAAATAACCCTTAAAATATAAGGCTTATTTGGTGGCGGAGAGAATGGGATTCGAACCCATGAAAGAATTGCTCCTTTACACGCTTTCCAAGCGTGCGCCTTAAACCACTCGGCCATCTCTCCAAATTAAAATGTTTTTAAAGCATTTTTTTTATATAACTCTCAAATTAAGTTAATTTAAATGAAAATACATCTTTTAAAAAATATTAATTTCTTTGAAATTCAATTGATATGAATAAAAAAAGTATAGTAGTAACTGGAGGTTTAGGTTTTATTGGGAGCAACTTAATAGAAGTGTTAATTAGTCAAAATTATAATGTTATTAATGTTGATAAAGAATCTTACTCTTCAAACTATTATAATGTTAAAGATATCAAAAATAATAGTAAATATAATTATTATAAATGCGATATTTTCGATAAAAAAAAAATTGAATATATATTTAATAAACATCAGCCTATTGGAATATTTAATTTAGCAGCTGAAACTCATGTAGATAGATCAATAGATAATCCAAATAACTTTGTAAAAAGTAACATAGTTAGCTTTTTTAACTTTCTAGAAACATTTAAAAAATACTGTAAAAAAAATCCTAGGACTAAATTAATTCATATTTCAACTGATGAGGTATATGGTGATATTGCTAGAGGTAGATCAGATGAAAATTATGCTTATTTACCTAATTCACCTTATGCAGCAAGTAAGGCAGCGTCAGATCATTTGTTAAGATCATATATTCAAACATATAAAATACCAGCAATTATAACTAATTGTTCAAATAACTACGGTCCTAAACAACATCCAGAGAAACTCATACCTAAAGTAATATTTAATATTATTAATAATAAGAATATTCCACTATACGGAAAAGGAAAAAATATAAGAGAGTGGATTTATGTTAAGGACCATTGTGCAGCCTTAATTAAAATTTTTAAATCTGGAAAACTAGGTGAATCTTATAATATCGGATCAAATAATAATTTATCAAATTATCAATTAGTAAAGCATTTAATAAAAGTAGCAGAAAAAAAAATTAAAATTGGCAATAATGTTAAAATAATATATGTAAAAGACAGACCTGGTCATGACTTTAGATATGCACTAAATTCAAAGAAACTAAAAAAAAATCTTAATTGGAATATTAAAATTTACTTATCAGATGGGTTAGATAAAACTTTTTCATGGTATTTGAATAATCTTTCTTACTTTAAAACTTTAGATCAAAAAGATATAAATATGAGATTTGGATTAAAACTATGATAAAAAAAGGAATTATACTTGCTGGTGGTGAAGGATCAAGAGTTGGGCCAAGCACTAAAGCAATTTCGAAACATTTAATTCCTCTAGGTGATAAGCCAATAATATTTTATTCGTTATCTATTTTAATGTTACTAAATATTAAAAATATTTTATTAATTGTAAAAAAACAAGATCAAGCTAGTTTTAAAAAATTATTAGGAAATGGTAAAAATTTTGGGATTAAAATTAAATATATAATCCAAAAAAAACCAAAAGGTCTTCCAGATGCTTTCATTCTTGGAAAAAAGTTTATTAAAAATGATAATGTTGCCCTGATTCTAGGCGATAATTTTTTTCATGGCCAAGGATTAATTGAGTTTTTAAATAATGCTCTCAAAAACTTTAATTTTGGAGCATCTGTATTTTCATACAACGTAAAAAATCCAAGTGCCTATGGAGTCATAGAGCAGAATATCAAAGGTATTAAATTCGTTGAAAAACCAATTAAAACAAAATCTAAAAAAGCTATAACTGGCTTATATTTTTTTGATAATAATGTATCTAAATTAAGCTCAAAACTAAGAAAATCAAAAAGAGGTGAATTAGAAATTATCGATTTACTAAAATTGTATCTTAAAGATAAGAAAATTAAAATTAAAGATCTAGGTCGTGGTAGTACTTGGTTAGACACGGGTACGAGTAAAGATATTTTGAAAGCAGGAAATTATATTGAAATTATAGAGGAAAGACAAAATCAAAAAATTGCGTGTTTAGAGGAAATTGCTTTTAAAAAAAAATGGATAAGTAGAAAATTAGTAAAATCTAGAATTAAATACTATGGTAAAAGTGAATATTCTAATTATTTAGAAGAAATTTTAAATGATGATAAATAAATATTTTATAAATTTAAAATTTAAATTTTAATACAATTAAAGGATTACTTTTAAAATAGTTATAAAATGAAAATATTTGATTGTGTCACTTTTTTTGAGGAAAATCGTCAAATTAATTTACGTTTTAATATTCTAAATAATTATGTTGATCATTTCATTGTTTGTGAAGGAAAATATGATCATCAGGGAAAAAAGAAAAAAATTAATTTTAATAAAAATAAATATCCAAAATTTAAAAAAAAAATTTCTCATATCATAGTAGATAAATTTCCAAATAATTTAAATCCATGGGAAAGACAAGCTTATCAAAGAGAAGCAATATTAAATAACATAAGTCAAGCAGATGATGATGATTTAATATTATTTTCCGATCCAGATGAAATTCCAAATTTATCAAAATTAAAAAAAATAAATTTTAAAAAAAAATATATAATTTTTTTACAGGATCTTTTTTATTATAAATTAAATATAAAAGAAGTAGGTTTTGGAAATAATTGGGAAGGTACTAGAGGGTGTTTAAAAAAAAATTTAAAATCAATCGACTATATGAGACATAAAGTTGTAAAAAAAAACTTAAAATATGGCTTTTGGAGAATTGATAAAGAACAAAATTTGCAAATAATAAAAAATGGTGGATGGCATTTTTCATATCTTTTAACACCAACTGAAATACAAAGAAAAATTAAGACTTTCGCACATACTGAATTGAATAAAAATAATTTTACAAGCTTAAGCAATATTAAGAATTGTATCAAAAATTTTAAAGATTTATTTGATCGTGAATCAAAATTTGAAAAAGTAAAAATTGATCAGAAGTATCCAAGTTACATATTAAAAAATCGTAAAAAATTCTCTAATTGGATAGTTTAATTATTAACTTAAATTCAATATTATAAGTTAAACTTTCCAATAATCTAAAATTTGCATATTAAATAAAGATTGATTTATATCTAAAATTTGATTGTTGGATGGTTTTTGATTTAGTATTAACTCACTTAATGCTTCTATTTGGTATGAATATATATTCTTATTTAAATTAAAATCAAAAATAAACTTTTTTTCTCCTTTATTTAAAATTATTTTAGCTTCATTAGCTGTCCAAGTATCTTGGATTATAATTACTCCGCTAGACCCAATTATTTCTGTTGTTTTTCCAAGATCCTTACTAAAAGAGGCACATATTTCGGAGTAAAAACCATTATTAAAATTTATGTTAAGATTACTATCTATTTCTACACCTGTAGATCCAAAAATATTTTTTTTATTTGAAAAAGTTACATCTTCAATATTTAAAGGACTTTTTAAAGATGCTATTTTGGTGCTAAAAGATACAGGATAGCAGCCCAAATCAAGAATCGCTCCACCTCCCATTTCTTTATTAAATATTCTATTTTTTTTATTAATTTTTTTTTTTTTAATAAAACCAAACCAATTTTTTTTAGTCAAAATATTTATTCCAAAACAAGATTTCATGGAAATTAACTCACCAATTTCACCCTGATTTATTAAATCAATAACTTTATTAATTTGTGGATGGTATAAATACATAAAGGCTTCAAAAAAATAACATTTTTTCTCAAAATATTTTTTTACCTCGAGTATTTCTTTAGAGTTCATTGTTGCTGGTTTTTCAACTAACACATTTTTATTGTGAATTAGACAGTTTATTATCCATTCTTTGTGTAAAAATGTTGGTAATGCGATATAAACTAAATCAATATTTTTTTCTTTTATGAGACTTTCGTAATCATTAAAACAATAATTTTTTTCTAAATTAAAATTTACTTTAAAAGTATCAATTTTGTTTAGATCTTTACTTGCTATTCCTAGTAGTTCTGCATTATTCAAACCAATGAAACCATCAGCAAATTGCTTGGCAATAGAACCAAGACCGATTATACCCCAATTTACTTTTTGCATATGCTACTCTTTTTGTATTTTTAATACTCCAATAAATGCTTCTTGAGGAATTTCAACTCTTCCAAATTGTTTTGATCTTGCTTTTCCTTTTTTCTGTTTTTCTAAAAGTTTTCTTTTTCTATCAGTTGCTCCACCACCATGAATTTTAGTTAGAACATCCTTTTTAAACCCCTTAATTGTTTCTCTAGCAATAATTTTACCTCCTATTGCAGCTTGAACTGGAATCATAAAGTTATGTCGGGGTATTAAATCTTTTAATTTTTCACAAACCTCTCTCCCTGTTTTTTGAGCAAAATCTTTGTGTATCATCATTGCAAGGGCATCAACTGGTTCACCATTTACTAATATTCCAAGCTTCACTAAATCTCCCTCTCTATGTTCAATTATTTCATAATCAAAACTAGCATAACCGCTGGTCATTGATTTTAGTCTATCATTAAAATCAAAAACAACTTCATTCAATGGTAACTCATAATTTACAACAGCTCTATTTCCTGAGTAACTTAAATTAGTTTGAATTCCTCTTTTGTCCTGACACATTTTAATTATTGAACCTAAATATTGATCAGGAGTAATGATTGTTGCTTTTATCCATGGCTCTTCGATGTATTTTATTAAAGTTGGATCAGGTAAGCTTGAAGGATTTTGAAGATCAATTATGTTACCATTATTTAGGTGAACTTTATAAACTACACCAGGTGTAGTGGTTAATAAATTAACATCAAATTCTCTTTCTAGTCTTTCTGTCACTATTTCCAAATGAAGTAATCCTAAAAATCCACATCTAAAACCCAAACCTAAAGCAGATGATGACTCTGGCTCAAAAGAAAAACTTGCATCATTCAATTGTAATTTAGCTAAACCATCTTTAAGTTTTTGAAACTCAGAACTATCTACTGGAAATAACCCACAGAAAACTACTGGTTTACTTGGTTTAAATCCTGGCAAAGCATCTTTTAAAGGTTTTAAAGCATCACAAATCGTATCTCCAACTTTTGTTTCAGACAAAACTTTAATACCTGTTGTAATAAACCCAATTTCACCTGTTTTTAGTTCATTTATGTCTACTGGCTTTGGCGTAAAAACCCCAACTTTTTCAACAATATACTCCTGATTAGTAGACATCATTTTTATTTTCATCTGTTTTGAAAGTTTGCCATCTATTACTCTTACTAGGATAACTACACCTAAATAAGTGTCATACCAACTATCAACTAATAAACATTTTAGATCAGCAGAACTTTCTCCTTTTGGAGCTGGTAATGTGGTAATAATTTTCTCTAAAATATCTTCTATTCCTTCTCCAGTTTTACCTGAACATGGAATTGCATTTGCAGTATCAATTCCTATAACTTCCTCAATTTGTTTTTTTGTTCTGTCTAAATCTGATGCAGGTAAATCGACCTTATTTAAAACTGGTACTATCTCATGATTAGTTTCTAAAGCTTGGTAAACATTTGCTAAGGTTTGAGCTTCTACCCCTTGTGTACTATCTACGATCAAAATTGAACCTTCACATGCATATAAAGATCTACTTACTTCATAACTGAAATCTACATGACCTGGGGTATCAATAATATTTAAAATATAATTTTTTCCATTTTTAGCTTTATAATTTAATTTTACAGTTTGAGCTTTTATTGTAATTCCTCTTTCACGCTCAATATCCATAGAGTCTAAAACTTGGGCTTTCATTTCTCTTTCGGTTAATCCACCACAACTATGAATAATTCTATCGGCTATAGTAGATTTTCCATGATCAATATGTGCAATTATTGCAAAATTTCTTATATTATTAATTGAACTCATTAATTATTTTAGGAACGAATTTTGGCACCAGTTTTATTTTCAACTGTTTCTATTATCAAATTATTAGTTTTTTCTAAATCATTATCAGTTAATGTTTTTTCAAATGATTGAATAGTAACGCTTATAGCGACTGATTTTTGATTTTTAGGAATATTGTCTCCTTCATAAACGTCAAATACTTTAATGTTTGAAATTAAATTTTTATCAATATTTGATATGACGCTTACTAAATCTTGCACACTTACTTTTTTATCAACAATAAATGCAAAATCTCTCTCAGATTTTTGAAAGTCAGATATTGAATATTTTGTTTTTTGATCTTTTAAAGGTTTTTTTGGCAATTTTAAATTATCTAGAAATATTTCAAACCCTACTAAAGACACTGTTTTAATATCTAGCGTTTTGATAATGTTTGGATGAATTTCACCAAAATAAGCAGCCACCTTATCTTTTCCCTTATTTAAAAATATTCTGCCTGATTTTCCTGGATGATAATAATTGGGACTTTCATCATCTATGTAGAATTTTGTTGCGTCATAACCGGCTTCAACTAAAGTTTGTATAACATCTCTTTTAATATCAAAAACATCTATATTTCTCTCTTTTTCAATCCATGAAAGTCTAGATTTTTTTCCAGCTGACAAACCACAAACAACTGTATTCTGTTCTCCAGGTTGTGAACCATAAAATATTGGCCCTATTTCAAATATTGATAAATCTTTAATTCCTCTATCCAAGTTTTTGCTCATGTACATTACTAAATTTGAAAAAATAGAATTTCTTAATACTCCCAATTCAGAACTAATTGGATTTACAATTTTTATTTCTTTATTTGCCTCTTTAAAGTGATCATTATATTTAGAGTCTGTAAAAGACCAAGTAATTGCTTCCAAATACCCTTTAGATGCTACTGCCCTTTGAAGAAAATGAAATAACTTTTGAGTTGGATTTAAAGTATTTTTTGATCTTTGTTTAATAGGATTTTCTATTTTTATTTTTTCATAGCCACTAATTCTTACAAGTTCCTCAACTATATCGATTTCTTGAATAATATCTGGTCTCCAAGATGGAACTGATAATTTAAAGAATTTTTTTTCTTTTTTTAATTTAAAACCAAGTTTTTCTAAAATGATTATCATTTCTTTATTTGAAATTTTAAAACCAGTAATTTTTTCAAATGTTTTTGGTTCAAATTTTATTACTTTGTTTTTATAAGATTTATTTTTTTGAATATCTATTTTACTAATTTCACCGCCACAAATTTCCTTAATTAAAAAAGCAGCTTTGTTTAATCCATCTTCAATAGATAACTGATCAATACCTCTTTCAAATCTAAATTTAGCATCTGTATCAATATTCAATTTTTTAGCAGTTTTTCTAATTGATCTTGGATCAAAATAGGCTGACTCTAATAAAACATTTCTAGTATCTAACTCTGTACCTGATCTTGTTCCTCCAATAATTCCACCTAGACCTAAGACACCTTTATAATCACTTATTACACACATTCCATCGTCTAGCTTATAATTTTTATTATCTAGAGCAGTAAATTCTTCTCCTGATTTTGAATTTCTAACAATTATTCCTTTATCAATTTTGTCAGCATCGTATGCGTGCAAAGGGCGATTAATATCAAACATGACATAATTTGTAATATCTACAATTGCAGATATTGGTTTTTGGCCTATAGATATTAATTTATCTTTCAGCCATTGAGGACTTTCTGTATTTTTGACGTTAGTTATCAAGCAGCTGCCAAAAGACAAACAGCCTTGATTTTTTTCTTTTGTTATTTTTACTTTTAAGGTCTGTTTTTTATTAGATTTAATTTTTTTATCTTTTTCTGGTTTTAAGTTTCCAAAACCTGCGGCTGATAGATCTCTCGCTATCCCCCGAACACCAAGACAGTCTGGTCTATTAGGTGTAATTGATAAATCGATAAGATTAGAACTTGATTTAGAAAAATAACTTTTTCCAATATTTTTTGCATATTTTGAAGATGATAATTCAGTAATTCCATCACTTTCATCTGATAAATTCAATTCAGATTCAGAACAAAGCATTCCATAAGATGTAACATCTCTAATTTTAGCAACAACAAGTTTAGTTTTGTTTTTTGGGATTATTGCACCTGGTGGAGCATACACAGTAAGAAGACCTTCTCTTGCATTTGCAGCCCCACAAACAACTTTTTTGATTTCTTTATTACCAACATCAACATCGCAAACTTTAAGCCTATCTGCGTTTGGGTGTTTTTCTATTTTTATAATTTTTGCTACTTTAAATAAATCTAATCCTTCAGATAAATTTTCTATACTCTCGACCTCAAGACCTATGTCTGTTAGTTTCTCAAGAAGTTTATCTTCTTTAGCACTTATTTTTAAATGATCTTTTAACCAATCATATGTGATCTTCATCTGCTTAAACCTCTGTAATTTGAAGGGACATCAAGCGGATCAAAACCAAAATGATTTAGCCATCTGTAATCACAATCAAAAAAAGCTCTTAAATCATTAATGCCGTATTTAAGCATTGCTAATCGATCTATACCTATGCCAAAAGCATATCCTTGATACTTAGAAGGATCTACTTTTACATTTCTTAAAACATTAGGATGCACCATACCACAGCCTAAAATTTCAAGCCATTTATCTCCTTCTCCAATAATTATTTTGCCATCTTTTATTTCATAACCAATATCGACTTCTGCAGATGGTTCTGTGAATGGAAAATGACTAGGTCTAAATCTCATTTTAATTTTTTCGACTTCAAAAAATTCTTTAATAAAATAATTCAAACATCCTTTCAAATGCCCCATATTAATATTTGAGTCAATATGTAAACCTTCTACTTGATGAAACATTGGTGAGTGTGTTTGATCACTATCAGATCTATAAGTTCTCCCAGGAGCAATGATCTTAAATGGCGGTTTGTCTTTTAGCATAGTTCTAATTTGAACCGGAGAAGTATGAGTTCGTAATAAAACCTCTTTGCTTTCGTCTAAGTAAAAAGTATCATGCATATCCCTTGCTGGATGATTGTCAGGCGTGTTTAAAGCAGTAAAGTTATTATATTCATTTTCAACATCAGGGCCTTCCTCAACACTAAATCCTATTTCAGAGAAAATAGATGAAATTTCATCAATAGTTTGTGATACTGGATGAACTTTTCCTCTAACGAATGGTCTTTCAGGTAAAGTTATATCAACCTTTTCCTTTTCTAATTTCTCGTTTATTTTTTTTCCTTCTAACTCACTAATTTTAGAAGTTATCAAATTCTGAAGTTCGTCTTTAGCTTGATTTAAATCTGATGCAAATTTTTTTCTATCAGTTTCTGGAATAGATCCTATTGTTTTAAATTTTGATGAAATTAAACCATTTTTACCAAATAGTTCAGTTTTGATTTCATTTATTTGATCAATGCTTAAATCATTTTCAAGCTTTGATATAAACTGATCTCTAATATTTTTTATCTCTGACATATTAGTAGATTATTTCCTTAAGAAATAAAAACAATAGCGAAGATTAATTTAAAGCTGATTGAGCTTTTTGAACAATTGTTTTGAATGCTTCTGGGCTATCGTAAGCAATTTCAGCAAGAATTTTTCTATCTATTGCAATACCACATTTATTTAATCCATTGATAAATTTTGAATAAGTTAAGCCTTCAGCTCTAACTCCAGCGTTGATTCTCTGTATCCACAATGATTTAAAATCTCTTTTTTTATTTCTTCTGTCTCTGTAAGCATATTGCATGGATTTTTCCATAGCTTGCTTAGCAACTCTAATGGTGTTTTTTCTTCTACCCCATTGACCCTTTACAGCTTTTAAAACTTTTTTATGTTTAGCTTTACTGGTTACACCTCTTTTAACTCTTGCCATTATTAACCTCTTAAACTGTAAGGCATGTATGACTTAACAATTTTTCCATCTTGTTTAGACAATGTTGTAGTACCTCTCAGTTTTCTTATTTGTGAATTCGTTCTTTTGATCATGCCATGTCTTTTACCTGCTTGAGCAGAAATAACTTTACCCTTAGCGGATATTTTAAATCTTTTTTTTGCTGAGCTTTTTGTTTTTAGTTTTGGCATAATTCTGCGGACTTATACAAAGAAAGATATAATTTTACAACCTCTATTAAGGCTTATAAAGGCTGAATTACCATAATCATTTGCTTCCCATCAAACTTGGGATGCAATTCTACCTTACCTATATCCTTCATATCTTCTTTAATTTTACCCATTAGTTCATTTCCTAGATAGGAATGTTGAAGTTCTCTACCTTTAAATCTTATAGTAAACTTAACCTTATCTCCTTTAGCTATAAATTTTTTAGCATTTTTAACTTTAAACTCATAATCATGAGTTTCCGTAACAGGTCTCATTTTAATTTCTTTTAAAGAAACAATTTTTTGTTTTTTCTTTGCAAGATTTGCTTTTTTCTGTGCATCATACTTATATTTACCCATATCCATTATTTTACATACGGGAGGATTTGCATTAGGTGCTATTTCAATTAAATCTAAACCTTGACTTTTTGCCATGGAAATAGCTTCATTAGTATTCATCACTCCAAGATTTTCTCCATCACTTGCTATAACTTGTACATCAGGAGAAGAAATTCTATTATTATATCTTGGACCTCTGTCCTTAGTTCTTCTTTGAAAATAATTTTGTTTAAAATCTGCCACTTAGTTTGAAGATGCTTTGTTTAAAGCAGAGAATGTTTTTAAGAATTGATCTATACCCATATTTTCTTGTTTATTAGTGTCTAATCTTCTAATCGTTACTGAATTGGAGTCAACTTCTTTTTTACCACAAATTAATAAAAGCGGTATTTTTGCTAAAGAATGATCTCTAATTTTATAATTTAAATTATGATTTTTTAAATCTACTGCAGAACTTATACCTGAATTTTTAATTTTATTTGATACCTCAATCGCATAGTCGTTAAATTCTTCTGAAATAGGTATTACCATAGTCTGTAAAGGAGATATCCAAAATGGAAACTTGCCTGCATAGTTTTCAATTAAAATTCCAATAAATCTCTCTAGAGAACCAAATAAAGCTCTATGCAACATAACAGGAACTTTTTTAGTTCCATCTTTATCAACATAAGAAGCATCTAATCTTCCAGGTAAATTTAAATCTACTTGCAAAGTTCCACATTGCCAATCTCTGCCAATAGCATCTCGTAAAACAAATTCAATTTTAGGACCATAAAATGCTCCCTCACCTTTATTAATAGTATATTCTAATTTAGAAGCTTTTACAGCTTCAAGCAAAGAAGCTTCTGCTTTATCCCATACTAAATCATCACCAACTCTTACTTCTGGCCTATCTGCATATTTTAGAATTACATTTTCAAAACCAAGGTCCTTATAAATATCTAATATTAAATTTGTAACAATTAAACATTCACTAGTAATTTGATCTTCAGTACAAAAAATATGGGCATCATCTTGAGTAAAAGCTCTTACTCTTAATAACCCATGTAAAGCGCCTGATGGTTCATAACGATGAACTTTCCCAAATTCAGCAAAACGCAAAGGAAGATCTCTGTAACTTTTTAGGCCTTGATTAAATACCTGAATATGACCAGGGCAATTCATCGGTTTAATTGCAAAAACTTTCTCATCTGGTGTTTCAGATGTGTACATGTTTTCTCCATATTTTTCCCAATGCCCAGATTTTTCCCATAATTGTCTATCCAGCACCTCTGGAGTATTTACCTCTTTATAACCAGCAGCATCTTGTCTGCTTCTCATGTAGTTTATGAGCTTTTGAAATAAACCCCATCCTCTTTCATGCCAAAATACTGAGCCAGGACTTTCTTCTCTAAAATGAAATAAATCCATTTCTCTACCTAATTTTCTATGGTCTCTTTTTTCTGCTTCTTCTATTCTTTGCAAATATTCATCTAGATCTTTTTGAGTTGCCCAACTCGTACCATATATTCGTTGCAACATTTCATTATTAGAGTCTCCTCTCCAATATGCTCCTGACACTTTTGTAAGTTTAAAATATTTTCCTATTTTTCCTGTGGAGGAAAGATGTGGACCTCTACATAAATCATGCCATTCTCCATGAAAATAAATTGATACATCTTCATTTTCAGGTATCGCTTCAATAAGCTCAGCTTTATAAATTTCTCCTTTTTTTTTAAAATGGCTAATTGCTTTATTTCTATCCCAAACTTCTCTTTTTGTTATTTCATTCCTATCAACAATCTCTTTCATTTTATTTTCAATTTTAACTAGATCATCCTCTGTGAATGGTTCTTTTCTAGCAAAGTCGTAATAAAATCCATTTTCAATAACGGGTCCAATTGTAACTTGTGTTCCAGGAAATAATTCTTGAACAGCCATAGCTAAAATATGAGCTGTGTCATGCCTTATAGTTTCCAAGCCCTCAGGATTTTTTGAGGTAAAAATTTTTACAGAACAATCATTTTCAATTAGAAAATCTAGATCTTTAAGCTCACCATCAACACTTATAACCATGGCTTGTTTAGCTAATGATTTACTAATTTTTTCAGCTACTTCTAGTCCAGTAACTTTGTTAGGAAAATCAATATTGTTTCCGTCAGGTAATGTTATTATCGGCATTTAATTTAATAATCTCTTATACTCTGAATAAGTAGAAAAGCACATTTTTTCAACATTAAATTTTTGAACTATATTTTTTCTTCCCTCATTACCAATTGATTTTAATAGAGTTTCATCCATGTTAAGAGTTTTTAATATTTTATTACTTAATGATTTAGCATTTCCTGCCTCATATAAAAAACCAGTTTTTTCATCAATTATTGTTTCATTAGAACCTCCAATGTTACTTGCTATGATTGGTTTTTCCATCGATTGTGCCTCAACAGCAACTCTACCAAAGGCCTCTGGTTCTGTTGAGGCTGAAACAATAATATCAGAAACTTTATAAGCTAATGCCATATCGTTACAATGATCTATGAACCTTATTTGTTTAGACAACCTGTATTGCTCCGAAAGTCTTATTAATTTTTTCTTATACAAATCTCTACCTTGATCACTACCTAGAATGACAGCATAAAATGCTTCATAACCCATTTCTATATTCACTAAATTAATTGCCTCTATAAAAACTTCCTGTCCTTTCCAGGAAGTTAACCTACCAGGTAAAAGTATAATTTTTTTATCTTTTTCAATTTCCCATTTTTTTAATAATTTTTTTTCATCAATTTCAATTTTGGTTGTTGGGTCAAAGTAGTCAACGTTTATTCCTCTAAAAATAACCATTAATTTTTTTTTTTCATTTATATATTTTGAGTAATTTTTTTTAATATGAGAAAAAATAAAATTAGATCCTGCAATTATTAAATCTGCTCTAGTCATTACTGAATTATATATTTTTTTTATATTGCTCTTAAAATTGTAAGTTCCGTGAAATGTAGTTACAAATTTTCGTCCTGTGATTTTTGTTGCTAACAAACATGACCAAGCAGGTGCTCTACTTCTCGCGTGTACCAGAGAAATATTATAAACTAAAATAATTCCAGTTAAGATAAAAGCATTAATTAAAATTATTAAAGGATTTTTACTCTGTACCGGAAGTCTAAATATCTTAACTTTTTTTCTATCTACAAATTTAAGTAATTCACCACCACTTGTTACAATAAAAGATTTACAATTATTTTCTGGTAAATAATGCGCTATATCATAACAGCCTGTTTCAGCTCCTCCATATCCTAATTTTGGAATTACTTGTAAAACTTTTAAATCAGATGACATTTGATATGATTATATATTAATAGACAAAACTTATAAACGATTATGGCAAATTTCAGATTTCATCAAATATCGAATACAAAGAAAATTAGACATATTTCCAAAATTTTTAAGAATAGTTCTTTTATAGTTTTTTTGCACGGCTTTATGTCAGATCTTGAAGGAAAAAAACCAAATGCTTTTTTGAAATTTGCTAAAAAAAATAAAATAAGTTTTTTAGCACTAGAATACTCAGGTCATGGAAAATCTTCTGGAAAATTTATAAATGGAAATATTTCAAAATGGAGTAAAGAGACATCAATTTTAATAAAAAAATACGTTAAAAAAAAAGAATTTGTGCTAATTGGTTCAAGTATGGGTGCATGGATTTCTCTCAATCAATTCAAAATTTTCAAAAAACAGATTAAAGGATTTTTAGGAATAGGGGCTGCTCCCGAATTTTTAGAAAATTTGATGTGGAAAAAATTTACCAAAAAAATGAAGCAGGAAACAATACGTAATGGTATTTATCAATTAAAACATGCAAATTATGAATATCCAATTACTCTACAACTAATAAAAGATGGAAGAAAAAACAAAGTCTTAAACAATAAAATTAATTTAAATATTAAAGTAACAATGGTACATGGTGAAAGAGATGAGGCAGTTCCTGTATCATATTCAAGAAAAGTTTTGAAATTATTTCCAAATGCTAAGAAAAAATTAAATATTATAAAAAAAGGTGATCACAGTTTATCAAATAAAAAATGGTTAAATATAATTTTAAAAGAGCTTAAATTATTAATTTAGCTTACTTTTTTTATATCTTTTTTTAAAGTAATTGGATTTTTTAATTTATCCAACATTTCTTTAGGACACACCTGAACAAAATTATTTACTTCATCTTCAAAGTTTTCAATTATTTTTTTCGATAATTGAGACTCAGTTTCTTTAAAATGCTCACTGACTAAATTTTTTAAATATTCTTTCCAATAATCTGTCTCTATATTTTGCCAAACTACTGACTCTGGATTTACTTTCTTTTCAAATTGTTGAGATTTATCATATATAAAGGCCATTCCACCTGTCATACCAGCTGCAAAATTATCACCAACATCTCCTAAAATTGCTACAGTTCCACCAGTCATATATTCACATCCATTAGAGTCGCATCCTTCAATTACTGTAATTGCACCAGAATTTCTAACTGAAAATCTTTCACCAGCTTGGCCAGCAGCAAAAAGTTTTCCCGAAGTAGCTCCGTAAAGAACAGTATTTCCTAAAATTGTATTCTCATTTGAAACTAAGTTGCTCTCTTCAGGTAATTTTATTGAAATAGTGGCTCCTGACAAACCTTTACCAACATAATCATTTGCATCTCCCTTTAATACAAGTTTTAAACCTTTAGAAGAAAATGCACCAAATGATTGACCCGCTGATCCTTTAAAATTTAAAACTAAAAAGTTTTCATCAATTTTTTCATAACCGTATTTTTTATACAAATGATGAGAAATTCTTGTGCCTACTGCCCTGTTAGTATTTTTTATTTGGTATTCTTTCTCAATTTTTTCAGAATTATCTAAAGCTTTTTCGATTTCTGGCCAAATTTGTTGGTCAAGAGTATCTGGTACACTATTTATTTCTTGACCCTCACAATACCTTGGATTATTTCCAGTATCAGCTTGAACAAATAAAGGATTTAAATCTAAATCGTCTAAATTTGGAGAACCCTTACTTACTTGTTTTAACAAGTCTGTCCTACCAATCACTTCATTTAATGATTTAAAACCTAAATTTGCTAATATTTCTCTTACTTCACTAGCTATAAATGTGAACAAATTAACTACTTTTTCTGGAGTCCCAGTAAATTTTTCTCTTAGCTTTTCATCTTGAGTACAAACGCCTACAGGACATGTATTTGAATGACACTGCCTTACCATTATACATCCCATTGCAACTAATGCTGTAGTAGCAACACCATATTCTTCAGCACCCATCATTGCAGCTATAACCACATCTCTTCCAGTTTTAATTCCTCCGTCTGTTCTTAATGTAACTTTATGTCTAAGATTATTTAAAGTTAATACTTGGTTTGCTTCAGTCAAACCCATTTCCCATGGTATTCCAACATACTTAACACTTGTTTGAGGTGTTGCTCCTGTTCCACCATTGTGTCCAGAAATCAATATTATATCTGCTTTTGCTTTGGCTACACCAGCTGCAATTGTTCCTACTCCTGAGGAAGCAACAAGCTTAACTCCAATTCTTGCTTTAGGATTTATCTGTTTCAAATCATAAATTAGTTGTGCAAGATCTTCGATTGAATAAATATCATGATGCGGTGGTGGTGATATTAAAGTTACTCCAGGAGTTGAATGTCTAAGTTTAGCAATCTCCTCTGTAACTTTAAATCCTGGTAACTGGCCTCCCTCACCAGGCTTAGCGCCTTGTGCAATTTTAATTTCTATCTCATTACAATTATTAAGATAATTAACTGTAACTCCAAATCTTGCAGAAGCTATTTGTTTAACTCTTGAGTTTGCGCTGTCACCATTATCTAAAACTTTAAATCTACTTGCGTCTTCACCGCCCTCTCCACTACATGAGGCACCTTTGATCCTATTCATACCAGTTGCCAAAGTTTCATGTGCCTCTTTAGATAAGGCTCCATGAGACATACTCCCACTACCAAATCTTTTTAAAATATTTTCTATTGGCTCAACCTCAGAAATATCTATTGGCCCACTTAATTTTTTATCCCTGAAATCAATTAAGTCTCTAAGGTTAATAGGTGGTAAACTGTATATTCCATCCGCATATCTTTTATAGGCATCATAAGAATTAGATCCTACTGCACTTTGAAGTAAATGAATTAATTTTCCTTGATATTGATGAGTTTCACCATTTTTACGATATCTATATATACCGCCTATCGGCAATATGGTTTCAGAACTTTCAAATGCCTCTTTATGGATTTCTCTAATTTTTTTCTCTATACCTGTAAGTCCAATACCTGAAATTTTAGAGACAACTCCTGGAAAATAATCTGCAACAATTGTTCTACTTAAACCTACGGTTTCAAAGTTACATCCACCTCTATAAGAACTTAGAACTGAAATACCCATCTTAGACATGATCTTTAATAAACCTGCGTTTACTGATTTTATGTATCTCTCTACACATTCATCAAAGCTAAATTGACCAAATAATTTCTTTTCATGACGCTGAAATAAACTGTCAAATGCTAAATATGGATTTACAGTGGTTGCTCCAACTCCTATTAAGGTTGCAAAAGAGTGAGTATCTAAAGCCTCTCCAGATTGAACATTTATTGATACATATCCTCTTAGTTTTTTTTCAATAAGAAATGAATTAATTGATCCAACTGCTAAAAGCATTGGTATTGGAAGTTTTAAGTTAGAAAGCTCTTTATCACTTAAGATCAATTGAGTAACTCCCTGTCTTACTGCAATTTCAGCTTCTTTTTGAATTTTTTTAATTGAATCAAATAAAGTTTCTTCCTCAGAAAAAGTACAATCAATTATAGATGAATTATTGCCAAAAAAATTTATAAATTTTTCAAATTGAGAATTTGATAATATTGGGCTATTTAAAACATAAATATTTTGCTTTGTTAAATTATCAAAATTTAAAATATTTCCAAGATTTCCAAATCTTGTTTTCAAACTCATAACCTTGTTTTCTCTTAAAGAGTCTATTGGTGGGTTTGTGACTTGGCTAAAATTCTGTCTAAAAAAATGGTATAACGGCCTATACCTATCTGACAAAACAGCCAATGGTGTATCGTCCCCCATAGATCCAGTTGCTTCTTTAGCATCTTCCGCCATAGGATGCAGTATAAGCTCAAGGTCTTCTAAACTTATTCCAAAAGTATATTGCCTTCTTCTTAAATCATCTCCTGAAAAAGAATTTTTTTCATCTGAAATACTCAACTTATCATCTAGGTCGATAATTTGTGAATTAAAATGTTTATATTCTTTAGCTAAATAATCTTTTATTTGCTTGTTTGTAAATACTTTACCTTTTTCTATTCTAACTCCAATTATTTCACCAGGACCCAATCTTCCCTTTGACAAAATTCTTTTTTCATTTAATTCAATCATTCCTGTTTCAGAACCTGCAAATAATAATTTGTCTTTTGTAATTGCGTATCTTAAAGGTCTTAATCCATTTCTATCATTTGCAGCTATAACCCACTCATTATCAGTTCCAGCAATAGCTGCCGGTCCATCCCATGGCTCCATAGTACTGTTTAAAAAATTAAATAATTGTTGGTGATCTTTTGGTAGAGTTTTATTTTTTTTAGACCATGCGTCTGGAACCAACATAAGCTTCGCCAAGGGCGCAGGCTGACCAGATATATTTAATAACTCAAAAACATTGTCTAAAGCAGCAGAGTCTGATGCTCCCTGTTGTATAACAGGTTTTAAGTTTTCAACATCGTCAAAAAGGGGACTGTTCATCTCTTGCTCATGAACTTTCATCCAATTTTTATTTCCTCTATAAGTATTAATTTCTCCATTATGCGCTATAGCTCTAAAGGGTTGAGCTAAATTCCAGCTAGGCGCTGTGTTTGTTGAAAATCTTTGATGAAAAATAGCAAACCTTGAAACAAATCTCTCATCTTTTAAATCAAGGTAGAAATCTGAGATAGCTTCAGCTAAAAACATTCCCTTGTAAATGATAGACTTAGAACTCAATGAACAAATATAAAAATTGTTTAAAGATTTTTTAAAAGCTTCGTTTTCTATCTTTCTTCTAGTTTCATAAATTTTTCTTTCTAAATCTTTATTTGTTAATTCTGGATTATAAGGTTTAAACAATACTTGGATAATTTCAGGCATTGTTTGGAATGCCTTTTCTCCTAAAACTTTTGGATTAACTGGAACTTGTCTCCAACCGTAAATACTAAAATCATTTTTTGTTAATTCACTTTCAACGATAGTTTTGCAACTTTCTTGTGCTGCATAATCATTACGAGGCAGAAATATCATGCCCACACATATTTCAGAATTATTATGTGTGTGTCCTGTCACTTCTATCTTTTCAATGAAGAAATCTTTTGGTATTTCAACATGAATTCCAGCTCCATCACCAGTTTTCCCATCGGCATCTACAGCGCCTCTGTGCCAAACAGCTTTTAACGCTTCAATACCATATTCTACAACTTTACGAGATTTTTTACCTTCGGTTGATGCAATTATACCAACACCACAAGCATCATGCTCCATGTCTTCTAAATAAACATTATTTTCTTTTAAAAGGTGAAGGTTCTTTTTATAATTTTCCATTAAGCTACTCTTTTTTCCACTTTAGATTTACTCTCCAGATAAGTTTTAATTGAAGCTGCTGCATCTCTTCCATCTTTTATCGCCCAAACAACTAATGAAGCTCCTCTAACTATATCACCAGCAGCAAATACCCCTTTTATATTTGTTTCCATAGTATCAAAATCTGTTTTAATAGTTCCCCACTTTGTTACTTGTAATTCACTACTATCAAATAAATTTGGTAAATCCTCAGGATCAAAACCTAATGCTTTGATAACCATATCTGCTTTTGTTTCGTAACTTGAGCCTTCTTGAACTTGTGGCTTTCTTCTTCCTGTCTCGTCTGGATCACCTAATTTAATTTGATCTACAATTATTTTTTCTACTTTATTTGTACCTTTAAATTCTTTAGGACTTGATAACCAAACAAACTCAACACCTTCCTCTTCTGCATTTGCAACTTCTCTAGCAGATCCTGGCATATTTTCTTTATCTCTTCTATATAAACATTTAACAGATTTTGCCTTCTGTCTTATAGAAGTTCTTACACAATCCATTGCAGTATCACCTCCACCGATTACAATAACATCTTTACCTTCTGCGTTTAAAATTCCTTTATCAAACAACTCGACATTATCTCCTAGACCTTTTTTATTAGATGCTGTTAAAAAATCCATTGCAGGAAAAATATTATCAAGATCATTTCCAGGTAAGTTTACTTCTCTTGCTTTATAAACTCCTGTAGCAATTAAAATTGCATCGTGTTTTTTTCTCAATTGGTCTAGACTTGCATCCTTACCAACTTCAAAATTTTGAACAAATTCAATTCCTCCATCCTTTAAGAGTTTTGTTCTTCGCTCTACAACTTCTTTTTCTAATTTAAAATTTGGAATTCCATAAATTAATAATCCTCCTGCTCTATCATATCTATCGTAGACAGTAATTTTATATCCATTTTTTCTTAATTGTTCTGCAGCAGCTAAACCAGCAGGACCTGCTCCTATAATTCCTACGCTTTGATTTTTTTCATTCGTTACCTTAATTGGTTTTACCCAGCCCTCAGCCCAAGCATTATCTGTAAGATATTTTTCTACTGATCCAATAGTTACTGTTCCATGACCAGACTGTTCAATTACACAATTTCCCTCACATAATCTATCTTGGGGGCAAATTCGGCCACAAACTTCAGGCATATTGTTTGTGCTTTGGGATAATTCATACGCCTCTTTTAATCTTCCCTCTGCTGTCAGTTTGAGCCAATCTGGAATGTTATTACTTAAAGGACAATGAACTTGGCAAAAAGGTACTCCACATTGTGAACACCTACTCGACTGTTCTTTGGCTTTTTCGTTGATATACTCGTCATAAATTTCGTTAAAATCTTTCTTTCTCGTATCAACTTCTCTTTTAGGTGGAGTTTGTTGACCTATTTTAACAAATTTGAGCATTTTATCTGGCATAATATTATTTAAGTTTCGGCAAAATATACCTTGATTTATGTATATAAAGAATAAAATAGGTCATATATATTGACCTTAATTTTTAAATTATTACCGCCAATAAACAAGTTTTTAATTATTGCATAGCTATTATGCTTAAATCGAATTGTTTTAAATAAATACTTTATAAGTTACGAAGAAATAATGTTTCAAAATATTATAGAAGTTTTAATTCTCTCTGCAATTCAAGGAATATCTGAATTTCTTCCTATTAGTTCTTCTGCTCATTTAATTTTGGTTTCTACATTATATGAATTTAAGTCTAGTTCTCTTTTAATTGATATAAGCCTTCATTTAGGATCTCTAATGGCAATAATTTATTTTTTTAAAGAAGATCTATTTGATGCTAGAAAAAATAAAAGACTTTTAAGTTTAATTTTACTTGGATCTATTCCATTAATATTTGTTGGCTATATACTTTATAATACAGGTTTAATTTATCAGTTAAGAAACATAGAATTTATAGCATGGACTACATTAATATTTGCAATTATTTTATACATCTCAGACAAAAATCGATTTGATAAAAAAATTTCTTCCAATTTAAATTTTCAGTCGATAATATTTATAGGTATTTTCCAAATCATCTCTCTTATACCTGGAGTGAGTAGGGCAGGAATTACTATAACAGCTGCCAGAATTTTAAAATTTAATAGAGTAGATTCAAGTAAGATATCTTTTTTACTTTCAATCCCAGCTTTGGCCGGAGCTAGTGTCTTAAGCTTTAAAGATATTTTTGAACAATCAATTGAATTTAACTACTTAATTGTTATTGCAATTATATCTTCTTTTATTTTTTCTTTCTTGACAGTAAAATTCTTTTTAATTTATATTAATAGATTTTCAATGAACGCTTTTGTAATTTATAGAATTATAATTGCTTTAATTTTATTTAATTTAATTTATTAAATATATTTTTTTTAACTAAAGGAAGCAGTTGAGATAAAAGAACTCCACATAGAATAAAAAAACATCCAAGCAGATTGTTGATATCTAGAATTTGATTCAAAATAAACCAAGCAGCTATCGTAGCAAATACTCCTTCAAGTGAAAATATAATAGCTGCTGGTGCGGGTGTTATATTTCTTTGTGCATAAATTTGTAGAACAAATGCAAATCCACCGGATAATATTCCAGCATACAAAATTGAATAAATTTCTTTTAAAATATTATTTAAAATAAATTCTTCATAAATAATTCCAATTATAAATGAAAAAATAGCCACAATTAAAGTCTGCGCAGCTCCTAAAGTAAGTGGAAGATTGTATTTAGTTATAATGATCCCAGTAAAAATAATATGAGTGCTCCAAAATAAGGCTCCAAGAACAACTAAAGTATCTCCTAATCTTATGGTTGCATCATGAAAATTTGTTAATAAATATCCTCCAATTAAACATAGAACTACAGAAGGCCATACACTCCAATGTATTGATTTTTTACCAAACAAAAAAATTATAATCGGTACCATTGGTACATAAAAAATTGTAAAAAAGGCAGCATTTGCAACATCTGTATAAAGCAAAGCAACTTGTTGGAGTGCTGAGCCTAAGAATAAAGAAATTCCAATTAATAATGAATAAATTATGAAAGTTTTTTTATCTAATTTAAACTCTGATTTAAAATTTTTTAATTCAAATAAAATCATAAGTGGAATTATGGCTAGAAAACCAACAAAAAACCTCACAGCATTAAATGTAAAAGGGCCAATATTATCCATGCCTGTGTCTTGGGCAATAAAAGTTGTTCCCCAAATAAAAGTGCACAATAAGGCACTAAATAATGATATGGATTTACTCATTTTTTATTAGACAGCTAGTTTATAAGCAAAATTTTTGCCTAAGTTTTCTTTTAGATCATTATTAAACCTAGCTGCTTCTGCACCATCAATAATTCTGTGATCATAAGATAAAGAAATTGGCAGCATAGTCCTAGTTTGAAACTTTCCATTCATAAAAATTTGTTTTTTTTCTGATCTTCCTACTCCTAATATAGCAACTTCAGGATAATTAATTATAGGCGTAAAAAATGAACCTCCTATGCCACCTAAACTCGTAATCGTCATAGAGCCGCCAAACAATTCTTTTTTATCAATTTTTAAATTTCTACAAAGTTCGCTTACCTCTTTTAATTCTTTACTTATCAGAGAAATTTTTTTGTTATTTGCATTTCTTATTTTTGGAACCATTAATCCATTTGGCGTGTCAACTGCTATCCCAATATGGTAATATTTTTTAAAAGTCATTTTTCCGGTCTCAATTTCGTCGATAGAAGAATTAAAACTAGGAAATTTCTTAAGAGATGCAACTAAAGCCTTTATTATGAATGCTAAAGGTGTAATTTTAATTTTTTCTCCAGTATACATATCTGTTAATGAACTTCTAAAACTTTCCATCTCCGTTATGTCGGCTTCATCGTGATTTGTAACATGAGGAATTGTTGTCCATGAATTTGTAAGATATTTTGATGATAATTTTTTAACCCTTGGTATATCTTTAATTTCTATTTCACCAAAATCAGAATGTTTAAATTCATTTTGAATTTTATCTGGTTTACTATCTTTTACTACAACGTTGTTTTTTGAATTAGATGAAACAAATTTTTTAATATCATCTTCAATAATTCTACCATCTTTTTGACTTCCCACTACTTGATTAATATCTACACCAAGTTCTCTAGCAAATTTTCTAGCTTTTGGACTTGCAGATGAAATGTCTGAAATATTATTTTTAGAAAATGTTTTTTCTTGGATTTCAGGTTTTATTACCTCAATATTTTTTGACTCTTTTTCAATTTTTGGTTTTTCTTTAACCTCTTCCTTTTTAACTTCTGAATCACTATCTAAAGTTAAAATTAAGTCGCCCTCAGAAACTTTATCTCCTACTTTTATTTTTAAATTTTTAATTTTACCTTCTAAATTTGATGGTATTTCTACGCTAGATTTATCACTTTCAATTGTTATTAGGGCATCATTTTTTTTAATTGATTGACCTTTGGTAACTAATACCTCAATAACCTCAACATCTTTAAAATCTCCGATATTAGGTACTTTAATCTCAGTTTCTGACATTATAATTTTGTTGGCATTGGTTTGTTAGTATCAATATTATACTTCTTCATCGCATCTTTTGCATGTTTGGAAGTAATAAGCTGTTCTTTTGCTAAAATACTTAAACCATAAGCAACCAAATGTTCTTTATCTACCTCAAAAAATTTTCTTAAATTTTTTCTTGTATCGCTTCTTCCAAAACCATCTGCTCCTAATGAATAAAAGCTTTTATTAGTATAAGGTCTGATTTGATCTGAATTCATTCTCATGTAATCAGATGCAGCCATAATTGGGCCCTCTGTTTGGCCCAGGCATTGCTCAACATAAGATTTTTTAGGTTCTTTATCAGGATTCAAAAGATTAAATCTTTCTACCTCCATTCCATCTTTTCTTAATTCATTAAAACTTGTTACACTCCATATCTCACTGTCAATTTGATAATCATTTTGTAAAATCTCTGCAGCAGACATCATTTCTCTTAAGATTGTTCCTGATCCTAAAAGTTGGATTTTAGTTTTTTTGTATTTGTTAAATTCTTTTATTTTATACATGCCCTTTAAAATGCCTTTCTCACAATTTTTATCCTTTGGCATTTCTGGGTGTGAGTAATTTTCATTCATTGTTGTAATATAATAAAAAACATTCTCGTTTTTCTCATGCATTCTTCTTAGACCTTCTCGAAAAATTACCGCTAATTCATAATGAAATGTAGGATCATAAGTTACACAATTTGGAATGGTTGATGCAATTAAATGACTATGCCCATCCTGGTGTTGTAAGCCTTCTCCAGCTAATGTTGTTCTTCCAGCTGTTGCACCTACCAAAAATCCTCTAGCCTGACTATCTCCGGCTGCCCAAGCTAGATCTCCTATTCTTTGGAAACCGAACATTGAATAAAAAATATAAATTGGGATCATTTCGATATCATGATTAGTATATGCAGTGGCAGCAGCAATCCACGAAGACATAGCACCTGCTTCATTGATACCTTCCTCTAAAACTTGACCACTTTTGTCTTCTCTATAAGAACTTAATTGGGCTGCATCCTCAGGTTCATATTTTTGTCCTTCATGAGCATAAATCCCTATTTTTTGAAAAAATCCTTCCATCCCAAACGTTCTTGCTTCGTCAGGAATAATAGGAACCAGTCTGGGAGATATATTTTTATCCCTTAATAAATTTGTTAACATTCTTACTAAGGCCATAGTAGTAGACATTTCTTTTTCACCAGTTGATACTTTCATGAAATCGAAAATATCTTTTGAGGGTGCTTTGATTGGTTTAGCGAAAGTCGAACGTTCAGGTAAATATCCACCTAATTTAATTCTTCTGTCTTTTATGTATTTTATTTCTGGAGATTTTTCATCAGGCCTAAAGTATTCAATATTTCTCACTTGTTCATCTGTTAAGGGAACATCAAATCGATCTCTATAGTACATCAAGTCATCAACATCTAATTTTTTTGTTTGATGAGTAGTATTTACACTTTCTCCTGATTTTCCCATTCCATAACCTTTAATAGTTTTTGCAATTATCACTGTTGGGCTTCCTTGATGTTTAGTCGCTTTATCATATGCTGCAAAAACTTTGTGAGGATCGTGACCACCTCTATTAAGTCTCCAAATATCTGTATCTGACATGCTTGAAACTAATTCTAATGCTTCAGGAGATTTCCCAAAAAACTTTTCTCTTACATAAGCACCGTCTCTTGCTTTCATTGCTTGGTACTCACCATCTACTGTCTCGTTCATAATTTTTATTAAGTGACCAGTTTTATCATTAGCAAGCAACGAGTCCCAATATGACCCCCAAATAACTTTAATTACATTCCAGCCAGATCCTCTGAAACTTCCCTCAAGCTCTTGAATAATTTTTCCATTACCTCTAACGGGACCATCTAATCTTTGAAGATTACAATTTATTACAAATATTAAATTATCTAAATTTTCTCTAGCAGCTAATCCAATAGCTCCCATTGACTCAGGCTCATCCATCTCCCCATCGCCTAAAAAGGCCCATACTTTTCTTCCTTCATCTTTAATCAAACCTCTATTGATTAAATATTTCATGTATCTAGCTTGATATATAGCAAGCATAGGACCTAACCCCATCGATACAGTGGGGAACTGCCAAAAATTTGGCATTAGCCATGGATGTGGATATGAAGATAGACCCCCAGGTTTTACCTCCTGTCTGAAACTATCTAATTGTTTTTCATTTAATCTACCTTCTAAGAAAGCTCTTGCATACATTCCTGGAGCACTATGTCCTTGAAAATAAATTAAATCTCCACCAAATTTGTTATTTTTTGCTCTCCAAAAATGATTCATCCCAACATCATATAATGTTGCAGCAGATGCAAATGTACCAATGTGTCCACCAAGCTCAGGATATTTTTTATTTGCTCGAACTACCATTGCCGCTGCATTCCATCTAATCAACGATCTAATTCTTCTTTCAATATTTTGATCGCCACCAGACTTTACTTCAGCCTCAGGAGGTATTGTGTTAATATATGGTGTATTTTGAGTATAAGGAATATTTGCTCCTTCACGATAAGCTTTGTTAATTAGTTCTTTAATTAAAAAATGAGCTCTTTGATTTCCATCTTTCGAAATAACTGCAGATAAAGATTCCAGCCAATCTTGAGTTTCAAGTGGATCAATATCAGCCCCGTTAACTACTTGAATTGTAGATTGTTTTTTTTCAATTATAGGTTCAGATATAATTTTTTGTTCCTCTTTTTTTTCAGCCATTGCTTCTTCAGCTTGTTTAATTATATTTTCTGTATCTTTTGGAAGATTACTTTCTGATGACGTTTTTGATGATGATGTAAGATTAAGCAATAAATCACCTTTAGAAACTTTATCACCAACTTTAACTGCTAAGCTATCTACTTTTCCAGCAATTGTAGAAGGAATTTCAACACTTGATTTGTCACTTTCAATTGTAACTATTGGATCATTTTCTTTAATTTGATCACCAGGTTTTACAAGTATCTCTATAACCTCAACATTTTCAAAGTCACCAATGTCAGGAACAAGTAATTTTTCGCTCATTATTTAAAATGTTTTATATACCCAAAAAAAAATTATTGGATTTTATTTTATCACATTAATAAGGTTTTTTCGTTAATCTTATATTTTTATTATACAAAAAATAAAAAAATAAATGAATATTAAGCTTTTTAGCTTCTCTCAATACACATAGCTATTCCCATACCACCGCCAATGCAGAGTGCCGCACAACCTTTTTTTTTATCTTGCTTAATCATTTCATGGACAAGTGTAACCAAAATTCTTGCCCCAGAAGCTCCAATTGGATGACCTAAGGCAATTGCTCCTCCATTAACATTAACTTTTTGTTCAGGAATTTTTAATTCTTCAATTACCGCAATACTTTGTGCTGCAAAGGCTTCATTAATTTCAAATAAGTCTACTTCATCTATTTTCCAATTTGCTTTAGATAAAGCTTCTTGAATTGAGGGTATAGGTCCCAATCCCATTAATGAAGGCTCAACCCCACAAGTAGCCCAAGATACAATTTTAACCAATGGCACTAATGATTTTTTTTCTGCTTGTTTTCTAGACATTAAAACCAAGGCCGCAGCACCATCATTTATACCTGAGGAATTTCCAGGTGTTACAGTCCCATTTTCTTTGAATACTGTTTTTAATTTTTTTAAATCATCTATACTTAAATTTTCTCTAGGATGTTCATCTTTTTCAAAAATAAATTTTTTATCACCATCTTCAATTTGTAATTTAATCAGCTCATCCTGAAATTTATTTTCACTATATGCTTTTTGTGTTTTTTTCTGAGAATTTAAAGAAAAATTATCTTGTTCATCTCTTGAAATTTTATATTTATCGGCAACATTCTCAGCTGTGACACCCATATGATAATCATTAAATGAATCTAGCAGACCATCTTTTATCATTGTATCTATTAATTTATTTTCAAAAAATTTTTTATCTTCTCTATAATAAATTGCATGAGTTGCTCTAGACATATTTTCTTGACCACCTGCAATTACAATTTGGTTTTCTCCTAACTTAATTGATTGATATCCCGATACAACAGATCTTAATCCAGATCCACAAACTTGATTAACAATGTGAGCAGGTTTTGAAACTGGTACTCCGGCACCAATTGAAGCTTGCCTAGCGGGATTTTGACCAAGCCCAGAGGTTAAAACGTGCCCCATAATCACCTCATCGATCTCCTCCTCTATATCTAATTTTGATTTATAAATTACTTCTTTAATTACTATTGAACCTAATTTTGATGCGCTGAGATTTTTTAACGAACCTTTATATCTTCCAATTGGGGTTCTTAGTGCTGAAGTAATTACAACATCTTTAGAGTTTTTGCTCATAAAGTAATTAACATAATATTTTATAAGTTAAATTACATCAAAAACTTTGATATATGGAATATATTATTTAAATGGACCGCTGGCCAAATTGGATAAGGCGCTCGGCTACGAACCGGGAGACTCCAGATTCGAGTTCTGGGCGGTCCACCAATAAGGAAATGGAAATGTTTAATTGGCTTTTAAAAGCATCTTTACAAAAATCAGTAATTTATTTTTTTATAATTATTTTTATTATTTTATTAATTTTAACTTTTGTATTATAAAAAATAATGAGCAAAGAATTTGAGCAAATAAGTATTAAACCTGGATTTATGAAACACAATGGGGGTGTTTTATTTAGAACTATTTCAGAGACTGAATACGAATTTAAATCTATAATTAGTGAAAACCATTTAAATGCTGCAGGAATAACTCACGGAGGCTATTTATCCGCATTAATAGATGCAGGAGCAGGAACAGCTGCACATAGAGCTGCAGGAAATGCTCCATGTGTAACTGTCTCTTTAGATATAAAATTTATAGGCGCTTCAAAAGTTGGGGATGAAATTATTGGACATACAAAAATTTTAAAAAAAACGAATACACTTGTGTTTTTATTTTGCGAGCTAAAGTGTAATGATAAAATAATTACTTCTGCATCTGGAGTATGGAAAATTATTAAAATAAAGCCTTCCAATTTAGGACCTGGTGGGTAATTTTACTCTTTTCTTTTTAAGTTAAAGTAGCCAAATACCACTAATAATAATATTGCTATAGGATAAACAACATTTTTTGATGGTCTATCTGAATTTTCAATTTTAAATTCACTTATATAGTCTCCCATTTCAAAACCATTTCTTTTTGCTTGTCCATTCCATTTCAAATTATCAACAACAAGTTTGTCATTTTGTTTCAATAATGTAATTCCATAGTCCTCTAAAGTAAATTTATCCTCAAAAGTATTTTTTGATATCACAAATAATTTGTATCTTTCACCATATAAACTGGGCCTTGTTATTTTAATTTGAATTTCTTTTGTTGAGTCTAATTTTATTGAATTAATTTTAGTAATATCTTCATAATTATATTTTGGATAAAATTTATTTAAAGCAAAATCAGGTGACAACAAAGAAATAGAGATAACTAAAAAAATAATTATTTCATACCATTTAAGTTTATTAAAAAACCAGCCTTGAGTAGCTGCAGTAAAAACTAAAATCCCAATTAAAGAAGTAATAATTACAATCAACCCATGCCAAATGTTTTCAATGCCAATAAGTAAAAGTTCATGGTTAAATAAAAATACAATTGGTAAAATTCCTGTTCTTAAACTGTACCAAAAAGCTTGCACCCCTGTTCTTAAAGGATCTCCACCAGATATCCCTGCGGCTGCATAAGAGGCAAGTCCGACAGGTGGTGTTACATCAGCCATTAAACCAAAATAAAATACAAATAAATGAACTGCAATTAACGGAAAAATAAAGCCTGAGGCATTTCCAACATCTACTAAAACAGTCGCCATTAAAGAAGCAACAACAACATAATTTGCAGTTGTAGGTAAACCCATTCCTAAAAGTAAACATAGAATGATTGTTAAAAACAATAAAATAGTAACATTATCCTTGGCTATGGACTCTATAACTATTATTAAATTAGTACTTAAACCTGTAGATCCAACTGCTCCAACTATAATACCTGCAGTTGCGATTGCTATACCAACAGCAACCATATTTAAAGCACCTTTTTCAAAACCAACTATTGTTTGATTAAACCATTCTTTAAAAGCATCTTTTTTAAAATCGTTTTTTATTAACAAATTTATTAAATTTACTAAAACCAAAGTAATTGTTGCATAAAAAATTGAATAAGAGGCGGTAAATCTTAAATAAACCAAAGTATAAATTAAAACAAAAATTGGTATTAAAAAATGTATCCCAGATAAAAAAGTTTTTTTTAAATGAGGAACATCTGAATCATCCATTCCCTTAAGATTTAATTTTAAAGCTTCTAAATGTGAAATATAGAATAATGCTATATAAGAAATAATAGCTGGTAAGAAAGCATGTTTAACTATTTCAAAGTAAGTTACGCCAATAAAACTTGCCATTACGAATGCTGCAGCCCCCATTACAGGTGGCATAATCTGACCATTTACTGATGAAGAAACCTCAATAGCACCGGCTTTTTCTTTTGAAAAACCAGTTTTTTTCATAATTGGAATTGTAAATGTTCCAGTCGTAACTGTATTTGCAATTGAAGATCCTGAAATTAATCCAGTCATACCTGAACCTAATATTGCTGCCTTTGCAGGACCTCCTCGCATTTTTCCAACCATTGCAAAAGCAAGATCTAAAAAATATTTTCCACCACCAGCTGTTTCAAGCAAAGCACCAAATAAAACAAATAAGAAGATAAAATCTACCGATACCCCAATCGGAATTCCAAAAATTGCTTCTTGATCAAGCCACTGAAAGCCTACAAGTCTATTTAAAGACAAACCACCATGGGATATTATTTCAGGTGCATACCTTCCAAAATATGAAAACAGTAAAAAACAACTAGCAATAATTACCAAAGGTAAACCAATTGCTCTTCTGGTGGCCTCTAAAAGAATTAAAATTCCACATCCTCCTAAAATCAATTCTAAGGGAAAATTTAATGTTTCTGAAATCTTAAGATCTAAAAGAACACCCCCTCTTTCAACCAGCTGATCGTAAAAAAAATAAATATAAAGACACGATATCGCTCCTATAAAACTGATCAAAACATCAAAAAACGAAATTTTCTTACTCTTTGAGATTGGGTAAATTAAAAAGGCTAAAGTTAAAGCAAAACCTAAATGAATTGCTCTTGCTGGCAATCCCTTAAACATTCCAAAATTTAGCATAAATGGAAATGGTGAGGCGTACCAAAGTTGAAATAATGACCAAATAATTGCTATTGCTGAAACAATTTTCAAATGAAAACCAGTAATATTTCTAGTTGGTGATAAGTCTTCGCTTATTTTATTTTTAATTTTACTACTGATTGAGTCGCTCATTAAAATTATTCATACCATAAAAAAAAGGCCCGGTAAAAATTACCAGGCCTTTTTAATTAATAAAAATTGGATTACATTAACCCAGCTTCTTTATAGTATTTTATTGCCCCTGGATGTAATGGAGCAGATAAACCATCTTTAATCATGTTTTTCTTTTCCAAGAAACCAAATGCTGGATGTTGTTTTTTGAAATCATCAAAGTTTTCCATTACAGCTTTTGTAACTAAATAAACAAGCTCTTCAGAAACATCTGCAGAAGTAACAACAGTAGCTTTTACACCAAAAGTTGTAGCATCTTTTTTCTGACCTGTATAAGTTCCTTTAGGTATTACTGCCTGAGCATAATAATCTGCACCATCAATTAAACCTTGAACTTCAGAACCTGTTAAATTAATTGGAGATGCTTTAGCTGCACAAGTTGCTGCTTGTTCCATAGCACCATTTGGAAATCCAACTGAATAACCAAATGCATCTATTTTTCCGTCGCATAGCGCTTTGACTTGTTCAGAAGAAGTAAGTTCAGTTGTTGATTTAAAAAAACTATTATCAACACCCATTGCTTTCATCAGTTCTTCCATAGTTCCTCTTTGACCTGAACCAGGATTACCGATGTTAACTACTTTTCCTTTTAATCCAGCAAAATCTTTAATTTTTGCTTTTTTTCTAGCCCAAATTTGAAAAGGCTCATTGTGAACTGAGAAAACTGCTCTCAAATTACTAAATTGTTTTCCTTCCCATTTACTAGATCCATTAACAGCATGATACTGCCAGTCTGATTGCGCTACACCAAATTGAAATTCTCCAGCTGCTATCTGACCAATATTGTAGTTGGATCCACCAGTCGATGGAGCTGTACATCTATAAGCTTTAGCTGTACCTTTTTTTCTACCATGTTCAGCACTAATTGCTGATTTGTGAAGCATTTTACATATAGCGTTCCCTGTTTGGAAATATACTCCTGTAGGTCCGCCTGTCCCTATCGTAAAGAACTCAGCTGATTTAGCAACAGTTGTCAAAGACAATGATGCGAATAAAATCAGTAAAGCACTTGATAGAGATGTGATTATTTTTTTCATTGTTTACCCCTCTATATTTATATGTCGTTATTTTTATAAGTTTATTCTAACAAAAAATAATCGTAGGTGTACAGAGTGATTTTATAAGTTTTCTGACCAATTCTTTAGTTTATTAACACCTTCTACTACTTTTGGCGCAAACTTATTAATTAAATTTTCATCAATTTTTTTTGTTTCATCAATATTGTTCATAAACTCTTGTCCATCAAAATCTGTAAAACTTAACCTTGCTAACATTTTATCTGGATTAAACCCAAAATCAGAACCTGGTAATAAAGCAACACCAGTATTATTTAATATATCCTTACACATTTCTGATGAAGTTTTAAATTTGTTATTTAGAAATTCTGGCATTAAATAAAATCCTCCGTGAGGTTCATTAATCAATACCTTGTTTGATTTTAAATTTGAAAAAACATATTTACCAACTGCACTTAAAATATTTACTGATTTTGTAATATAATTTGAATGGTCATTTTCGTAAGCTATGATTGCTGCATATTGAATAGGTGCGCTCACAGCAGAAAAAGTTTCACTAGCTAATACATTGATCATATTTTTTATATTATTCAAATCATCTGGAATTATAAAATAACCAAGTCTCCATCCTCCTGCACCACACCATTTACTAAGTCCAGTACTAATAATAGTTTTTTCAGGACAATAACTTGAGATAGATTTAAAATTTTTCGAAAATGTTAATTCTGAATATATTTCATCTGATAAAATTATAAGGTTATACTTTTTGGCAATTTCTGAAATTTCTTCTAATTTATTACAAACCTGTCCAGAAGGATTGTTTGGTGAATTTAAAAATAATAAATAATTTTTATCTTTATCTTTTGATATGATTTTCTCAATTTGTGCTCCAGTAGGAAACCAGTTGTTTTCTCTTTCTGTTTGAAGAATTTGAATTTTATTTCTTCCTAAAATAGCTTGTGGTGCATATGAAACCCAACTGGGTGTTGGCAATATAATTTCACCATCAAAAATAACATGTAATAAAAACATTAATTCTTTAGATCCTGGTCCAATTATTACATTATTCGCTTTGTAGTTATAATTTTTCTTTTTAGATGAATATTTTGCTACAGCTTGCCTCAATTCCTCAAGACCCTGCATTGGTAAATATTTATTTTGATACGCATTATTTTTTAATTCTTCAACTACATCTTCAGGTACTTTAAATGGAGATTGTCCAAAACCAAATTTGAAAACTTTCTTACCTTGATCTTCTAATTTTTTCGAAGTTTCATTAATTAAAAGAGTAGAAGATGGTTTTAGGTTTTTGACTAATTTTTTTAACATTAACTTATTTTATTATTATAGGATTAAACTTATTTATGATAATCTCACTAAGTTTAAAAAGAAAATGAGAACTTTTTACCCTCCGATTCGGTCATGTTTTAGTCTATTTTTGTTCTTTAACAGTAACAATATCTGGTAGGTAAAATAAAAGAAACACAAAAGATAGAAATGACTAAAAATAACATTACAGCTGTTCTCGGTCCTACCAATACAGGCAAAACTCATCTTGCTATCGAAACCATGCTTTCTTTTGAGAGTGGCATGATTGGATTCCCTCTTAGATTGCTTGCAAGAGAAGTATACGACAAAGTAATCAAGAAAATAAGTTTAGATAAAGTTGCACTTATAACTGGAGAAGAAAAAATAATTCCATCTAACGCTAAATATTTTTTATGTACCGTTGAGTCTATGCCAATTGACAAAAATCTAGATTTTGTTGGCGTGGATGAGATTCAAATGTGCTCTGATCATGAAAGAGGTCATATTTTTACTGATAGACTTTTAAATATCAGGGGAGAGAAACTAACAATGCTAATGGGTTCAAGTACCATTAAAAATATTATCTCAAAACTAGATGGAGATATTGAATTTATAAACAGAGAAAGACTATCTAAACTTACATACGCTGGACATAAGAAAATATCGAGAATTAACAGAAAGACAGCAATCATTGCATTTTCGGCTGAGGAGGTTTATGCCATTGCTGAGTTAATAAGAAGACAAAAGGGTGGTGCTGCTATTGTAATGGGATCGCTAAGTCCAAAAACAAGAAATGCTCAAGTTGAATTATATCAATCTGGTGATGTTGATTTCTTAGTTGCAACAGATGCAATTGGAATGGGAATAAATATGGATTTAGATTTTGTTTATTTTTCAAATATTAAGAAATTTGATGGAAAAAAATTAAGAAGATTAAATCTATCTGAAATAGGTCAAATAGCTGGTAGAGCTGGTCGATACCTTAACGATGGAAGTTTCGGAATTACTGGTGATTGTAAAAAAATATCTCCAGAAGAGGTAGAATTATTAGAAAATCATAAATTTGAAGAAATTAAAACTTTGTTTTGGAGAAATTCAAATCTTAATTTCAATAATCCGATTAGTTTAATTAAAAGTTTAGAAGAAAAGCCTCAGGTTGAATGGCTAAGAAAAATTCATGAATGCGAGGATGAAAAGGCACTTAAATATTTTTTAAAAGATCAAAAAATTTTAAATAGAGGATTTGATAAGAAAACTTTAATGCTCTTATGGGAATGTTGCCAAATACCTGATTTTGTTAAAAAAACTTATGGAAATCATTTTGAGGTTATTGGAAATGTATTTAAATTTTTAACCAGCAAAAAAGGACTAATTTCTGAAGATTATATGAGATTACAGCTAATGAAACTTGATAAATTAGATGGAAATGTAGATTCTTTGTCAAATAGAATTGCAAATGTCAGAACTTGGTCATATGTTTCGAATAAAAATAATTGGGTAGAAAATCAAAGTTATTGGATAGAAAAAACTAAACACTTAGAAGATAGACTTTCAGACAGATTACATGAGGAACTCACTAAAACTTTTATCGACAAAAGAGCAAGTGTACTTGCTAGAGGTTTAAAACAAGATATGGAATTTAAAACTGAAATTTTACAAAACAATGACGTTAAAATTGACGATCAATTTATTGGAAAGATTAAAGGACTAAAATTAGAACTAGATCTAAAAAAAGGTGCTTTAGAAACTGATATTAAATCTTTAAAAAAAGCTGCCAGACAAACTATTGGTCCAGAATTAGAAAAACGTGTGCAAAAAATAATTGATACAGGTTTAATTAATTTGAATGAAGATTTTAAAATTTACTGGAATGATTTTCCTATTGCCAAATTAACAACAGGTAGTGATTATTTGAATCCTAATTTTGATTTAATCGTTGATGATATTATTGAACAAGACACTAAACAAAAATTAAACGATTATATTAACAAATGGGTGCAATCAAAAATAAACAACGTTCTTAAAAGTTTAATAGATTTAAAAAATATAAAAGAAAATAATTCATCTATTAAAGCACTGGCATATCAACTCTATGAAAATAACGGGGTATTAAAACGAGACCAAGTTTCTGAATACTTAAAAAACCTTGAACAAAATGAAAGAAAAATTCTTAGAGACTTAGGAGTAAAGTTTGGAAGATATCATGTTTTCCTTTATCAATTAATTAAGCCAGAAGCTGTATCTTTGCGAACATTATTATGGAAAAATTTTTATCAAAAATATCATAAATTAAAACCACCAACCTTTGGTTTAAATTTTTTAGATGATAAAGAAATAAAAAATAAAGATTTTATGCTTTTGTGTGGATTTGAAAGATTTGATAATTTTTTTGTAAGAATTGATATTTTAGAAAGATTATTTGTATTAATAATAAATTCTAGTTCAAAAGAAAATTCTGAAATAAAATTAGTTCCAGAAATGTTAAATCTTTTAGGATGCAGTAAAGATAAATTCAAAAAATTACTTCAAAAAATGAATTATAAAATATTTGAAAAAGAAAATGAAACATTTTTTAAATATAGTCCTACTAAGAAATTTAAAAAAATTACTAGAAAGAAGATCTCAAATGAAAATCCATTTAAAATACTAAAGAATTTAAATTTAAATTAAAATGTTTTTTAAAAAAGAAGAAACAAAAAATAATAATTTTCTTACCAAAGTTTGTGCTTTATTAATTCATGCTGCTAAAATAGATGAGAATTATACTGATAAAGAGCAAGAAATTATTAAAAAAACACTTAAAAAGCTTAGTGTAGAAGATGAAAATATTTCTAAAACAATTGAAGATGCAAAAATAATTGAGGAAAACTCAAATCAAATTTTAGATTTTACTAGAGAGGTAAAAAACTTACCTGAACAAGACAAAATTAAAATCGTAGAAGCTTTATGGTCTATCGTTTACTCAAATAATGATGCTGATATATACGAAACTAATTTAATGAGACGACTTGCAGGATTACTCTATATTGACAATAAAACAATGGGCGATATTAAAGAAAAAATAAAACAAAATTTAAAATGACATATATCGTTAACGACAATTGTATTAAGTGCAAACTAACAGACTGTGTTGATGTCTGCCCAGTTGATTGCTTCTACGAAGGTAAAAATATGCTTGTAATTAAACCCGATGAGTGTATAGATTGTGGCGTTTGCGAGCCAGAATGTCCTGTCGATGCCATAAAAGCCGACACTGAACCTGGAAGTGAAAAATGGTTAGAGATCAATAAAAAATATTCTGAAATCTGGCCCAACATAAGTGAAAAAAAAGATCCACCAGCGGATCACGAGAAATTTAAAAATGAGCAAAATAAGTACGAAAAATATTTTAAAGAAAATCTTTAAAGGCAAAACAGATAAAAAAGTGAAAAAAAAAGTTTCTAAAAAGAAGGTTGTAAAAGCTAAGAAAGCTAAGAAAGCTAAGAAAATAATTTCAAAAAAAATAAAAAAAATTGTTAAAAAAATTTCACCTAAAATAACCAAAACAAAAAAAGCTGTTAAAATTACAGAAACAACAGCTGAACCAAAAGTAGATAATTTAAGAATTTCAAAAACAAATGAAGTTAAGCCTGAAATAAAAAAAGTTAAAAAACAAGAAACCGAAAAAAGAGAATACAAAATTAAAGATCATGTTGTTTATCCAAAGCACGGAGTAGGGCAAATTACTGAATTTAAAAAGATCAACATTGGTGGGATTGATGTTGAAACATATGTTATTAAATTTGAAAAAGACAAAGCTAATGGAATGGTCCCAGTAAACAAGCAGTCTCACCTAAGGCCGTTAGCAACTATCAATCAAGTTAATAAGTGTATTTCAATATTAAAAAGTAAACCAAAAATTAAAAGATCAATGTGGAGTCGAAGAGCACAAGAATATGAAGCGAAAATATCTTCTGGAAAAATATACGAATTAGCTGAGGTTGTCAGAGATTTAAACAAGGGTGATGATCTTATGGTTGACCAGTCTTATAGTGAAAGACAATTATTTGAAAAAGCTTATGAAAGAATTCTGTCTGAATTTCAGATTGTTTTGAATGTATCATTAGAAGATACTCAAAAAAAATTAGATAAAGCACTAAAAAGAAATTTAGGTGGGCAGCCTCAACCCGTAACAGCTGCAAAAGCTCCAACTAGTGAACTACCTGTAGACGAGCCAATTTCTGATAACGACGAACCGATTGACGAGTAAAAAAAAACGCCTCTCACACAAAACTGTAATGAGAAGCGTTTTTTGTAAAGAATACTAAGTTACTATTTTCTTCTTCTTTTTTTTGCTTTTTTCTTAGCTTTTTTCTTAGCTTTTTTCTTAGTTTTCTTTGCCGCTTTTTTTCTTTTCTTAGGCATCTTTAGCTCCCTTTTTTAGTTAAACGAATCATAATGATTCGTTGTTACCATATTTTTATTTTTTTCTATAAGTTATGTCAATTATTTAATTAGAAGTTAAATTTTATAAAAATTATTTTTAACTTTTTATTTTTATAAAACTTTTTTTTATTAATTTAGTTAATGTTTATGCGGTTAATAAACAATTTTAATTAAATATTTTAATAAAGATCTTCTAACTGATTTTTATATTTTTCTGTAACTTTTTTTCTTTTTACTTTCATTGTTGGTGTCATTAAACCATTTTCAATAGAAAAATTTTCATCTATTAATTGAATTTTTTTAATCTTTTCTAATAAAGTTAATTTTTTATTTATTTTTTCAATTACTTTATTTATTTTTTCTTTTTCATTCAAAAAATCTTTATTAGGAACAATTAAAGCAACTAAATAATTTTTTTTATCACCATAAACCATGCATTGATCTATCTCTGGTTCATTCGTAATCATATTTTCAATTTTAGCAGGTGAAATATTATCTCCACCAGCACTTACTATGATATCTTTTTTTCTATCAGTAATTTTTAAATAACCGTCATTTGGATCTATCTCTCCAATATCACCTGTATGTAACCATCCATTTATAATTACTTTTTCAGTTTCTTCTTTTTTGTTCCAATATCCTAGCATTACATTTTCACCTTTAACCAAAATTTCTCCATCTTCAGCAATTTTAACTTCATTTCCTTTAAATGGAGGGCCTACAGTTTCCACTTTGATTTTATGTATTGGATTGCAACTTACTACTGGTGATGTTTCTGTTAAACCATAACCCTGGAGAGTAGGTAATCCTATGGCATTTAAAAATTCACCTATTTCTTTATCTAGAGCACCACCACCTGAAACAAAAGCTTTTAAATTTCCACCAAATTGTTTTTTTATTTTTTTTCTAACTAATATATCAACAATAAAATTCATTGATGTTTCAGAAAAGGTCATTTTTTGATTTAATAGTTTTTTTCTTCCCAGACGAAGAGTTGCTTCAATTAATTTTGCTTTAAAACCCTTTTGTTTTTTTAAATTCATGTTTATTTTGTTGTAAAGGTTTTGGTAAAACCTAGGGACAGCTGCCATAATTGTAGGTTTTGCTTCAGATATATTTTCTAAAAGTTTCTCAATTTTTTCAGCATAGAATACTCTAGCTCCTACTGCTATCTGTACAAATTGAAGACAGTGCTCATAAGAATGAGAAAGCGGAAGCCAAGTTAAAAATACTGGTCTTGAATTAAATAATGGTTTTGTAATTTCACACGATCCCTTAACATTATTTAAAATTCCACCATGACTTAAAATTACACCCTTGGGATTTCCTCCAGTCCCTGAAGTATAAATTATACATGCTGGAGACTTTCTATTTAATTTATTATTTTCGATTTTATCTTCTGCTAAGAAATTATTTTTTATAATAGAATTATAATCTAAATATCTTTCTTTGTTATTTAAATTTAAATTATTTATTACCTTATCTATTTGATCTAAAGTAATTACTTTTTTAATAAAATCTTTTTCATTAATTATATTATTTAATTTTTTTAGCATTTCATTATTAGAAACAATAACTAAGCTAGGTTCACAATCTTCTATCAAATACTTATAATCATCTTCTATATAAGTTGTATATGCTGGAACTGTGATACCACCAGCTAACATTATAGCTAAATCAGAAACAAACCACTCAGGTCTATTCTCCGAAACTAAAAGACATCTATCGCCTTCTTTTATATTTTCTTTAATAACTTTTGATAAATTTAAAATATTCTTTTCAGTTTGTTCCCATGTGTATGTTTTTTTGTTACTTGGGTTTAGCCATTCTAAAAAAATATCTTTTTTATTTTGTTTATTTGCCTGATTTACAAATAATTCGATCAAATTATTAAAATTATTTAAATTCATAGTTACTTGGTGGGCGAAGAGAGAATCGAACTCTCACTTCTTACGAAACACGATTTTGAGTCGTGCGCGTCTACCAGTTCCGCCATTCGCCCTTGTGTTCAATTAAATTATATTTAAATATTATAAGAACTAAATTTATATTAAAACCAAAAAATGTTTCAAATACTTTTGGAAAATAATTTACGATATTGATTTTTATAAATAATTTCTATTTTTTTTTCTAATTGAAGTATTTTTTTTTCATTTATTGAAGTCCCACTTAAAAAAATAGTTTTATTTCTTTTAAAAAAAGTTGGAACAAAAGGTTTAATAAAATTTAATTTTTTTTTAATAAAAACCATAGATTTAGAGTTTTTGTAAATTTTACCATCTTTGTAAATATTTGCGTTATCTTTAAAAGCCAATAATTTTTTTATTTTAGCTTCATTTATAGTTAGGGCTTTTGCTAATTTCTTTGAAAATACGTCGGGTTTATCCGACATATCTTCATATCTTATAAAATTTAATTTAATATTTTTAAAATTGGATTTCAGATTATTATACAGTTTATAAAACATTAAATTTTTTCTAATATTTTTATAAATTTCATCGTTTTTATACAATATATTATGTAAATGTTTTTCATAATTTGAAGTTCCATAAACTTTTTTTGATCTAATAAATTTTTTAAAAAAAAGTGATCTAATAAAAGATGTAGGCTCTCTGTAAACACATAAAATTTCAAATTTGTCTTTACCAAAAGTATCTTTAAGGTATTTAGAAAATTTCTTTAAAAAAATAAATAGACTTTTGTCTCTAAAATGAGTGAAATTTTCACTCGAATAAATATTCACTTTTTTTTTTTCAAAAAAATTTTTTTGAAAATAATCGCCCATAGAAACCTTGCGTATATCTTTGCACATTTTTAAATTTTCTAATTTAGATATATAAAGTTTTTTGTTACCGTATGATTTAGCACCAATATAATTAATATTTTTGAAATAAGGAAACACCCTTTTTTGCAGCCATGTGGTCCCAGTTCTTGGGTAACCAATATGAATTATTATTCTCATAATTTTTTTTTGTTTAAATCTATTTCTTCCGATTTTGATGACAAAAAAGAATTATCATGACTAATTACAAAAATAAATCTATCTTGTGATAATCTTATAATTAATTCTTCAATTTTATTTTTACTAACCGTATCTAGTGCACTTGTTGGTTCGTCAAATATTAATATTTTTCTCTCATTGTACAGCGCTCTTGATATTGCAATTCTTTGTTTTTCACCTCCCGATATATTTAGTGCATTTTCAGTCACGGTATCGTTTAAATTAAATTTTTCAGATAAACCTGTTTGCTTAATCGAGTCTAACGCTCTTTCATGATTATAAAGATCTTCCTCTTCACCAAAAACTATATTGTCTTTTATTGTACCTGAATATAAATATATATTTTGTGGTACGATACCTATGTTTAATTTCCACATATTTAAATTATCTTTAATATTAACTCCGTCTGCTTCTATTTCTCCTTGATCTGGTGCTAACAATCCACAAATTAAATTAATTAAAGTACTTTTTCCTGATCCACTTTTGCCAGTAATTTTATAAATCTTACCTCTTAGAAATTTAAATGAATAATTATTAAAAATTTTTTCTTTATCATAAGAAAAACATATATTTTTAATTGCTATGCAATTATCAATTTTAATTTTGTTTTCACCTGTACTATCAGATCTTTTTTTTTTAAAAATTATCTTATTTGAAAAAATTAAATTATAACTTGTTTCTGCATATCGCATTGTATTAAGGGATATATTTATTCTGCTTATTAATGGTAAAAATCTAATTAGGACTACAAAAAAGATAGCATTGTTATTTACAAAACTTATATGATTAACATTGTCAAAATTTAAAATTATAAAAATAATAAAAAAAATAATTAATAAAAACTCAGTAAAAATTCTTGGGGTTTTATTAAAAAAAGCACTTAATCCTTGATAGAGATGTTGATAATAATTATTTGATTTAAATTTCCTAAAAAAATAGGTTTCTCTAGCATATATGTTTATCTCTCTAAGTGCATATAATATGTTCTGTAAATCTATTAGTTTACTTTTATCGGCTTCTCTTCTTTTTTTTCCAATATTATATATATAGCTTTTAAAAAAATTGTAAAAGATAAGAACAACCGATAAAAATAAGAATATAATTAAAAAATTATTCAAATTATAAAAAGCTAAAAATAACATTAATGCTATAATTATAAGAATATCTCTCATCAAGTTAAATAAGGGGAAGAGAAAATTCCCAATAAACTCTTTTATTTCTGAAAAAATGACTTGAATCTTATCACTATTATCATGATCTAATAAATTTTGATTATATAGGTAACCTTTGACAATATTATTAGATAATTGATTGCCAATCATATAGGTTCTTGTAGATTCATAATATGATGTAAATAAATAAAAAATATTTTTTAACAAGTAAATAATCAGAAAAAGAAAAATCCATAAGAAAAAATTATTTTCAAATTTTAAACCATAACTACTAAAGATATTTAAAAATTTATGGTCATAACCAGAGAAGGAAGAGATAATTGGTATAATTAATGAAATATTTAACACCTCAAGTATTGCAGTAAGAATTTGAAAAAAAATAATTATAATAATATTTTTTTTTTGTTGTTTGTTAAAAATGCTAATATAGTCAATATATTTTTTAATCATTTTTTACTTTTTAAATTTAATTATCATTTTTTTAATATTATCAAAAGAAGTTCCACCATTCGCCCTAGTATTCAATTAAATTATATTTAAATAGTATAAGAACTAAATTTATATTAAAACCAAAAAATGTTTCAAACACTTTACAAAAAATGTTTAGAATTAGCTGCACACAAAAGTTCAAATTTTTATTTAGGGCTTGTATCTTTTATAGAAAGTTCTTTTTTTCCTATACCTCCAGATGCAATGATAATCCCAATGGTTATTGCTAAAAAAAAGGAATATTTGAAAATATTTTTAGTAGCATCAATATTTTCAGTTCTTGGGGGAATCTTTGGATATTTAATAGGTTATTTATTTTTTGATTTAGCAATGTATCTAATCGAGTTTTATGGCTATCAAGATAAAGTTGAAAATTTAAAATTAAGTATGTCTCAAGGTAATGGGTTCCTTGCTTGGTTAAGTATTCTTTTTTTAGCTGGCTTTACTCCATTGCCCTATAAAGCTTTTACGATTTCAAGTGGTTTAATTGCTTTTAGTCTTCCTGTTTTTATAATTGTTAGCTTAATTTCAAGAAGCTTAAGATTTTTTATAATTGCCTATTTATCTTATAAATTTGGAGAATTATTCACAGAGTACATGGAAAAACATGGATCAAAATGGTTCACCATAATTGGAATTATTATAGTTATAATATTTATTATTATTTATTTATTTTTTAAGTTTAATGGTTGAGATAAACAAAACAATAACGTTAAAATTAATTTTTTTAATCAGCATTATTGCTTTATCTTCAGCATTTTTTATTGAATATGTTCTGGGTCATCAACCTTGTAACTTATGTATACTAGAAAGAATTCCATACCTCTTAGCATTAATAATTATTGTACTAAATTATAAATTTATAAATCTTGAAAAATATTTCATTCTTTCTCTTATTTTAATTTTTTTTGCTGCTACTATTTTATCTCTATATCATTTAGGTATTGAGCAAGGTTTTATTCAAGAATCATTAGTTTGTGATTTAAAAAATGGCTCCAATTTACTCTCAAAAGAGGATATATTGAAACAATTGCAAGAAAAAAATGTAAGTTGCAAAGATGTTACATTTAAAATTTTAGGATTATCGCTTACAAGCTACAATATTATAATATCAATATTAATAGTTTATTTTACAACAAAAAATTATTTAAGTTATGACAAAAATAAATAAAAAGAAAATAGAAGAATTTATAAGAGTTGATCATGCTGGGGAGCGTGGTGCTGTTAAAATTTATGAAGGACAGTTGCTTGCTCTAAACACATTAATTAAAGATGAAGCTTTAAAAAAAACAATTGAAGAAATGAAAGTTCATGAAAAAGAACATTCTGATTTTTTTGAAGAAGAAATTAAAAAAAGAAATATAAAACCAACAAAATTTTTACCCTTATGGGATTTATTAGGTGTAGGATTAGGTTTTGGTTCCACTTTACTTGGTAAGAAAGCGGCCATGCTTTGCACTGCTTCCGTTGAAGAAGTGATAGATGAGCATTATTTAAACCAAATAAAACAACTTGATAATAGCGAACCAAAACTTAAAAAAAAAATAATTAAATTCAGAGAAGATGAGTTAAGTCATAAAGATATTGCCTATGAAAAGGGTGCTACAAAAGAAGGTCCATACTCTATACTAGATAAAATTATTAAAACTGGATCAAAAATTGCAATTAATATATCTGAGAAAATTTAAGACTCTAGTTCTACATCCCAATATAAGTAATCCATCCAGCTTTTATGTAAAAAATTCGGTGGAAAATTTTTACCATTTTTATGTAGATCCTCTGTTGATGGTCGATAAGGGTGCTGATGTAACTTCATACCTGAATGTTTTAATAGTTTTCCACCCTTTTTCACGTTGCATGCAGAACAAGCTGTTACAACATTATCCCAATTAGTTTCGCCTCCTTTTGATCTAGGTAATAGATGATCAAAAGTTAATTCTTCATTGCTTCCACAATATTGACAGGAAAATTTATCTCTTAAAAACACATTAAATCTAGTAAAACTTGGCTTGCTTTGAGGAACAATATAATCCTTTAATGCGATAACACTTGGCAATTTCATATTAAATGATGGACTTCTTATAGTTCTATCGTAATTACTAACAATAATAACTCGATCAAGAAAAACTGATTTAACAGTATCCTGCCATGACCATAAAGACAGAGGGTAGTAACTCAAAGGTCTATAGTCTGCATTGAGTACTAGCGCAGGACACTTTTCTAATGAAACATCTTGTTCAATAAAATTATTCATTAGCTAATTTTAACTTAGTTAAACAATTTTATCAATAATAAGAGATGTTAAATTTTTTTTAAAATAAAATTTAAAGCTGTACTTGATGCTTCAATAGGAATATGATGATCACAATTTTTTATTAATAATGTATCAACTTTAACATTGTTTCTGATTAAAAAATCTTTTGCTTCTAGTAAATGTGTTGATGGGACAATTTGATCAGCTTCTCCATGTATAAGTAATGTTTCAGTATTATTTTTGATTCTGTTTTTCAAATCTTTTTGATTTATTATCTTTCCAGAAAAACCAACTATACATGAAAATTTTTCTTCAAGTGTAAGACCAACATTTAAAGACATCATACATCCCTGACTAAATCCAGACAAACAGATTTGATTGTTTAATAACTTGAACTCTTGTTTTATTTCATTAATAAATTTTTTTAAAACTTCTTCAGCCTTGATTGATTGCTCTAATATGTAATCAGTATCCTCTTTTGTTAAATCAAACCACTGATAACCAGAAGGATTTATAGCGCATGACTCATGAGCATTAGGACAAACAAAGACTGTATTAGGCATATGTCTTTTCCAGTTTAAAGATAGCATACTTATATCCTTTCCATCACCTCCATAACCATGAAGCAAAATAACTGCATTTTTGATTTCAACACCATTTTCTGGTTTAATAATTATTGAATCTAGGCAAAATGTCATAGTAGATAAATTATGTTTTTTATGTCAAAACACAATCTATAATAAAAAAATGATTTCAGGAATATTAGTAAAAGTTTTATCAATTGCTCTTTTGATAGCTGTTGGAATAGTTTTAATCTTAGGTATAGGGACTCTTTTTAAGGGAGGAGAGACAAGTAAGAAATATTCAAATAAATTAATGCAGTTAAGAGTTATTTTACAGTTTATTGCTATTATTGCTTTAGTTGGCTTCGCTTATTTTTTCAAAAATTAGTTATATTTTTTTATCCAATTAATAAAATTTTTATCTTCAAAATCAATTGAACCTATTACTCTAGCAAATTCTTGGCCCTTTTTATTAATTAGAATTGTTGTAGGGACACCTCTTAAAGAAAACATTTTTGCTAATGTAGTAGGTGGATCAAAATAAGGTTCAAAATTTTTAATGTTAAGATCTACAAAAAATTTATTAACTTTGTCTAAATTTTCTTTCCCAATATTAATTGCGAAAATTTTTATATTATCCAATTCTGGGTTGGCTTGGAGTTTATCTAAAGATGGCATTTCTTCTTTACAAGGTTCACACCAAGTCGCCCAAAAATTTAATATCAATAAGTTCCCAATATATTCATTGATATTAATTTTTTCATCATTTTTGTCTAAAAAAATAACATTATTATGTGTTTTTGGTATTTTATGGATTACAATATTTTTAATACCAGGTAGTTCTTCAGCTACGACGTTTGTTATCAAAAAAATAAATATTATTAAAAATCTCATGTTAATAGGTATAATTAAATATCATGGCAAAAAATAAAAACAACCAAGCAATCTGGAACACACGGATAAAAAAAAATGCATCAAGTTTGTTTCAAAAAGTTGGTAATTCAATAGATATTGATAAAAGACTTTATAAAGAAGATATTCAAGGATCCATTGCCCATGTTGAGATGCTTTTTAAACAAAAAATAATTTCATTCAAAATAAAAAATAAAATTATTTATGGACTTACAAAAATTGATAAGGAAATAACAAACAATAAATTTGAGTTTAATAAAAAATATGAAGATATTCATATGAATATCGAAAAGAGACTTTTTCAAATTATAGGTGAAGAGGCTGGGTACGTTCACACTGCAAGATCAAGAAATGATCAAGTAATTACTGATTTTAAAATTTGGATGAAAAATTCAACCCTCGAAATAAATAATAACATTAATAAAGTTATTAAGAGTACAATTAAGTTAGCTGAAAAAAACGTTGAGACTATTATGCCTGGATTTACACATCTTAAAAATGCTCAAGCTATCTCTTTTGCACATTATTTAATGTCTTATGTAGAAATGTTTAATAGGGACAAAAAAAGATTTTTAAATAATTTAGAAAGTTTAAATGAAAATCCTTTAGGTGTTGCTGCTTTAGCAGGAACATCTTTCAATATAGATAGAAGTTATACGACCAAAAAACTTGGTTTTAAAACACCTACTAATAATTCAATTGATACAGTTTCAGACAGAGATTTTGTATTAGATTTTTTGTATGCTTCATCTGTCTGTGCTATGCATATTTCTAGAATCGCTGAAGAGCTAATTATTTGGAATTCTGATGGTTTTAACTTGATCAATTTATCTGATAAAGTTGTTACTGGATCATCGATAATGCCACAAAAGAAGAATCCTGATCTTCTAGAGTACTTACGTGGAAAATCAGGAAGTGCTTATGGAAATTTATTTTCGATGCTTACAATTTTAAAAGGCTTACCATTATCCTATTTTAAAGATTTGCAAGAAGACAAAGAGATTGTTTTCAAATCTAACGACAATCTGAATAACTGTTTAAAAATTTTTGATGAAATACTAAAAAATTGTAATCCAAATAAGATTAAAATGTTAGAACTTGCTAATTCAGGATACACTACTGCAACTGATTTAGCAGATTTTCTTGTGAAAAGTCACTCAATGTCATTTAGAAAGGCATATCAAAAAACTGCGGCAATAGTTAATTATGCAGAAAAAAGAAAAAAAAAATTAAATGAATTAACTTTGGATGAATTAAGAAAAATTGAACCCAGACTTAAAGAAGATGTTTTAAAAGTATTTAATTTAAATAGTTCTATTAATTCAAAAAAATCATATGGTGGAACTTCTTTTGATAATATTAAAAAAATGATAATGAAATATAAAAAGGAAAAATGATTAGAAAAGTAATTCTTATTTTATTTATATCTTTAATACTAATTTCTTGTGGAAAGAAAGGTTGTCCCAAAAATAGTGAAGCAGACAAATGTATTGAATTATTTAAGCAATCTTAATGAATTATATTAAAAAAAAACTTTATATTGAAAAAATTAGTATTCCTAATATTGCAAAAAAATATGGGACACCTTGTTATTGCTACTCATATTCAAAATTAAAAGAAAATATTATTAATTTTAAGAAAAATTTTAGTTCTTTTTTACCTTTGATCTGTTTTGCTGTTAAATCTAATACAAATGTAAATATAATTAGAGAAATTAAAAAATTTGGATTGGGTGCTGACGTTGTTTCCAAAGGAGAACTAATGATGGCACTAAAAGCAGGAATTAATCCAAGCAAAATTGTATTTTCTGGAGTTGGTAAAACATCAAATGAGATTGGGTTTGCGATTGACAAAAAAATTTTACTTATTAACGCAGAGTCCTTAAGTGAAATAAAAGAAATAAACAGGATAGCAAAATTAAAAAATAAAAAAATAAGAATTGGTGTAAGGCTAAACCCTAATACAGATGCAAAAACATTAAGTCAAATCTCTACTGGAAAAAAAGAAAATAAATTTGGTGTAAATAAAAATACATTGTATGGAATTATTAATTATTGCAAAAATTCTAAAAATATTGATTTAAAATGTTTAAGCGTTCATATAGGCAGCCAAATTTTAGACCATAGACCTTATGAAAAAATGCTTAAAACGGTCAGTCAAATTATAAATAAAACAGATCACAAATTTGAATTTATAGATTTAGGTGGAGGTATGGGCATTACTTACACTGATAAAAATAAAAAACTTAATTATAAAAAATATAACATAGCTATTCTTAAATTTTTGAGAAACCATAAAGTTAAAATTATATTTGAGCCAGGTAGATCAATTATTGGGAATACTGGGACATTAGTGTCAAAAATAACTTATATAAAAGATAGCGGTAGTAAAAAGTTTATCATTTTAGATGCTGCAATGAACGATTTAATGAGACCTGCCTTGTATGGTGCGTTTCATAAAACCTTACCTGTTACAAAATCTAACAAAGCATCAAAAGAACCATATGAATTTGTAGGTCCTATTTGTGAAAGTACAGATAAATTTGTTACATTAAAAAAGTTTCAAATGTTGAAAGAAAAAGATTTAATAGCAATATGTGATGTGGGAGCATATGGAATGTCACTTAGTTCAAATTATAATTTAAGACCTAAACCAGTAGAATTATTAATAAATGGATCAAAAATTAAAGTAATAAGAAAAAGACAAAAGCATAAAGATATAATTTAGCTTTTGACAAAAATGATAAGAAACTTTTTATTTTCAATATTATTTTTCACTGGAATCATTTTTATTTCGATAATTTTTTTACCATCATTTTTTTTGCCTAAACAAATTGTTTTGATGGGAGGTAAATTAATGGGACATTGGGCCAGTTTTTGTTTAAGGTTTATTCTTTCAGTAAAAATTTCAATCAAAGGAAAGGAAAATATTATTAATAATGAAAAGTTTTTTATAGCAGCATCTCATCAATCAATGTTTGAAACTTTTTATTTACAAACAATCTTTAATTCACCTGTATTTATTTTAAAAAAAGAATTGTTGTTAATTCCAATATTTGGTTGGTACTTAAAAAAAATAGGATCAATTTCAATAAAAAGAAATAAAGTTACAAAAGATAACTTGGGTTTTTTTGATGATATTTCAAAAATGATGGCTACTTCTAATAGACCTTTAATTATTTTTCCTCAAGGAACTAGAGTTCTCCCAGGTGAAAGACCACCTTTTAAAAAAGGTGCTTCGAGGATTTATGAAGAGCTAAATGTTGCTTGTCAGCCAGTTGCAATTAACTCTGGATATGTGTGGCCTAAAAAAGGAGAAAAAAAATCTAATAAAACTATTACAATCTCTATTCTAAAACCAATTCCTTCTGGGTTAAAAAAAGAAAATTTTATTCAAATTCTTGAAAAAAATATTTATTCAGAGTTAGATTTAATTAATTAGCCCTTCATAGGCATGACAACAAAAATACTGTCAAAATCACCCGGATCTTTTATCAGTGCTGGTGAACCTGTATCATTAAAGAAAATTTCAACTCTGTCTCCATCTAGTTGTGAAGCAACATCTATCAAATATCTAGAATTAAAGCTTATCTCCAAGTCATGATCAAACTTAACACTTAGAGTTTCTTTACCATCACCACTGTTTGTATTATTTACCGAAAGATCAAGAATGTCTTTAGATAAATTGAATTTCACACCATCTTTTTTATCTAATGAAACTGATGCCACTCTATCAACAGAATTTAAAAATAATTTTAAGTCTATTTCTAATTTTTTTTGGTTATTTTTAGGTATAACTTGAATGTAATTAGGAAATTTTCCATCAATAAGTTTTGAAATTAAAATACTATTATTTAATTCAAATTTTATTTTTGATTTCACATTTGAAACTTTTACATCTCCATCATAGTTGTCTAACAAAGAACAAAGTTGAAAAATTGTTTTTTTAGGTAAAATTATTGGATCAAAATCAATTTTTTCTTCTAATCTAATTTTTGAAATAGACATTCTATGACTATCAGTTGCAACTGCTGTTAAATAATTTTTATCTTCAACTTCTGTTTGATGAAAATAAATTCCACTCAGGTAATGCCTTGTTTCATCATTTGAAACTGAAAATTTACACTTATTTAGTAATTTCAACAATTGTTTTGATTTAATCATAAATTCATTTTGATTAAAATTTTCATCTGTTAGTGGAAACTCTGTTGCACTTATACAATTCAAATTAAAAATAGATTTTTCAGACTCTACTTGTAATTTGCTAATATCTGTTAGAGAGAGATTAATTTTTTTTCCTGAATTAAACTTTCTTATAATATCATACATGATTGAGGAAGTTGTGGTTGTTTTGCCCTCCTCTAGAATTTCTACATTATTTAATTGATGTATAAATATTAAATCTAGATCAGTTGCTGTAATAGTAAGTTTTGAATTACTTGCATCTAACAGAATATTTGAAAGAATTGGTAGTGTGCTTCTTTTCTCAATAACACCTTGGCAATAATTTAAAGCTTGCTGAAGATCCTGTTGATTAACGTTAAATTTCATTTTCTTTATTATTATATAAAATCTGGTTTTTTAATTTATTTATATTATCAACCATCTCAGGGTCTTTTTCTTTTATCTTTTCAATAGTTTTTACTGAATGAATTATTGTTGTATGGTCTCGGTTAGAAAATTCTCTTCCAATTTCAGGTAATGATTTAGAAGTCAAAATTTTAGTTAAATAAATTGCTGTTTGCCTAGGTCTTACTAAATATCTTGATCTTCTAGATGATAACATTTCATTCTTGCTGATTTTGAAAAACTTACAAACAATTGTCTGAATAAGATCTATTGTAACTTTATTTTCTGCTAAATTTAATAAATCCTTTAAAACTACTTTTGTTTCAGCAAGATTTGGGGCTTTGTTATAAATTCTTGAAAATGAAACAACTCTGTTTATTGCACCAACTAGTTCCCTTACACTTCCAGTTATTTCATTACTTATAAAATCTTGAATTTCTATAGAAACTTGTAATTGTTCGGAATACAAAGCATTCAATTCTTCAGTTTTTTTTTCAACTATTTTTTTTCTTAGCTCAAGGTCCGGTTTTTGAATATCAACAACTAATCCACCAGAAAATCTTGATTTAATTCTTTCTTGAATCCTTGATAATTTGTTTGGTGCTCGATCAGCTGATACAATTATTTGAGATCCCTTATCAAGTAATGCATTAAATGTATGAAAGAATTCCTCCTGCATAGCTTCTTTTCCACTTATAAACTGGATATCATCGATTAATAAAATATCTGTATTTCTAAAATATTCTTTGAACTTAACCATGTCGTTTGATTTAATTGATTTTACAAACTGATACATAAAACGTTCGGCAGAAATAAACATTACTTTATTATTTTTTTTAAGCTCAAAACCTATTGAATTTAACAAGTGAGTTTTTCCCATTCCAACACCACCATAAATATAAAGTGGATTATAATGAGATATATTTTCTGAAACTTTTAATGAAGCTTCGTAAGCTAATTTGTTACTTGAACCTGTTATAAAATTATCAAATCTTTTATTTGGATCAATTCGGTTATACTGAAGGTAAGAATCTTTTATAAATGAAATATTTTCATTAGTATTGTTCTCATTAATATTATTTTCCTTTAAAGTGATATCTTGAACTTTTTCAACTATTTTGAACTCGATTCTAATAATGTCTTTTTTATATACTTTAATTATCTGTAATATTTGGTCTAAATACCTTGATGTAATCCAATCTCTAATAAATCTTGTTGGAACTGATAATAATAAGTAATTATTGAATTCCTCTACAAAAGAAATCTTTTTTAGCCAGCTCTCATAAACTTCTATGCCTAGTTTATTTTTCATTTCATTCTGTACTTGACTCCATTCAAAGCTTTTAGAAGAAAAATTATTAATATTTTTTGTATTTGTTAATTTATTCATAAATTAAGGGGAAATCTCAGTTAGAACGATTTAAAAAAATTTGCAACAAGTTAATAAGAAAAATAAAAAAAAAATAAAATCTATGATTGTGATTTATAATTTTGAAGATTAATTTTAGTTTAGATCTAAAATTAAAATTTAAAATTGAATCAAATATAGATTGAATCAATAACTTGATTGAATTAAAAGTGAATCAAACATAGATTGAATGACGTTAATCCAAATATTTACTAAATCTAAATATAGTAACTTAAAACAAGTCTTAAATATATAATGTAGATATCAGAAGTTGTTTAAAAATTTAGCTAACGTTTAGATTGCAGCTATTTTTTTGGTAATTCTAGAAACGTTTCTAGAAGCATTTTGTTTTTTTATTATTCCTGTTTTTGCAATTTTCATCAACTCAGAGTTTAACTTTGGTAAAAATTTTAGAGCTTCATCTTTCTTTTTACCATCAATTAAAAGGTTCATTTTCTTAAGAGCGTTTCTAAACCTGCTCTTTCTAGCTTTATTTACCGCTGTTTGTTTAGAAATTCTTCTAATTCTCTTAATTGCTGATTTTGTGTTTGCCATCTGCGCAGGGGTATAGCTTGAGAATTTATAGTGGTCAACTAAATATTTAACTATTTTTGACAGGAAACACAAAAAAAAGTTGATCTATTTGATGTTATTTTTTTTTTTATAATACCTGTGCACTTCGTGCGCTTACAATTTGCTCCGTCTTGCTGATAAACTTTAAACTCCTTTTGAAAATTACCTTTATTACCTAAGATATCTTTAAAATCTCTTATGCTTGAACCTCCCTTATTAATTGCCTGTTTAAGTATTTTCTTAGAATTTAAAATAATATTTAAACATTCATTTTTATTAAGTCTTTTTGCCTTTTTAAATGGATTTATTTTACTAGCGAAAAGAATTTCACTTGCATAAATATTACCTATCCCAGACACAAATCTCTGGTCAAGTAAGAAACTTTTTATATCCTTATTTTTATTCTTAAAATAATTAACTAAATAATTTAAGTTAAATTTATCGCTAAAGGGTTCAGGTCCCATTAATTTAAATCTTTTTTTTAAATCTTGATGATTTTTGATTATTTCGAAAAATCCAAAACGTCTTGGATCATTATAAATTACTTTCAAGCTATCAAATACAAACTCTGCATGATTGTGTTTTTTAGGTAAAAAAGGTGAATGATAAAAACTAGTATTCGTAAATTTTAGAGGCTTTTTGTTATCAAGAATATGGATTGTTCCCGACATTCCTAAATGAATTAAACAATAATCTTCATTTTGAAAATGGATAATCAAATATTTAGAAAATCTACTAACTTCAATTATTTTTTTATTTTCAAGAAAACTTTCAAAATCACTTGGTATCTTAAACCTTAAATTCCTATTTCTAATTATTACTTTTTTTATGCTTTTTTTTTTGATCTTTTTATGGAGGGATTGTCTAACAATTTCTACTTCTGGTAATTCTGGCATTTGATACTATATTCAATATATAATTTTTTATGCAACAAAATCTTCAAAATAAAAAAGGACTTGTAGAAAATGTGTTTAATCAGGTCTTCAACAAATATGACTTGATGAATGACTTTATGTCTATGGGTGTACATAGATATTGGAAAAAAAGTTTAATCAATATGATAAATCCGAGAGTTAGTAGAAAATTAATAGATGTTGCATGTGGGACAGGGGATGTTGGAAAGTTATTTTTAGATAGCACAAATAAAGATGCTGAAATTACTTGTGTAGACCCTAATAAAGGAATGGTTAGTCAAGGAAAACAAAAATTATCTAATTACAAAAATGTAAAATGGGTTATTTCTCCAGCAGAAAAATTACCAATGACAGACAATTCATTTGATTATTACACTATTAGCTTTGGGCTAAGAAATACAAAAAATTTAAATAAAGCACTTTCAGAAGCCTATAGAGTTTTAAAGCCTGGCGGACGCTATCTATGTCTGGAATTTTCTAAGATTCAAAATTCAAATCTTGATTTTGTATATAAAAATTATTCAAAACTCATTCCTATTATTGGTCAGTTTGTAGTTGGAGAAAAAGAACCTTACGAATATTTAATCAAAAGTATTGAGCAATTTATTAATCAAGATGAATTAATAGAGTTAATGGAAAAAAATAATTTTCATAAATGTTCTTATAGAAATCTTTCTGGTGGTATTGTTTCTATTCATAGTGGTTGGAAAATTTAATGATTAAAAAACTTATTACTTTATTTAAATTAGGAAGAAAAATTGCAAAATCAGATATTTTAAAAATTGCATCAAAATTTAAAAAACCTCCTTTAGCTGTAACAATATTATTCCAAATTTTATCTATTTCATTTGAGAAAAAGGAACAAAATAATTTAATTGAGGATGATGGCGAAAGACTATCTAGGTCATTAGAATCTATGGGTACAACTTTCATCAAACTTGGGCAATTTCTTGCTACTAGACCAGATATAATCGGAGAAGAATTATCTTTAAAGCTAGAAAAACTTCAAGATCGATTACCCCCTTTTTCAATTCATGAAGCAAAAGAAATTATTAAAGAAGATCTTGGAGTTGATGCATTTAATTCAATAATTGATTTAAGTGAACCAGTTGCCGCTGCATCAATTGCACAAGTCCATAAAGCAAAAATAAATGACAATGGAACAATTAAAGATGTAGCAATAAAAATTTTAAGACCAAATATAAAAAAAATTTTCAATGAAGAAATAGATGCAATGATGTTATTTGCATTTATTATTGAGTCATTTATTAAAAAAACAAAAAGATTAAAACTTGTTGAAGTTGTTTTTTTACTTAAAGAAATAACTAATCTTGAAATGGATTTAAGATTCGAGGCTGCTGCAGCTAATGAATATGCTGAAAACACTAAAAATGATGCTGGATTTAAAGTTCCTGAAATTTATTGGAATTTTACAAGCGAAAATGTAATGACTTTGGATTGGATAGACGGAATTTCAATAAGAGAAGCGGAGGAGCTAAAGAAAAGAAATTTAGATACTAATAAAATAGCTGAAGATATTATCCAACATTTTTTACGGCATGCTGTAAGAGATGGTTTTTTTCATGCAGATATGCATCAAGGAAATATTTTTGTTGATAATAGTGGCCAAATTGTACCTATAGATTTTGGGATTATGGGCAGGTTAGACAAACTTAGTAAAAGGTTTTTAGCAGAAATTTTATTTGGATTTATTCAAAGAGATTATCGTAAAGTAGCTGAGGTTCACTTAGTGGCCGGATTAGTTCCAAAAGAAGTACCAATCGATGATCTGGCTCAAGCTTTGAGATCAATTGGTGAGCCTATATTTGGTCAGGAAGTAAAAGATATTTCAGGAGGCAAATTACTCAAACAATTGTTTGATGTAACAGAAAAGTTTAATATGCAAACTCAACCTCAATTATTAATGTTGCAAAAAACTATGGTTGTTGTTGAAGGTGTAGCAAGAAAGTTAAATCCAAACACAAATATTTGGACAACCTCAAAACCTGTACTAGAAAATTGGCTTAAAGAAACAAAAGATCCGATTAATAATTTAAATGAAACTTTAAAAAATACATCTGAAGTGATTAAACGTTTACCAGAATTTCCTGAGATTATGGATAAGGCAAATCAAGCATTAACGTTTTTAGCAAGTGGTCAAATTCCACAAAATTCAAATTCTTACACCGCTCTGAATGATAAGAAATCAGAAATGATAGCATTTAGAAATCAATCTATTATTGGTTTATTACTTCTTGTAATTTTTGGACTTATAGTATTTTAATTCTGCAGATGAAAAATTTGTTAAATAAAAAAATACTATTTATTATCTGTGGAGGAATATCTGCTTATAAAAGTCTTGAAACAATTAGGCTTTTTAAAAAGAATGGTGCAGATATAAAGACAATTCTTACAAAAAGTGCAAAAGAGTTTGTAACTCCACTTTCAATAACATCACTTTCTCAAGGTAAAGTTTATAGTGATTTATTTAGTGTAGAAAATGAAGCTAAAATGGATCATATTTCACTTTCAAGATGGGCAGATATAATTGTAATTGCACCTGCAACGGCAAATACAATTTCAAAACTTGCTCAAGGAACAACTGATGATTTAGCATCCACTGTTGTATTGGCTTCTGATAAAGACATTATTTTAGCACCAGCAATGAACGTAAGAATGTGGGAGCATCCAACTACTAAAACAAATATAAAAAAATTAAAAGGGTTTGGATATAAACTAATAGGTCCAGAGGTTGGTGATATGGCATGTGGTGAATATGGAGAAGGTAAAATGTCAGACCCATCAGTAATTGCTGAAGAAATTGATAAATATTTCTTAACTCAAAAAAATAACAAAAAATTTAAAGCATTAGTTACAGCAGGTCCAACTAATGAGTACATAGATCCAGTTCGTTTTATTACAAATAAATCAAGTGGCAAACAAGGATATGAATTAGCAAAATCGTTATCCAAAAAAGGTTTTGATACAACATTAATATCAGGTCCAACTAATCTTGAAATAACTAAAGATATTAATCTTATAAAAGTTGAAACAGCAGATGAAATGTTAGTTGCTACTCAAGAAAATTTACCTGTTGATGTAGCAATTTTTTCTGCTGCAGTAGCTGATTTTAAAATTAATAAAAAGTATGAAAATAAAATTAAAAAACAAGAGAACTTAAACTTAAATTTAGAAAAGAATGTAGACATACTTCATTATGTGTCTAACCATAACTCCATGAGACCTAAACTTGTAATAGGATTTGCAGCAGAAACTAATCAGATCGATAAAAATGCAGAGGAAAAATTAAATAAGAAAAGTTGTGACTGGATAATTTCTAATGATGTATCAAATAAAGATATAGGATTTAATTCTGATTATAATGAAGTAACAATTCATTATAAAAACAAAGACGTTAAAAAAGAAAAACTTTCGTACAAAAAAAAATCTGGAATTTCTGATGAAATAGTTGATAGAATAATTGATCAATTAAATTAATGGCAAAAATTCTTATCAAAAAGTTAGACCCTGCGGTTGAATTACCCACTTACAAAACAGAAGGTGCATCAGGTATGGATTTAATGGCATTAATAAAAGAACCTATTAATCTTAAACCAAACTCATCATGCTTAGTACCAACAGGGCTTGCTGTTGCATTTTCAAGTGATTTCGAAATCCAAATAAGACCAAGATCTGGTTTAGCTGCAAAAAACAATATTAGTGTTTTAAATACACCTGGAACTATTGATAGTGATTACAGGGGAGAAATAAAAGTAATCCTTTTTAATCATGGAAAAAATGATTTTTTAATAAATAATAAAGATAGAATAGCACAAATGATTTTAACTCCTGTAATTAAAATGGATCTTGAGGAAACTGATGATCTACCAGAAACAATTAGAGGAGAGGGTGGTTTTGGCTCTACTGGAAAATGAGCAAAAATTTAAGAAAAAAAGAAATAGATAAGTTTTCTAGACAAATAATTTTAAAAAACATAGGTCCATTAGGACAAAAAAAAATTCTAGACTCGAAGGTTTTAATAATTGGAATGGGTGGTCTAGGATGTCCTGCGGCTGATTTTTTAACCCGATCTGGCATTGGGAAACTAGGAATTGTTGATCATGACATCGTCAGCCTATCAAATATTCATAGACAAAGTTTATATGATGAAAAAGATTTAAATCACTCAAAAGTTACAATTGCCAAAAAAAGACTAAATAGAATAAACCCAAAAACAAAAATAAATCTTTATAACTTTAAAATAGATAGAGTAAAATTTGAAAAAATAATAAAAAATTATGACTTCATTATTGATGGTACTGACAATTTTGAAAGTAAATTTTTAATAAATGATTTAAGTTTAAAATATAAAAAATTTCTTGTGACTGGAGCAATTAGTAAATTTGATGGTCATATTTTTACTTTTGATTTTGTAGATAAAAATACTCCTTCTTTACGAGACTTCTATCAAGAGGAAGTTATTACTGATGAAATATTAAACTGTGAATATGAAGGAATATTGGGACCAGTAGCAGGAACAATTGGAACAATGCTAGCTAATGAAGTTTTAAAAAAAATATTAAAAATTGGTCAAAATTTAAATGGATTTATTCTTATTATAGATTTATTAAATTTAAGCTTTAGAAAAGTTAAATTAAATAAAACAAAGAAAAGTGAAAATAAAAAATCTAATAAATAATATTTTTATATTCTCTCTTTTAATATTCTTTATTACCTCAAGTAATGCAGGAGAAATATTCGTTTCTCTTAAAAAAAATAAGGTGAACGTACGTTATGGACCAAGTTTTGAATCTGACATCAAGTATGTTTACAAGAAAATAAATTTACCTTTAAAACAAATCGATAAAAAAGAAAATTTTAGACGAATTATTGATTTTAAAAATAACAGCGGATGGATTCATATTTCACAATTAAAAAAAAGTAATTCAGTAATAGCCACAAAAGACAAAGTTTTATTTAAGAAACCTACATCTTTTGCTAAACCAGTTGCTCAAATAAAAGAAGGAAGATTATTAATTTTAAAAAAATGTGAACAAAATTGGTGCAGAATTTCATCAGAGGAATTTGAAGGTTGGATTAAAACAGATAATATTTGGGGACTAAATTAACTAAAATCAGCAGATAAAGAGGCTACATTTTCTTTAGATAATTTTGTGCTATGAGAATATTCTTTATGATCTATACCGAGCTCTATTTCTGAACTATTAGATTTAAATTTTTCTATTTGATCATCAGTAAAATTAAAATGAATAAACTGTACTGAAGAAGCTTTGCCTTCAGTAGAAGTTCTATCCACATCTTCCTCTGGAACCGCTTTAATTTTCTGACCATTTATATTCATAAATACTGTTTCTTCTATTCCACCAACTTTTCCAAGAAACGCAGCTCTTGAAATAGGATTATCTATTTCAAACATCAGAGTTGCTGTAAGCTCTTTTCCGTTAGGTATTAAAGGATTATATGCAGAAAGCTCATCCTGAAGTTGTTCATCACCTCCTTTTTCAATGTATAGCATTTCTTGAACTTGAGCTAACATTGTTTCATAACTTTCAAAATAAAAAGTAGCATAAGGACCCAAAGCAACTCTTCTATTTTTTTTATAATCAACAATATTTTTTCTTAGTTCACGCCTCTTGCCTGTATAAACATCCAGAGGCATGATGTCTTCTTTTTCGATTTCTCTTTTTTCTCTAGACATGATTATAAATTATAACTTTTTGCCATTAATTCGATAGGGTGTAGTGCCTCATCATTAGATATATTTGTATCAACTTCTAACTGTTTTAAATGTTTACCAGCTAGAGGACAATCCGAAGCCATATACTTATTATTTTTAGTTTTAATTTGTCTAGCTGTTGGTCTTCCAACTTTATTTGCTAAATCATGCGTTTCTTTCATTACTCCAAAAGTACCTCCATGACCTGCACATCTTTCAACAACATCAATTTTAACGTTTGGTATTAATTTTAACATATCTCTTGCTTTGATACCCATGTTCTGTGCTCTGGCATGACAAGCATGATGCACAGTTACTCCTCCATCAATCTCATTTAATCCTTCTACTAATCCCTCATTGTTTGCTATATCAACCACATACTCATCAATATCCATAACATTTGCAGATAATTTTTTTATTTTTTCATCGTTTGGCAATAGTAAAGGCCATTCAAATTTTAACATCAATCCACAACTCGCTGTTAGAGTTACTACTTTATAACCTTTATCAATCCATTCGATTAAATGCTCAGAAACTTTCTTTGCTTGTTCAACAACTTTTGGAAGATCTGCTTGCTCTAAAAATGGCATTCCACAACAACCAGGATAAGCCTCCTGGACCTCTACACCATTTTTTTTCAAAACTTTTAAAGCAGCAACACCTGTATTTTTTTTATTAAAATTTACAAAACAAGTTGAATAGATTACAGCCTTTCTATCTTTTGAAGGTGTTAGATAATTTATTTTATCTCTATTTTTTTTGAAAAAATTTGAAAAAGTTTCTGAGTTATACTTTGGTAGCTGAACTCTTTTATCTATTCCAGCAATAAGTTCTAAAATTTTTCTAATTAATTTATTTTTAATATTTGATGCCCAATTGATTATTTTTGAGAACAACACACCAATTTTAGCGTTTCGGTCTATTTGAGCTAGTTGTGTTGGTACACTTGGTAATTTACCTAACTTTTTTTGAGCTGTTCTATATCGCAGCATTAAATGTGGAAAATCTAGATCAAAATCGTGGGGTGGGACATATGGGCATTTAGTCATAAAACACATATCACACAAAGTGCATGCATCAACAACGGGAGCAAATTGATTGCTAGATAAGCTTTCAACATCCTCATTTTTAGACTCATCAATCATGTCGAATAGCTTCGGAAATGAATCACAGAGATTAAAACATCTTCGACATCCATGACAAATATCAAACACTCTTCTCATTTCAGCATCTAATTTTTCAGCATTTAAAAAATCAGGATGCTCAAAATCTATAGGGTGTCTTATAGGTGCACCTAAACTTCCTTCTTTACTCATACAATTTAGTTATTTGAAATTCGAATTGTTTTTAGTGGGCGACTAAGGCCCACTAAGAAATTTAATTAGCTAATAGACTCTAAAGTTTTTTGAAATTTACCAGCGTGTGATTTTTCAGCTTTAGCTAAAGTTTCAAACCAGTCAGCAATTTCTTCAAAGCCTTCTTCTCTAGCTGTTTTAGCCATACCAGGATACATATCAGTATACTCATGAGTTTCACCTTGTACTGCCGAAGCTAAGTTTGCTTTTGTTTCACCAATTGGCATACCTGTTCCTGGATCACCAACTTCTTCTAGATACTCCAAATGACCATGTGCGTGACCGGTTTCACCTTCGGCTGTTGATCTAAAAACTGCAGCTACATCATTGTAACCTTCGATGTCTGCTTTTTGTGCGAAATAAAGATACCTTCTGTTTGCTTGACTTTCACCAGCAAACGCTTCTTTTAAATTTTCTTCTGTTTTACTTCCTTTTAAAGACATTTTTTCTCCTTTTTAATGATTAATAAACCATATAATGCATATAGACAGTATGTCAATAGTTTAGAATTATTATAATGTAGATTTTAAGTGTATGATTTAATTAAATTATTTTTGAGTTTGATTATCACTCGCAACTCTAACCAACACTTCAACGGAATTTATTTTTTTTCCTGTAATATTTTTTCTAATATTTATTTTGTCTATATCGCTCTCATCACAATCAATTAACTCATGCGTATCTTCATCAAAAAAATGATGATGTGCAGATGTGTTTGTATCAAAATAACTTTTGTGACTATCGATTGAAATTTCTTTTAAATATCCTTTTTTTTCAAATGCATGAACTGTGTTATAAACTGTAGCTAGAGATATCTTTTGATTCATTTTCTCAGATAACAATTTAACCAAATCGTTAATTGTGAAATGAAAAGTTTTTTCTCTATTATACAAAACTTCACACATTTTTATTCTTTGCTTAGTCGGTCTAAGCCCAACTTCTCTTAATTTTTCAATAAAATTGCAGTTTTTTGGCATTGTTTTTTATAACTATTCTAAAGTATGAATAAAAATATATTGTTTTATTATATTATATTAGGATTAAATCAAGTAATAAGGGTCTCGAAATTATGAAAAAAAACTCGTACTCCTATGATGACCTAATAACTTGCGGAAATGGTGATCTTTTTGGACCTGGCAATGCAAAATTACCTCTTCCGCCAATGCTTATGTTTGACAGAATAACGGAAATCAATGAAAATAATGGAGCGTTTAATAAAGGCTCTTTAAAAGCTGAATTAGATATTAAAGATAATCTTTGGTTTTTTGATTGTCATTTTAAAAAAGATCCAGTTATGCCAGGGTGCTTAGGTTTAGATGCTATGTGGCAACTGGTAGGGTTTTTTCTAGGTTGGCTAGGAAATCCTGGAAAAGGAAGAGCTTTGGGAGTGGGTACTGTGAAATTTACAGGTGAAGTTTTACAGAGTGTAAAAAATGTAAGATATGAAATAGATATGAAAAAAATTATGTCTCCTGGAGGAACAACTGTTGGGCTTGCAAATGGGATTGTTCTTGCAGATAATAAAAAAATATATTCGGCTGAAAGTTTAAAAGTAGGGTTGTTTAAATAATGAGAAGAGTAGTTATCACAGGTTTAGGAGTAGTTTCTTGTCTAGGCAATAATCAAGAAGAAGTTCATCAATCTTTATTAAATTCAAAATCAGGAATTTCTTTTGCAGAAGAGTACAAAGAGCATAATTTAAAAAGCCATGTTCATGGTAAACCAAATATTAAACTGGAGGATCATATCGATAGAAAAACAATTAGATTTATGGGTTCAGGATCAGCTTATAATTATATTGCAATGAAAGAAGCAATTAAGGATTCTGGATTAAAAGAAAGTGAAGTGAGCAATTTTAAAACTGGGATTGTAATGGGTTCCGGTGGCCCATCAATTGAAAATGTAATACTTGCAGCAGACAAGACAAGAGCTAAAACTCCAAAACTAATGGGGCCCTTTATTGTTCCAAGAACAATGGCCAGTACTGCCTCAGCAACACTTGCAGTACCATTTAAAATTAAAGGAACTAACTACACAATGAGTTCTGCATGTGCAACTAGTGGACATTGCATAGGAAATTCTATGGAATTAATTCAAATGGGCAAACAGGATGTTGTTTTTGCGGGTGGTAGTGAAGAAATTCATTGGGCAATGACAGCAATGTTTGATGCTATGACAGCTTTATCATCAAAATATAATGATACTCCTCAATCTGCGTCTAGAGCTTATGATAAGACTAGAGATGGATTTGTAATTGCTGGTGGTGCAGGTGTATTAGTGCTTGAAGAATACGAACATGCTAAAGCAAGGGGTGCTGAAATATACGCAGAATTAACTGGTTATGGAGCAACTTCAGATGGATACGATATGGTAGCACCATCTGGTGAAGGTGCTGTTAGATGTATGAAAATGGCAATGGCAACTGCTAAAAATAAAATTGATTACATTAATACACACGGAACATCTACTCCAGTTGGAGATATAACTGAACTTAATGCTATTAAGGAAACTTTTGGAGAAGATATTCCAAAAATAAGTTCAACAAAATCTTTATCGGGTCATCCATTAGGGGCTGCTTCAGTGCATGAAGCAATCTATTGTTTGATTATGATGAAAAATAATTTCATAACAGGATCAGCAAATATTACAGATATGGATGATGATGCTAAAAAATTTCCAATTGTTGCGAAAACTGAAATAGGAGCAACCTTAAATACAGTAATGTCAAATAGCTTTGGCTTTGGTGGAACTAATGCAGCTTTAATTTTTGAAAAGGTTTAATTTATGAGTTTAATGAAAGGTAAAAAGGGATTAATCATGGGTGTTGCCAATGAAAGATCTATTGCCTGGGGCATATCTCAAAAACTTGCTGAAGCAGGAGCTGAACTAGCATTTACTTATTTAGGTGACGCTTTAAAAAAAAGAGTAATTCCTTTAGCAGAAAAATTAAATTCAAACGTTACATTTAGTTGTGATGTTGAAAAAAAAGAAGAAGTTGTAAAATTATTTGAAGATATCAAATCTCAATGGGGTGAAATTGATTTTGTAGTTCATGCAGTTGCTTTTTCAGATAAATCAGAGTTATCAGGTGAGTACCTAAATACGACAAGAGAAAATTTTTTAAGAAGTATGTTAATTTCTTGTTTTTCATTTACTGAAGTAGCAAAAGAAGCTTCAAAAGTAATGAAGCAAGGTGGAAGTTTATTAACTTTAACTTACGAGTCTACTAAAGCAATTCCAAATTATAATGTAATGGGTGTTTGTAAATCAGCTCTTGAAGCAAGTGTTAAGTATCTTGCAAGAGATTTAGGAGCCAAAGGTATGAGAGTAAATGCAATAAGTGCAGGACCTATCAAAACATTAGCTGCTTCTGCTATCGGGGATGCAAAATTTTTATATAAATGGAATGAGGATCATTCTTTTCTTAAAAGAAACGTAGATATCCATGATGTTGGAAATTCAGCATTATACCTTCTAAGCGACCTAGCAAATGGTGTTACCGGTGAAATTCATTACGTAGATGCTGGATATAACAAGGTTGGCATGCCAGACCCTAAAAATATTACCTGAAATTTAGTTAAATTTAGTTAAATTATTGATGTGAAGAAGAACATTGATTTTATAATTTTTGCTTTAAAACAACTCAAAGCTGCAGAAAATTTCGGTTTTACAAGAAATGAAGCTAATAGAAACTTAAAACTAGCTTTAAATCATTATTGGCAAGCAAAAGAATTGGGTATTCATATTTTTAGAAAACATAAATTAAACAAAACTAAAGCAGCGTCTAAAACTAAAATAGAAAATACTGAGGTTGAACATGCTGTTCCTGCTCAAGTAATTGTAGATATGCTTATGAGCTTAAAAAAATTTGAAACTAATAATGTTGAGAAAATACTTAAAAAATATTGGAGAGTTATATTGGTGACTAAAAATGAACATAAGAAGCTTAATAATAAAAAACTAAAAATAAGATCATCGATGCCAAAGGATTGGAAGAAAAAATATAATATGGATCCAATGGCTCGATATAAATTAGCTAAAATAAAGTTTTAGAAATTTATTATTCAGTAGCTTGTTTCATAGAAAGTTTAACTTTACCTCTATCGAAACCAATAACTTTAACTTTTACTTCATCACCTTCTTTAACAACGTCAGTAACTTTAGCTACTCTTTTATCTGCAAGTTCTGAGATATGAACAAGTCCATCTTGTTTTCCTAAGAAATTAACAAATGCACCAAACTCCATAATCTTCATTACTTTACCTGAATAAATTTTATTCAATTCAGCTTTTGCAGTGATATCTTTAATCATTTGCATTGCGATGTTTCTAGACTCTTCATCTGGCGCAGCAACTGTTACTACACCTTCGTCGTTTACATCTACTTTCGCACCTGATTTTTCAACTATCTCTCTGATTGTTGCACCACCTTTTCCAATCACAGCAGCAATGTCTTTTTTATCTACATTAACTTGTTCCATTTTTGGAGTATGTTTTCCAACATCAGATCTTGAAGCTGATAATGCTTTATTCATTTCACCTAAGATATGAACTCTTCCATCTTTAGCTTGGCTTAATGCCTGTTCCATAATTTCAAAAGTAATACCTGTAATTTTGATATCCATTTGAAGAGAAGTAATTCCATCTTTAGTTCCAGCAACTTTAAAGTCCATGTCACCAAGATGATCTTCATCACCTAGGATGTCTGAAAGGACGCTGAAATCGTCACCTTCTTTTATTAATCCCATTGCAATACCAGCAACTGGTTCTTTAATGGGTACTCCTGCATCCATTAATGCTAAAGAAGTTCCACAAACAGTAGCCATTGAAGAAGAACCATTAGACTCTGTAATTTCTGAAACTACTCTAAAAGTATATGGAAATGCTTCTTTTGTAGGTAATGAAGAGTTAATCGCTCTCCAAGCTAATTTACCATGTCCGATTTCTCTTCTACCAGTTCCAATTCTTCCAGTTTCTCCAACTGAAAAAGGAGGAAAATTATAATGAAGCATAAATCGTTCTCTTTGAAGCCCATCCAAACTTTCAATTCTTTGCTCATCATCAGATGTGCCTAATGTTGCAACAACAATTGCTTGAGTTTCTCCTCTTGTAAACAATGCAGAACCATGAGCTCTTGGTAAAACACCCACTTCACATTCGATAGGTCTTACATCAGATAAACCTCTGCCATCAATTCTATTTTTGTTTTTTAGAATGTCAGTTCTTACAATTGATTTTTCTAGATTTTTTAGCTGACTGTTAACATCAAGATCAGTATAATTTTCATCTTCCTCATAAAGTTTTTTAGCTTTATCAGTAATCTCTGAAATTTGATTTGATCTATCTTGTTTATCTCTTGTTGCGAAAGCTTTTTTAAGATCTTCTGTAAAAGTTTCTTCTAGTTTTTTCTTAACTTCTGATAGATCTTTTTTCTCAACTGTCCACTCAGGTTTTCTGCATTCTTTTGCAAGTTCCTCAATCATTTCAATCACTGGAACAAAACCTTCGTGACCAAATTTAACTGCGTTTAGCATTTCTTCTTCAGTTAAGCCACTTGCTTCAGACTCAACCATAAGTACAGCTTCTTTTGTACCTGCTACAACTAAATCTAATTTCGATTTTTCTAACTCTACTTTAGATGGGTTTAAAACATATTTTCCATCAATAAATCCAACTCTTGAAGCTCCTACAGGACCCATAAATGGCATTCCTGATATAGCTAAAGCTGCTGAAGATGCAGTGATTGATAAAATATCTGGTTCGTTTTCCTTATCGTATGAAATTACAGTTGGTAATAACTGTACTTCATTTTTAAATTCATCAGGAAACAAAGGTCTGATTGGTCTATCAATTAATCTAGAGATTAATGTTTCGCTTTCAGTTGGTCTTGCTTCTCTTTTAAAATATCCACCTGGAATTTTTCCAGCTGCATAATATTTTTCTTGGTAATTTACAGATAATGGAAAGTAATCCATATCAGGATTTACTTTTTTTGCTCCTACTACCGTTGCTAGTACGACTGTCTCTCCACATGTTGCGATTATTGCACCGTCTGCCTGTCTTGCTACTTTACCTGTTTCTAAACTTATCTTCTTTCCTGCTACTTCAATTTCCTTCTTATATACTTTAAACATTTCATTTCCATTTCGTTTCGTTCGTTTCGTTCCATTCCGTTCTATCTATCTTGACTTCTATTTTCTTAAATTCAATTTCGACAGTACATTTTTGTAAGAATCCATTTTATTTTTCTTAAGGTATTCTAACAATTTCTTTCTTCTATTTACCGCTCTCAACAATCCAACAGATGAATGTTTATCCTTTTTGAATTGCTTAATATGTTTAGAGAGAGTTTCAATTTTCTCAGTTAGCAAAGCGATCTGTATCTCTGAAGATCCAGTATCTTTATCGTGAATTGCTAATTCTTGTGCCTTTTTGTTCATGCCTCTTGCTTCCTATTTATTTGTTTGTTTTATTAAGTTTTCTATTTTTTCCGCATACTCAAAAGATTCATCTTTTCTAAAAAGTAATTTTGGTAAAAATTTCATAACCACTTTTTGTGATAAAATTTTTCTAATTAAAAATGAGTATTCTTTTAGAACACTAATTGTTTCCTCCGCATCTTTTCCACCCAATGGAAGAACATATGCTTTAGCAATTTTTAAATCAGGACTCATTCTAACCTCAGTAACTGTTATAGTGTTTGTTTCTAAATTTGGCACCTTAGCCTCATTTCTTATAAAAATCATGCTTAAAGACTGCTTAATCATTTCTCCTACTCTAAGTTGTCTTTGTGATACTGGTTTTCCTATTCTGTCCGCCATTAAATTGACCTCTCAGTAGATGTAACACTAAAAGCCTCTATTGTGTCATTTTTTTGAAAATCCATATAATCTTTAACGGTTATTCCACACTCTTGACCGCCACTTACTTGTTTCACTTGGTTTTTTTCTCTAAATATTGATAAAACTTTTCCAGTATAAATAATAGTACCATCCCTAATTATTCTAACATCTGAAGTACTATTAATTTCTCCTTCAATTACTTTTGAGCCTGCAACTTTTCCAGCACCTGAGACTTTAAATATTTCCAAAATTTGTGCTGTACCAGTAATTTTTTCTTGGACATCGGGTGCCAATAATCCTGACATTCTTTGTTTAATGTAATCTAAAACTTCATAAATAATATTGTAAGAAGATATTTTTATCTTATCATTTTCAGCAAGTTTTTTTGCTTCTTTACTTGGTTTAACATTGAAAGCTATTAATACTGCATTTGAAGCTTTAGCTAATGTAACGTCTGTTTCTGTTACCATTCCAATATCTGCTAAAATTATTTTAGGTTTAACCTCATCATGTTTAATTTGACTAATTGCATTTTTGATTGCTTCAGATGATCCATGTACATCAGATTTAATTATTAAATTTAATTCTTCTGTAGATTTATCTGAAAATGCAGAGTCTTGAGTTGCGAAAGATAGTGGATTTTTTCCATCCTTACTCTCTTGTGCTCTATTTTCACTAAGTGTCTTAGCTTCTTTTTCTGTATCAAGAACAATAAAATCGTCTCCAGCTTTAGCTGCACCATTTATTCCTAAAATTTCAACAGGAGTAGAAGGTGATGCTTCATTAATATTTTTACCTTTATCATTGATAATAGCTCTTACTTTTCCCCACTTTAAACCACTTACAAAAAAATCACCTCTCTTAAGTGTTCCTGTTGTTACAATTATATTTGCAACTGGACCTCTACCAACATCAATTTTTGATTCTAAAACTATACCTGTAGCTTTAGATTCATAATCCGTTTTAAGATCTAAAATTTCTGCTTGTAGTATTATTGACTCTACCAATTTATCTAAGTTTTGTTTTGTCTTAGTAGAAATTTCAACCATTAAAGTATCTCCAGATAAATCCTCAGCAATTAGTTCATGCTCTAATAATTGATTTTTTATTTTCTGAGGATCTGCCTCTGGTAAATCACATTTATTTATTGCTACAACTATTGGAACATTTGCGGCTTTAGCATGTTTAATAGACTCAACTGTTTGAGGTTTAACTCCGTCATCAGCAGCAACTACTAAAACAACCACGTCTGTTAATTTTGATCCTCTTGCTCTCATTTCTGTAAATGCAGCATGACCTGGGGTATCAATAAATGTTAATTTATTACCCTGACTTTCAATTTGATAAGCTCCAATGTGTTGGGTTATTCCACCAAATTCTCCTGAAACCACGTTCGCACTTCTGAGAACATCTAGTACTGATGTTTTGCCATGATCTACATGACCCATAACGGTAACTATTGGTGGTCGATTTTTTAAACTTTCTGTTCTTGAAGCTTTTATTTTTTGAATTATTTCTTCTGCTTTCTCTTCCCTAATTGGATTGTGACCAAATTCTTTAACTAAATATTCTGCAGTATCTGCAGCTAATGTTTGATTAATAGTCACAGTAACACCCATGCCAAATAAATGCTTGATTACATTGCTTGATTGTTCAGCCATTCTATTTGCAAGTTCTCTTACTGTGATTGCTTCAGGAATATTTACATCTCTTTTAATTGGTTTTAAATTTTCTTGAGAATCATCTTTCTTAGCATTTTTAATTTCTTTTTGTCTTGCTCTCTTTACTGATGCTAAACTTCTTTGTTTTGCATCAATCTCATCACTTAGTGCTCTTGATACAGTTAATTTTAGCTCTCTCTTTTTTGTTCCTGCTTTTAAAGTTTTTCTATCTTTGTTTTCACTATCTCCCTTAAGTCGTTTAGTAGCTCTTTGCTCTGCTAGTTTTCTCTTTTCAAAATCGTTTGTTATAGGGGGTGATTTAGGATTAAATGAAGGTTTTAATGGTGTTCCTCTGTTGAACGTTGAGCTTGATCTTGGCTTATTCGTACTAGATCTAAATGATCCTCCTCTACTCGAGAATTTTCCAGTTTGTTTTTCAATAACTACAGAATTTTTTCCTTGAGATTTAGCAATCTCAATATTCTTGATTGATTTTTTGGCTGAGCCTGAAATTGTTAATTTTGTTTTTTTCTCCATACCTCATCACTCAATCTTTATAAATAATGTTTCTGGCAGACATAATTAGTTCATCCGCTTCTTCTTTAGATAAAGCAAAATCTTCCAGATAACCTTGGATTTTTACTCTCTCACCTTTAACCACATCATAACCACCAGTTAATTCATCGGATGCTAAATCTGCAAAATCTTCTAAACTTAAAATTTTTTGTTCACCAAGTGTGACTAACATTCCTGGTGTTAATCCCTTTAAATTTATCAAGGCATCTTCCAGACCTAATTCTTTAATTCTCTGAGAAATATCCTCTTGATCCTTTTCATAAAACTCTTTAGCTCTTTCTATCAATGCTTTAGCAGTATCTTCTTCTATACCTTCGATCTTCATTAAATTTTCAGCTGAACTATCTTTGATGTCATCAATAGTTGAAAAACCTTCAGCAACAAGTAACTGACCCAACGTTTCATCTAGCTCTAAATTTTTCACAAAGTTCTCTGTTTTTTCTTTAAATTCTAATTGTCTTCGTTCAGAGTCTTCTGCATCTGTCATTATATTAATTTCATAATTTAAAAGTTTTGTCGCAAGTCTTACATTTTGACCTCTTCTTCCAATTGCTTTGCTTAAATTTTCCTCGGTAAGAATTACATCAAGTTTTTTTCTTTCACTATCAACGTTGACTCTTTGTACTTCAGCAGGAGATAACGCATTTGAAACCAAAATAGCAGGGTCTTCTGACCAATTAACTATATCAATTTTCTCTCCTTGAAGTTCATTTACAACAGCTTGAACTCTTGAACCTCTCATACCTACACAAGCACCTACTGGATCTAGAGATGTATCAACTGCTTTAACACATATTTTAGCTCTACTTCCAGGATCTCTTGAAGAAGATTTAATTTCTATTAGTCCATCATAAATTTCAGGAACTTCTTGAACAAAAAGCTTTTCCATAAATTTAGGATGAGCTCTAGATAGAAATATTTGTTGCCCTCTAGGTTCTCTTCTAACATCATAACAATAAGCTTTTATACGATCACCTGCTTTAATATTTTCACGAGGTATTAACTCATTTTTTTGAATTATTGCTTCAGTTCTTCCTAAATCAACAATTACATTTCCAAATTCTAATCTCTTTACAATTCCACTTAAAATAGAGTCTTTCTTGTCAATAAAATCATTAAATTGTCTTTCTCTTTCAGCTTCTCTTACATTAAAACTAATCACCTGCTTTGCAGTTTGTGCAGCTATTCTTCCAAAATCAAATGAAGGAAGTGGCTGTAATACTTCGTCGCCTATAGACTTATCTTTGTTTAATTCATTTAAATTAATTGCATCTTCCAATTTTATCTCTGTATTTGCATTTTCAGGATTTTCAGAGATTATCAATTTTCTAAAAAGTTCAATATCTCCATTGTCTCTATTGATAGAAACTTTAATTTCATTTTCCTGTCCAAATTTTGATTTTGCAGCTTTAGCAATACCTGTTTCCATAGAGCTTATAATTAGTTCTTTATCAATTGATTTTTCTAAAGCTACAGCTTCAGCAATTCTTAACAATTCAAGTTTATCTGCTCTTTTATTTAACATAATTTTGTTTGCTCCAAAAAAAAATGGGCTAAAGCCCATTTTGTAAAGTTCAATAATGTAGCTGCAATATAGTAAAGTTTTTTTTTAATTCAACAGAAACTATTTAGAAAAAACGTTAGTTTTATTAGTTTTTTCCCATGAAAATGAACCATTTTCTTCTGGTTCTCTACCAAAATGACCATAGGCGGCTGTTTTTTCATATATTGGTTTATTTAAATTCAACATTTCTCTGATACCTCTAGGACTCAAATCAAAATTTTCTTTAATCTTTTCTTCAACAAATTTATTTTTATCTAGATCGTTATCAAATAAATCGACATAGATAGATAATGGTTTTGATACGCCAATTGCATAAGCTAACTGAATTAAACATTTTTCAGCAATTTTAGAACCAACAACATTTTTAGCAATATATCTTGCCGCATAAGCCGCTGATCTATCAACTTTGGTTGGATCTTTTCCTGAAAAAGCACCACCACCGTGAGGTGCGGCTCCACCATAAGTATCAACAATAATTTTTCTACCTGTCAAACCACAATCTCCATCTGGACCACCAATTACAAAATTTCCTGTAGGATTTACATAAAACTCATCCTCATTAAAATCATTAAGAAAATTCTCAGGAATAGATTTTAGCATATAAGGTCTAAGTAAATCTCTGACTTGTGATTGATTAACATCTGGTGAGTGCTGTGAAGAGATAACTACTGATTTTACTTTTGAAGGTTTTCCATCAATATATTCAAATGTTACCTGGCTTTTTGAATCTGGTTCAATATTTTTTAGTTTTCCAGATTTTCTATCTTCAGCCATCAATCTTAAAATTTTATGAGAATAATGTATAGGTGCTGGCATTAAAACATCCGTTTCATTACAAGCGTATCCAAACATAATACCTTGATCTCCAGCTCCTTCATCTTTATTGCCAGAGGAATCTACACCCATGGCAATATCAGCAGATTGGGAATGTAAATGACTTTCAATTTTTGTAGCTTCTTTCCAGGTAAAGCCTTCTTGGTCATAGCCAATATCTTTTATACAATTTCTTACTTTTTCAATTAATTCATCTTTTTTTATTTCAGGCCCTCTAACCTCACCTGCCAAAACAACTTTATTTGTTGTAGTTAATGTTTCGCATGCGACTCTAGAATATGGATCTCCTGAAATAAAACTATCAACAACCATATCTGAAATCCTATCTGACACTTTATCTGGATGACCCTCTGAAACGGACTCACTCGTGAAAAGATAGTTTTTTAAATTACTCATTTCTAAGTTTCTTAAATGAAATTATCAAAAAAATATACAATAAAATTATAAATCCAAAAATTTTGTTTCCAAATTTTGCAAATAGAGTTGTCTCAATTTTTCTTGACTGAATTAAATCAATGTAACCTGATTTATTTATATCAACTTTTTGCTCAATAACTCCTAGTGGATTAATAATTGCTGTTGACCCATTATTTGCAGACCTTAAAACATATTTCCCACTCTCTATCGCTCTAAAAATACTATGGGTAAAATGTTGTTCTGGGCCAATTGATTTACCAAACCAACCATCTTCAGAAATATTTACAATATAATCAAAGTTGCTGTTTGTGAAAATTTTACCTGAATAAATTATCTCATAACAAATAAGGGGCAATATTTTCAGTGATAAGTTATCGTATTCCAGATCAATTATGCTTCTTTCTTTACCTTTTGTATATGGTTGGTAATCATTAGTAATTGTTTTTAAGCCAATATTTTTTAATAATTTTTCAAAAGGTAAAAACTCACCAAAAGGAACAAGATTAATTTTTTTATATGAATTTATTATATTTAGATTGTGATCAAAAATAGATAATGAATTAAAATATTTAATTGTTTTATTTTTATCTTCTTTGCTATTAATTCCAATTGCTAGCAAATGATTTTCGTTGAATTTATCCTCAAACAACCATTTGTATTCTTTTAGTTGGTCTTGTGAAATACCTGGGATAATACCTTCTGGCCAAATAAAAATTATTTTTTCACTTTTTTTAGGAGAGCTGATTTCAATTAGTTCTTCAATTGCTAATATAGGATTAATATTGTTATAAAATCTATCTATGCTTATATTTGAACTTAAAATTCTTAGTTTATAGTCAAGATTTTTTACCTCTTGATTGTTAAATTTTTCTAAATTTTGTGAACCAAGTATATAAAATGACATAGTTATAATAAGAAATGCAATACAAATACTAACATCTCTTTTATTTTCTCTTAAAATAAATATTGATGGGCTTGAAAACAATGAAATGCAGAAAAGATTAAAACTGTAAGTACCTATGATTGATGTAATGTTTAAAATTTCGATTTGATTAGAGAAACTATAAGCAATTAAATTCCAAGGGAAACCAGTAAGTATTGATCCTCGTAGAAATTCTACTATTCCAAATATCAAAGAAAAAAGAAAAAATGAGCTCAAATTTTTATTTGGTTTCAAAAGCACAAATAAGTATGCGACTAAAGCATAAAACAAGGCTAAAAAAGCAGGTATTAATATTATTGTAAAAGGTATTAAAAAATTAAAATTTTGATCAAACGTTAATGATATCGAGATCCAATATAAATTACTTACAAAATAACCAAACCCAAATAACCATCCATAAAGAAAAAATATTCTTTTATTTTTATGAGACTCAAATT